>CAJTZR010000033.1 GCA_910584035.1 uncultured Christensenella sp. | reverse complement strand
GGACTTTAGGTAGGCTTACTCGAACGCTACAAAATGCGTTTACGTAAGCCTACCAAAATCCTTATAGTAATGTAAAAGAAAGATTTTAAAATATTGTGATTTTTTAAAAATATATTATAGATAAGTTTATATTAAAAAGATATAAACAAACAAGATGAATATTGGTATCTTGTTTGTTTTAATATATTGTATTTACAATGTTAAGTTTATGATAATAATTTTACCATATTAATTTGCGTTAAATTGATTATTTTAAATTTTAACGAGCAATGATATTTATTTGTTTTAGTTATTTTGTTTATTAATATTTAATTTAAATTTTATCTTTTAACCTTTATTTTGAACTTAATATTGAAATATGATTTTTAATATGTTATAATAATATCATTAAATAGAGTTTTGGGGGTTTTATGACAGAACAAGAAAGATTGGAAAAATATGTATCTATTGTGCCGAATAGGCGTCAGTTGATTGTACAAGATATGAAATTTTATGCTTTTATACACTATACAGTCAACACTTTCACTGGTAGAGAGTGGGGAACTGGAAAAGAGTCTCCAAAGATATTCAATCCAAAGTGTCAAGATGTGGAACAATGGATAAAAGCGATAAAATCTTGTGGAATGAAAGGGGTAATATTGACTTGCAAGCACCACGATGGTTTTTGCCTATGGCCTACAAAAACTACGGAGCATAATATATCTAATAGTCCATATAAAGACGGCAAGGGGGATATTGTAAGGGAAGTCTCAGATTGTTGCAAAAAGTACGACTTGAAATTTGGTGTGTATTTGTCACCTTGGGATAGAAATGCAGAGTGTTATGGAACACCTGAATATAATGATTTTTACATAACACAGCTTACAGAGTTGCTGACAAATTATGGTGATATATTTATGTTGTGGTTGGATGGTGCGTGTGCCGCAAGCAGAGATGGAAAACCTCGCCAAAAGTACGATTTTGAAAGAATTTGGAGAACTGCGGTTGAATTGCAACCAAATATTTGTATGAGTGGTTGTGCACCTGATATACGTTGGGTTGGTAATGAACGTGCTAAGTGTCGTGAGTCGGAATGGAATGTTGTGCCTAAATTTGAATATGAGTATCAAAATTTGGCGGCAAATTGTCAAGATATTGATGATGTAAAAAAATTCCAAAAGAGGTGTGAGGATGTAATGGTTCAAGACTTGGGCAGTCGTCAAGTTTTGGAAAAATACAATGAATATATGTGGTATCCCGCAGAGGTTGATGTATCAATTAGAACATTTTGGTTTTACCATAAATTAGATACTTTGGCAGTTAAGTCTTTAAATCATTTAATGAATATTTATTATAATTCAGTAGGTGGTAATGGCTTGCTGTTACTTAATATTCCACCTAATAAAAAAGGTTTATTCCATAAAAAAGATGTTGCAAGACTTGCTGAAATGGGTAAGTGGCTTGAAAAAGAGGCTAAGCTTAAATTGGATAATATAAATGTTTCAAATGTAGCAATAAATGAAAATAAATTTGAGTATGAGATAACATTTGATAAGTGCAGTATTGATAGAGTACGTTTGGAAGAGGATACTACTAAATCTCAACGTGTGGAAGAGTTTAGCGTTTATGCTGTGATTGACGATAAAAAAGTACAAGTATATCAAGGTACTATCATTGGTTTTGGCAAGATTGCTATATTTGATAAGCCAATTACAACAGACAAATTGATTATATCAATAGATAAGTGCAGATTAGAGCCATATATGAGATACATAGAAGTATACAAAACTGGTGCATATAGATGTAAATAATTAATATGTTGAGGTATAACAATAAACTCAGTTATATACTTATTAAAATCAATTTTTGTTTGTGGTTCTAGAAAATTATAATCACAATATCTTATTGAATTAATGTAATAAAAGATTGTAAATTTTTGTTGTTTGCAATAAGATTAAGTTGGGTAAAGTAAAAGATAATTGTTTAAAACAAATATACTTTTAGTCGCAAAAACTGATTTAATAAATTAATGTGAATATATAGTTAATAATTTTAATTTGGGTATTATTTATAAAAAGTAATGTATAAAACAAAAAAGCTACGTTTAAGTAGCTTTTTTATGTTATTCATAACATTCTATTTCCATTGAATCGTATTCAAAACTTTCCACAAAATCATCGGGTTTGAAACGATGAATATTAAACTCTTTAAAATGTCTAAAATGTATCATCATACTAACGGGTGATGATATGTCTAATTGTTCTGCTATTTTGCGTAGCATATTCTCATAACTTTCAAAGGTTAGGGGATAATTGTCCGCATATAAAGTATCTTTTACATTTTTGCCGTCAATTAAAAGTCTTGCCCAAATTTTCATATAAATTCCTTTTGTTTTTTGTTTTATTTTATGTAAAGTTTTAAATTTTATACTTTAGTTTGAATACCTATTTAAAGAATTAAATAATTTAATTAAATTTACTATTAATTAGTTTTTATTATTAGCTCCACCAAAAATTGATTTGTAACCTCTAATAAATAAGTGTAACCATATTTTGCTGTGACGAAAGTAAAATCAAAAGTGTATAATTTAAATATTAATAAAGGTTGCAAGAGCAACCATTTATTTTAGTATCTTTAAATTGTTGGATTGTTGCCAGTAACTAAATAGTAGATAAAAACGCCTATTAAGCCAATGGCTGCAAAGCCGTAAAAGAAAGCGAATTTAAGTGTAACTCTGCTTTGGTGTTTGCAATCTTTGCAATCGCAAGTTTTGGAAATGATTTTACTCCTTATAAAACTTGATATACTTAAAGAGAGTAGACCTATTGCCAAAAATAAAAAGCTTAAAGGGTATCTTACTCTGCCAATATTAAATAGCGATAGTCCAATGGCAGTTAATATGAAAGGTATGCATACAAAGTTAAGGTTTTTTAGCTTTTCATCTTTCTTTTTATCAAGTTTGCAAGTGTTTACCTCTTGACTCATATTTTTAATTAAAGTGCTATTGTTTTGATTATCAATACTATTTTCAATTGAACTATTAATATTATCTAAAGAGTTGGAAACAACTTCTTTATCGTTACTTGCAATTAAATTTTCATTGTTTGTAGTAACTTGAGTTTGTGTAGTTGTTGTGTCGTTTGCAACTATATTATTTGATAGATTTTCGTCAATATCCGCTTGAAAATCGGTACTATTTGTTGAATTTGAATCCAGTTTATCCATAGTTATCCTTATTTTAATTCTTTAGACTATGCAAAGGTGCAGGTATTCTGCCACCTCTGTTTATGAACTTTGCAGGTGAGTTTTTGTTTACTGAAATAATTGGTGCGTGACCTAAAAGTCCGCCAAATTCCGCATAATCGCCAACCTTTTTACCAATAACAGGAATTACTCTAACAGCAGTGGTTTTCATATTTACCATACCAATTGCAGATTCGTCTGCAATAATACCGCTAATAACCTCAGCTGGAGTATCACCAGGGATAGCAATCATATCAAGACCTACAGAACATACGCAAGTCATAGCTTCAAGCTTTTCAATATTTAAATCACCACAATCGGTTGCACGAATCATACCAGCATCTTCACTTACAGGGATAAATGCACCAGATAGTCCGCCAACACTTGAACTTGCCATTATGCCACCTTTTTTAACTGCATCGTTTAGCATAGCCAAACAAGCGGTTGTGCCACAAGCACCAACACTTTCAAGACCAATCTCCTCAAGAATGTGTGCCACACTGTCACCCATAACTGGGGTAGGTGCAAGTGATAAGTCTACAATACCGCAGTTAACACCAAGACGTTTTGCAGTTTCCTTACAAACAAGAGAACCAACTCGTGTAATCTTGAAAGCGGTTTCCTTGATTTTTTCTGCAACTTGGATAAGGTCGCCGTCCACACTTTCCAAAGCGTGTTTTACTACGCCTGGTCCGCTAACACCGACATTTAAAGTTAAGTCATTTTCACCAACGCCGTGGAATGCACCCGCCATAAATGGGTTATCCTCAACAGCATTACAGAATACTACAAGTTTTGCACAAGCTAAGCTGTCTTTATCTGCAGTTTTAATAGCACATTCACGTATGATTTTGCCCATTAAAGCAACTGCATCCATATTGATACCAGTTTTAGTTGAACCAACATTTACAGATGAACAAACTTTTCCAGTAGTTGCAAGAGCTTCTGGGATAGACATTAAAAATTGCTTTTCATATTCTGTCATACCCTTATGTACTAAAGCAGAGTAGCCACCTAAAAAGTCAATTCCGATTTCGTTAGCAGCTTTGTCTAATGCACGGATAACTTCCAAATGACCGCCATTGTTTGCAGTAATCAAGCTTACTGGTGTTACGCTGACACGTTTGTTAACGATTGGAATACCTAGCTCACTACTAAGTTCATTTGCTGTTTTAACTAAATTTTTTGCACTTTTAGTGATTTTATCATACACTTTTTCCGCTGTGCGTTTTGGGCTGTCCGCAATACAATCTAACAGTGAAATGCCTAGAGTAGTAGTGCGTACATCCAAGTGTTGTTGATTTATCATCTGAATAGTTTCAAATATCTCTTTATTATTTATCATTGTTTAACCTCTAATTAAAGTTTATGCATAGCGTTGAAAATGTCCTCGTGTTGAACACGTATTGTTACTCCAAGTTCCTCGCCAGCTTTAGTTAAAATGTTGCTTAGTTTTGTAACGTCACTATTTGCACTGATTGATACCATCATTATCATAGTAAAATAATCTTGCATAATAGTTTGAGAAATATCTTCAATATTAATGTCTTGCTCGTATAAAATATTGCTTACTTTTGCAATAATACCTTTTTTGTCTTTACCAATTACAGAAACAATTGCTTTCATAATAACCTCTTTAAATTAAAATGTGTACAAAGTTGTACTTAATTATTGTAGCATAGTTTATTAATAAAGACAAGATATTTAATATAAAATTTAATTTTTAAGCGTATAATTTTGCAATATTTAAAGATAATAACTCTGTAACTAAGTTACAAGGAGGGAAAAATGATTACAGTAATAGCAATGATTATTATGATTATCGGTGCATTCAACTGGTTTTCAGTAGGTGTTTTCGATTTTAACTTTATCAACTGGATATTCACACCAAATGCTTATATCGGTGCTAGAGTGTTGTACGGTATCGTAGGTATAGCTGCTTTATGGTTAGTATTCTATTTAGCTTACAACAAGTTCAGTGGTAGAAAAATCAATGCTCCAGAAAGTGTAATGGGCAGAGAGCGTCATATGACTGAGAATATGTCAAATTCAGAAGAGTATTAATTTATAATAACTCAAAATGAGAGAATAACCAACAGATTTTTATTTGTTGGTTATTCTTTTTGTTTGATAAGTTGTTAATTTTAGAGTGTTAACAAAAAATACAAGCATTAACATTACTTATAAAGTAGGTTAATAAAAAATTGATAAATAAAATTGTGTATGTACTAGAATATTGTTTCTTTCTAAGTCAAATGGCATTTAAATTTGCAAAAACTATTTGTGAGTAAAAGTTTTATTGAAAAAAGCTTTTTAATTAGAATAATGCTTTTAATTGATAAATACTTTTAGTTCGCAAAAGTATTTAATTGGTGTGCAGAATGTAATTAAGCTAAATAAGAAAACATCTCCTCACTTAATTCCGTTATACTCTCCTCAATTATAAGATTTTGTAGATAGTGACAACAATAATTACTTGCAAAAAAATAGGATTTAAAATTAAATAATCAATTCTACATAAATTTTAAACCATTTGTCTGTATTTAGTAAAAATATCTTTAAATAATTTGGTAAAATTAAATGATAGTATATGGACAAAAAAAACAAAATACCAAAGCAAGCGAATATGTGTATTTTCAATAATTGCGATTGGAAATAAAAAAAGCTTGATATAATAATGATAATATGTTAAAATTAAATTATTAGGTGTGACTATGGTTACAATATTGAGGTTGGTGATTTCTTTTATCCTAACCACAAAATGTATGTATATTAATTTAATTGTAGAATAATAAAACGTAAACATTAACTTGTTTAAATGGTGAACTATGGATATAAAGTGTAAAAACTGTGGTCAAATGATTGACGAAAATGATAAATATTGCAAATATTGCGGATACCTTATACCTCAAAAAGAGGTGGAAGTTCCTCTGTCAAAAATTGCTTTAAAGGATAAAATTCAAGAGTGTAAGGCAACTATTTCCGAGGAGGATATAGATACAAGCAAGTGGTGGGACTTGAATGATTTGGCAGTAAAAATGTCGGGCAATAAGCAATCGCTTTATACAAAAAGTGTAATGTATACTATTTTATGTATTTTACTTGGCGTGGGCTTTTTAATTGGTGCATTTTTATCAAAGTTTTACATTGCAAATAATCTTGTTGCGTTTATATGCTTATTTACTTTTATGCTTGCAATGATAGTTTGTTTTGGCTTTGGTTTGGAAAGATACTACAACACAAAAGGGTTGAAAGATTTAAAAGAAAATGAGGTAGTGGTCAAAAAATACGGCTTTAAAAAACCAGCTGAAATACTAATTGACGGAAATGTTTTTGAACTTATAATAGATAAGCAATGTCCAATTTGTGAGGATGAAATTATTGGCGACTTACATATTGAAAGGATAGAGAAAAAACTTGTAGTTGTGTGTAATATAAACAGAAAGCACATTTATCAAATTGATGAAAAGGCATTTGCTGAAGCTTTAAGGGAAAGTAAAATTAAAATTGTAAAAGTTAAAAAGAATAAAGTTGGACAAGATTAATATTAAACTTTAAACGACTAAAAAATGATTAAAAAGCTATCAAAAATCGATATTAATTAAAAAAATCACCTTAAAAAGGTGTTTTTTTTGTTGCTTGGCTTTGCAATAATATATAAATAAATTAGTAGAAATCATTTGTCGTTTAAATGTTCAGTTTTGTTTAATTTAGTTTGAATATGTTTGCTGTCAAAATTATTTGCTTTATTTTATTTAGTATAACATTTTCATTCTTTATAGCAGTTATACATATTAGACAATAACTTTTTTGCAATTCCAATCGTTACCTAAAGTAACTTTTATATTTTTGCATATTATATAGATTCCACTACAGCATTTAAAGCAATTTGTTATTACTCTTATTGTAGATATTTTTTGACAAAAATGTTTTGTTAGATATAAAATTTTGTAATATTTTTTAAATTATCCTACATAACAAACAGCCAACAATCGCACCAATGACTGTACTAAATAATGATACTGGTATTGCATATCGCAATTTTGTGATTTTACTTGTTGAAAAGTAAACTGCAGTAATGTAGAAAATAGTTTCAGCAGCTCCAGCGATAATTGAACCACACCTTGCAATATAGGAATCAACACCATAAAGCAAATAAATTTCGTCAAGTATTGCTAGACTGCCATTGCCACTCAATGGGCGTAATATCATAAGTTTGGTAAGTTCCTTTGGTATGCCGAAAAAACCAAATACTGGTGCTAGCCAGTTGGTCAGCAAATCAGATATTCCACTTACGTTTAGTAGTTCTACGGCAATAAATATTGCGGTTATAAAAGGGAATATATCCGCAATTAAATGTAAAGCACTTTTTATGCCGTCAGTAAAGCAGTTGTATAGAGGAATTTTTTTTATAATTGCATAAACGAAAATTGTAACAAAAATAACTGGAATTATGTAATTTGCCATAGTTACTCCTTATTTTTGTTAAAGCGTCTTGCAAGAAAGCATAGGCTGACACCGCAAATAGTGGAAATTAATGAAGATAAAAGCGTTGGCAATATTATGTCTGCGGGGTTTAAGCTACCCATACTTGCTCTCATTCCAAGTATTGTGGATGGAAGAAGTTCCAAACTTGTGCAGTTGATTACTACAAAAAGTATAATGTTATGGCTTGCATAAATTTTGCCTTTGTCCATTCGCTCAATTGCTTGTATTCCAAGTGGAGTTGCAACTGAACCTATGCCAAGCATATTGGCAGAAAAGTTCATACTTATACTGGCTTGGGCTTCCTCTGATTCGCCTTTGAAAAGACGTTTTACAATAGGGGATAGTAGCTTTGCGATTTTTTTATCCAAACCGCTTTTTTCAATAATACGCATTATTGCTATCCAAACGCTGTAAATGGCAAGCAATCTAATTGCAAGCGTAACAGCGGAACTTGCACCATTTATCATTGATGATAGTACAAGTTCGGGTGATTTATATATCATAAGTACAATACTAGAAGTTGTCATTACAAAAAATATCAAGTTCATAGTAAAGTGTATGTGACAAATAGGGCTTGTATTCAAAAACTTTGTTTATATTTGCTTATATATTTATTAAATTTAGCAAAAAACTATTTACTTTTTTTTATTATAATGTTAAAATAAGTTAAACAATTGTAAAGTTTGTCAAAATATTTAAATTTTTAGGCTTTATTTTTAATTTTGGGAGCACAATTATAAAATAAGTAAAAGATAAAAATCATATGAATTTGTATGATAAAGGAGATATAAATGTCAAAATATTATATTACTACACCTATTTATTATCCAAGTGGAAAGTGGCATTTAGGCACTTGTTACACAACTGTTATTTGCGATGCGATTGCAAGATTTAAACGTATGCAAGGCAATGATGTGTTTTATTTGACTGGTACTGACGAGCACGGACAAAAGATTGAAAAAGTTGCAGCGGAACATAATGTTCCAACAAAGGAATATATTGACAAAACTGTTGGCGAATTAAAAGATTTATGGAAATTGCTTGACATTAGTTATGATAAGTTTATCCGCACAACAGATGACTATCACGAGAAAGCTGTACAAAAAATATTTACAAAATTATATGAGCAAGGCGATATTTATAAGAGCAGTTATGAGGGGTGGTATTGTACACCTTGTGAGTCTTATTGGACAAAATCTCAATTAGTTGATGGCAAATGCCCAGATTGTGGCAGACCAGTTGAATTAATGCAAGAAGAAAGCTACTTTTTCCGTCTTTCAAAATACCAAGATAGATTGATTAAATTGATTGAGGAAAATCCAGAATTTTTGCAACCAGCAAGCAGACAAAAGGAAATGATAAATAACTTTTTAAAGCCAGGATTGCAAGATATTTGTGTGTCAAGAACTTCATTCCAATGGGGTGTTCAAGTTCCGTTTGACCCAAAACACATTGTATATGTTTGGATAGATGCACTTACAAATTATATCACTGCACTTGGATATGGCAGTGACAATGACGAGTTATTTAAAAGGTATTGGCCTGCAGATTTGCATATGATGGGTAAGGAAATTGTAAGATTCCATAGCATAATTTGGCCTGCGATTTTAATGGCGTTAAATTTGCCATTGCCTAAAAAAGTTTATGGTCACGGCTGGTTAATGTTAGGTGGAGATAAGATTAGTAAAAGCAAAGGCAATATTATTGACCCATTTATTCTGAGTGAAAGATATTCATTAGATGCGGTAAGATACTATTTACTTAGGGAAATACCTTTTGGACAAGACGGAATGTATTCAAACAGAGCATTCCTTACAAGAATTAATAGCGATTTAGTTAACGATTTGGGTAATCTTGTATCACGTACTACTGCAATGATTGAGCAATATTTCAACGGAGTTATTCCTTACCCAGAACAAGCTACAGACTTTGATGAGTCTTTTATTGGTTTTGTTGATGGTCTTTATTCAAGAGTAAATGATAATATTGACAAGCTGCTTGTTCCAGAGGCAATGGAAAATATTTGGGAAGTAATTAGGCGTGCAAATAAATATATTGACGAAACTTGTCCTTGGATACTTGCAAAAGACGAAAGCAAACGTAAACAACTTGCTACAGTTTTGTACAACTTAGCTGAAACTATTAGAATTGTTGCCGTATTATTGCAACCATTCTTGACAGAATGCCCAGCTAAGATATTCAAAAAGTTAGGTATCAAACCTGCACTTTACAAGAATTTAAAATCTGCAAAACATTTTGGTAGGAGAATTTACGGCTTTAGAGTAAATAAAGGCGAGGCTTTGTTTAATAGACTTGATATTGAAAAGGAATTGAAAGAACTTGACAAAATTGCGGAAACAATTCATTTAAAAGACGAGTTTATATCACAAGAAAAGAAGAGAAGAGAAGAAAATCTACTTAACATAAACGAAATCTGCATTGAAGATTTTGAGAAAATCGCTTTGAAAGTTGGCAAGGTAACAGCTTGTGAAAAGGTTGAAAAAGCAAGTAAACTACTTAAGCTTACAGTTGACTTGGGCGAGGATAGAGAGAGAACTATTGTCAGCGGTATAGCTTTGTGGTATAAGCCAGAAGATATGATTGGTCAAAGCATAGTTGTTGTTAGCAACTTAAAACCAGCAAAATTACGTGGCATAGAAAGTGAAGGTATGATTTTGTGTGCAAGCGATGTGGAAGGTAATTTGAGTTTGGTTGCACCAATTATGAATATGAAAGCAGGTAGTGAGGTAAGATAGTATGCTGATTGATTCTCACGCACATTTGCTTGACGAAAGATTAGCCACCAATATTCCACAAATTTTGGCGGAATATCCACAAAATGATGTTGCAATGAGTATTGAGATTGGTTGCGATATGCAGTCGTCTATAGGTGCAGTCGAGCTTTCCAAAAAGTATAAAAATATTTATGCGGTAGTAGGTTGTCACCCATTTTGTGCAGAGCAAATAACTGATAATGATTTGCAAACATTGTTTGAACTTGCACAAAATGAAAAAGTAGTTGCTATTGGTGAAATCGGGCTGGATTATCACTATGATTATGATAAAACCGCTCAAAAATCGGTACTAATTAAGCAAATTAAACTTGCGGACCAGTTAAAGTTACCTATAGTTATACATTTGAGAGATGCTTATCAAGATATGGAAAATATTTTGACAGAATATAAAAGCTATATAAATAACGGAATACTTTTACATTGTTATTCTGGCAGTAAAGAAATGATTGATAGGTTTTCTTTTCTTGACCCATATTATGCTTTTGGTGGTAGCATTACTTTCAAAAACAATAATCGTGCGGAAGTTATTCGTGCAGTAAAAAAAGATAGGCTTATGATTGAAACAGATTGTCCTTATTTGACACCCGTTCCGCATAGGGGCGAAATTAATACTCCTAACTTTTTAAAATTTGTTGCTGAGAGAATGGCTCTAGATTTAAATATTAGCTATGAAGAGGTTGCAAAAGTAACAACAGAAAATACTTTAAGGTTTTATAGATTGAACAAGGAAATTTTGTAGTTTACTAAGAAATTAGGGTATAGAAATTTATCCACTGAGATTAAGTATTGAAAGTATTAAATAAATAGGTGGAACTTATCAATAAATAGAGTGGAATAATACTTAAATTTTCTTTGCAAAATAGAAATTAGTCTAAGATGCATTTAGTAAAGTTGAAAATGTCATATGCAATAACAGTGATTTAATTGATTTTATTGTTGCAATAAAAATGAGCTGACAAGTGGCATTTTTCTAGTTTAAAAATGCATTATAATAAAGGGAATTATGGATACTATAACATATCAAATTGGAAATGGCGTATATATTAATTTAACAAATAAGTGTAGTAATGACTGCACTTTTTGTGAAAGAAATAGAATATCTGGCGTGGATGGCTATTACTTATGGCTAAAAGAGGAGCCTACAGCAGAACAAATTATTACAAGCTTAAAAACTTTTGATTTGAAAGATTTTGACGAGGTAATTTTTTGTGGCTTTGGTGAGCCAACTTATAAATGGAATGTAATTAAAGATGTTGCAGTTTATGCCCACAGTATTGGAAAAAGTACAAGACTTAATACCAATGGTCAAGGCATACTTATCAATGGCTATGATATTACAGAGGAAATAGCAAATTATATTGATAAAGTAAATATAAGTTTAAACAATGGCAATGCAAAAAGATATGACGAGGTCAGCCGTTCAATTTATGGTGAAAAAGCTTTTGAGGAATTGCAAAACTTTGGTGCAAAATGTTTGGCAAAAGGCGTCCATACTACTTTTAGTGTTGTTGATTGTATCCCTAAAGAGGAAATTGAGTGTGCAAGACAAATTGCTGAAAGAATAGGTGCAAACTTTAGAGTGCGTGAGGAAATTAAATGAGTAGTGTAAGCGAGATTTTAAAGGAAAAAAACTTTAGATTTAATAAGCAGTTTGGACAAAACTTTATAACAGATACTAATTTGCTTGATGCTATGGTTGCAGATAGTGGAATTACTGGCAATGACATTGTTGTGGAAATTGGTGCTGGTGCTGGAACGCTTACAAGAGCAATCGCTAAAGTGGCAAAAAAAGTAATATCTTTTGAAATTGATAGAAATTTAAAGGAGATTTTGGCTGTAACATTGCAAGATTGCGACAATGTTGAGGTGATTTTTAATGACATTATGAAAGTTACTGATAGAGAATTGCAAGCACTTGTAGGTGATAATTACAAAGTAGTTGCTAATTTGCCTTATTATATTACAACACCTATAATTATGAGGTTTTTGGAATGTGATTTTCCACCAAAAAGCTTGTCAGTTATGGTGCAAAAAGAGGTTGCGGAAAGGTTTATCGCAAAACCAAATACCGCAGATTATGGTGCGATAACTGCCGTAGTGGAACTATATGCTAATGCTGAAATCACTAGAATTGTTGGCAAAAATAACTTTTATCCTATCCCCAAAGTGGATAGTGCAGTAATAAAACTAGACATAGTTAAAGATAAGTACAATTGTGATAAAAACAAAGTAAAACAAATAATCAAAGCTAGCTTTGCAATGCGTAGAAAAACACTTGTAAACAATTTAATGCAACTTGGCTTTTCACGTGAGGTTATTGAGAATGTACTTACACAATTAAATATTGACTGCCGAGTTCGTGGTGAAGTATTAAGCGTGCAAGATTTTATAAGTTTAGCCAATCTTTTACTAAGTTAATTGTTAGGTATACTAACAAAGTAACAAATCAATTTTTAATCGTGTAAAAATGCTAAAAATATTAAATTTTTTGTAAATTTTTAAAAATTTTAATCACAAGTGGAATATTTTGTTGTATAATTTAAATAGAATATAACTTTATTTGGAGGTTAATATGAAGAAGAAATTAGTTTTAGTAGTTGCAGTTATTTTAATTGCAGTAACAGCTTGTGCTATGCTAGTTGGTTGCGTACCTAACAGGCCTGACAGATTCGTTGGTACTTGGCTAAAGAGCGAACACAAAGGTGTAGTTGTAGAAATACCTTGGATAGGTAAAATGGTTGAGGCAGAAGTTGGTATAGATGGCGGTAAAATGTCTTTAAAGATAACTGATACAATCAACTTTATTATTGAAGAGAAAAGCTCAAAAGTAAATGTTTATACTGGTGTATACGATGGTTTAATAACTAAACAATGGGTTTGGACAGCATCTACTGTAGAGAAAACTGAGGCTGATAAAAATAATAATAAACAAACTATTGATAGCATTTTGAATGACAATGAAGACGTTAAACAATTAGTAGCAGATTTACAAGAAGCTTTTTCTGAGAACTTTACTGAAAAAGATGGTTGGTGGACAGCTAATGCTGATACTAAAGATGTAGTTGGTTACAAAGTTGATGGTAACGAGTTGTTAACTAGAGTTGGCGAGGTTCAATCACCATTAAAATTAATACTAAATTACAAGATTACTATTCCAGCAGAAGCTAAAGACGCTCTAAAATAATAGGAAAATTTAAGTAGTTTAAAATACTAAAATTAATTAAATATAGATATAAAACAAAAGGCACTTTGTGAACAAAGTGCCTTTGTGCATTGTGAAACTTTTTAAAAATTGATAAAATTTTTGCTAAATTCGATTTTGACATTATCTTTATAGCAAATTCTCCACCCCGCAAAATAAAATTGCTAAAACATATAAATTTTTTTTACATTTTAACTATAATGGCATTAAATTTATTGTCATTAACAATGTTATCTTAATCAATATTAGCACTTTTATTGTTTAAAATTATGTAATTAAACTTAGATAAAATAACATTAAACTTATTGTATATAAATTAACACTACTTGTATATTAATAATTACAGCCAATTGAAAGTTGATAATAACTAGCCATATTTTTGCTAATGTGTATTGATAGCAAGTAAATTTTTTATATATAATGTGTATTAAAAGTAAGTTTTGTAAAATAAATTCAAAGTTTTTAAATATTTTAATGAAAATTATAAAAAAGGGTATATAATGAAAATAGACTTTTGCGGTTGGAGGAAAATAATGAAGAAAAGATTATCAATAATTTTGGCAGTTTTGCTTGTAGTTGTTTCACTTTGTGCAACATTAATTGGTTGTACACCAAGCAAGCCAGATGCTTATATGAATAAATGGAAAGATAGTGAAAATAAGAGCTTTACAATAGTAACTGAGCTAGATTACGTATTGAAAAAAGTTGATAAAGTAGAAAAAGAGGAGAACGGCAAAAAGGTATATGAGTATGTACATAATAATGGCGATATAATTTGTGATGAGAATGGCGAGCCAAAGAAATTTGCTGGTAGAACAACAACTGAACATACTTTTATAAAAAATGGTGATAGTTATCTTTACAAAATAGTTCAAATTATAAATGAGAAAGATAAAGATGGTAAAGATGCAAAAACTGATGAAATTAAACCTACTAGAGCTTATATTTATGAGCATAACAAGGAAGGTTTGTATAATGTTTATGAATATAATTTAAAATGGGAAGCAAATGACGAGAAAAAGATTTATGGGGAGCAAGGCTATTGGACTGCATTTAAAATGGAAAAAGCTGCATTAGAAAGCGAAGAAATGTATAATTTTATAATGGAAGCTTTTGAGAATGTTACAGAGAAAGTAACTGAAACTGCACAAGATTTTAATGAAAAATTTACTAAGACAAAAGGTAAATTCAATGCAACTGACGAAGAAAGCAATACTTATACTTACCAAGTTAAGTCAAGTGAATTATTATATTCAAAGACTGATAAAGACGGCAAAGTTAAAGAGAATATGAGATATGAGTTGAATGAAAAATTTACTATCTCAAGTGGTGCTAAAGAGGCGTTGAATGCTTACAACGAAACTTTTGACGGCACATTTGTAAGAAAAGAAGACGTTAAAGGTAAAGCAGTTTATTACATCTCTGTTGATGGTAAAGAGTATAAAGTAAACGAGAAAACAATTGGATATAAACTTTTGGAAAATGCAAAGGAAAATGAAATTGTTTCTGTAAGATTACATAAAGGCTTTTTTGGTGGCTTGAGCATTACAGAGGTATATGGCATTAAAGTTGCTTGAATTTGTACTAGCTTTAATAAGAATAAATTAAAATAAATATTCATATAATATATCCTAGCAAGTATGTTAGGATATATTTTTTAGACACAAATACTATTGATTTTGTGATAAAAATTTCTATGAATTTGCTTGCTATAATTATTGGTTGTAGGAAAATTAAAAAAAACTTATTAAAAGGCAGAATTTTGCAATTTATTCACAAAAAATCAAAAGAAAATTTTAATATTAGTTGAAATTAGCCATTTTATATGGTAAAATATTATTGTAAAAGATTATTAGGAGATATTATGGAAATCAACGATTATATCAAAGCAAATTGGGTGCTGTTTAAACAAATTTACAATGACGATATCGTTTTGGATGCTGTTAGAAAGCAAATTTACACTGATGCAAGGAAGCTTATTAAATACGCTGAATATTTGCTTAGCGGTAAATGGCAAAAATTAGTAGGTATGCCACCAATTTTCATTTTATCTACTCTTGCACTAAGTTTAAAGCCAGTCTTTAATAAGTTTATTAAAATGCGTTTTAATGAAAGTGTTTTTTATGATACAATGTCTGATATAAAAATATGGGGTGAAGATTATCGAGCTCATCATAATGGTGAGGTTGGTATAACAGAAATAAATTGGTTGCACTTACATTTTGAATGTGAAATATTCAAGTTTGGCAGATTGCAGTATCAAATAAGCAAATATTATTTTGAAAAGTCTACTGAAATAAAAGGTAGAGTAATTAAGTATGGCGACACAATTTATAATATCCATATACCTAGAGGTGCTAAGCTAGATAGCGTAAGTGCTAAAAAGTCAATAACACTTGCAGTCGATACTCTAGAGGATATTTTTAAAGATATTCCAACTGATATAATGATGTGTGATAGTTGGCTTTTAAGCCCATATAATAAACGATTTATGTCGTCAAACAGCAATATTATCAAGTTTGCGAATATGTTTAACCTTATTAATGTTACTAATGGTGCAACTCAGCATTTTCGTTGGATATTTGATATTAACGAGGATGAAAAGATATTTGAAAAATGCAAAAAGAAAAATGGTTATTATTACAACCTAATTGACTATAAGCCTCAAACAAAACTGCAAGCCGATTGTAAGGAGTATGTTTTGGCAGGTGGTGAACTTAGCGGTGGTAGAGGGTTATTGATAACTAAAAATATAATTGGCTGATATGGATAAAAAAGATTTATTATTGTATCTTGTAACTGATAGTGGTATGGCAAATGGCAAGCTTGAGGAAATAGTAAAGCTTGCGGTTGAAAATGGCGTTACAATGGTGCAATTAAGGGAAAAAGAATTGTCTTTTAATGCATTTTGTGATAAGGCATTAAAAGTTAAAGCTATATGTGATAAATACAATATTCCGCTTATTATAAACGATAATGTTGATGTTTGTTTAGCTGTAAATGCAAGCGGTGTTCATTTAGGCAGTAGCGATTGTGATATTAGTATAGCACGCCAAAAGTTAGGTAATAACAAGATTATTGGTGGCTCTTGTAGAGATATCCATAGAGCAATACTTGCGGAAAAAGCTGGGGCAGATTATTTAGGGGTTGGTGCAGTTTTTGGAACTAGTACAAAACTAGATGCAAAACCTATCACATTACAAACTTTGTCTACTATAGCAAGTAGTGTAAGCATTCCAGTAGTTGCAATCGGCGGTATAAATGCGGAAAATATTTTGCAATTAAAGGATAGTGGTATTGCTGGTGTAGCAGTTGTGTCTGCTATTATTAAGGCAGAAAATGTGGCTATCGCTACAAAAGATATTTTAAGCTTAGTAAAAAATATATAATTGGAAGTTGTCGTCAAGTGAGGACACAGCCACAATCTTTAGTAATTGATGTTAGTTCAAATAAGATTGATATTAATTTAAATAAGCAAATACTTGCATTAGCAACATAAAATTTT
>CAJTZR010000032.1 GCA_910584035.1 uncultured Christensenella sp. | reverse complement strand
ATATGTACATAGATATATGTATTTTATGTACCATCATTTTACACAATTTAGCTAATTTACTCAAAAATACCCCCGATTTTCGGTGGGTATTTTCAAAAAATCGACTTTTTACAAATTTACGACTTTACAAAAAACTCAACACTCTAAAATTTATCATTTTAGAGTGTTGATGTGTTATATCATTTTATAATTTTTTAAGAAAGTATTTGACTAAAACAATTTAATGTTTGTCAAAATTACATCATATACTTTTTGAACTTTTTAGTTCCAGCTTTTAACTCTTTAGCCTTTTCCTCATAACCTGGTCTACCAAGTAAAGCGTAAGTAGCGTTTTTACCCTCCTCAACGCCTGGTTGATTGAATGGGTCAATGTTAAGCATAAAGCCACAATAAGCTGTTTTCAATTCAAACATCATCATTAATTGACCTAGAGTAAACTCATTTAGCACTGGCAAATAAATTGTATGGTTTAGTTTACCCGCTTTTGTTACAGCGTACTCTGTTGCTTTACGTTCTGCTGTAATCAATTCATTCATAGTGTGACCGCACAAGAAATTAACATTTGGGAATTCCTCACAACCTTGAGGGATAGTAACTTTTTTGCGATATTTATCAACAGCGATAAATGTAATAACTTTATCAAATGGTCCCTCTGTGTACAATTGAATTTGGCTGTGTTGGTCAGTAACGCCTAAAGCTTTAACTGGAGTTTGACCTACATTGCAAGGTGTGCCATCCATATATTGGTTTTTACCCAAGCTTTCACCCCATAGTTGGCAATACCAGTCCGCAATATATTTTAGTCCATCAGCATATGGTAACATAACTGAAATATTGTGACCTTTATTGATAGCAATATATTGTAATGTAGCAGCAGTAAGAGCCATATTGTTTGCATTATCAGCATTTACGCAAGCCTCGTACATATATTTTGCACCATCTAGCATAGCTTTGATATCAATACCAAGCACTGCTGCTGGTAGCAAACCAACTGGGCATAGCTCACTAAATCTACCACCTACACCATCTGGAATGTAGAAAGTTTTATACCCCTCTGCCTTTGCGATTTTGATAAGGTTACCGCTGTTTGCAGAAGTTGTAGTAATAATATGGTCTTGAGGATTTAAACCAGCTTTTTCAAGAGCATCTTTAATAACCAAGTATTGTGTCATAGTTTCGCTAGTTGAACCGCTCTTTGTAATTACATTAAAACAAGTTTCTTTTAGCTTAATAGTAGTTAAAAGTGCATTCATTCTTTCAGGGTCAACGTTATCCTCAACGTAGAATTTAGGAGCACCCTTTCTACGAGTTTGAGTTACCTCATTGTGGTGCAAATGGCAAAGTGCTTGAAATACTGAAATAGGACCTAAAGCAGAACCACCAATACCAAGTACAACAAAGTTTTTAAATTTTGCACGAACTTGTTCAGCTGTTTTAATGATATCTTCAACAACAGCGTCTTGCTCATAATGTAGTTTAGTCCACCCCATAAAGCCAGTGCCTTGTTTTTGGTTGAAATAGTTAACTGCAAAGTCTACTCTATCAGCAACAGCTTTAAAATCTGCATCTGTAAAGCCTTTCTCACCAATGACATCAGCCATCATATTGTTGTAATCTAATTTTATTTTATTTTTTTCCATATTCTCCTCCAATGGTAAAAATTATATTTATTTGAAAAATAATAAAAACGATTTTAATAATTTATAATGGTAAATATATTGTACCATTTAATTAAGTGTAAATATAAATATTTTATTATGCTGTATAATACCCATTCATAAAGTGTAAATATAAATATTTTATAAGATAAATATTATACATTAATAAAAAATGTCAATATAAATAATACCATAAAGCTTTTACATATTACAATATTTATTATACATAATTAATATATAAATAAAGTAATTAAGCTTTGTCATAACACTCACACAAATATTCATAAGAATTTTTTAATTCGTTAAAATCTTTATAGCCTTGTGGGTAAACTTCCATTAAGCAAGCACCATTAAAACCTATATCTTTTAATCTTTTAAAAAGTTCCACAAAATCAAATGTGCCTTTACCTGGTATAAACAAATGTCTTTCTTCGTCATAATCACACAAATGCACGGTTGTTAAATGAGTACTGATTACATTTAAAAAGTCCCTATAATCACCGCTTGCTTGCATAATTTGTTTTATATCAAGTGTTGCTTTTAATGTAGGACAGAATTTTTTTAGATTTTCAAAATAACTAGGTTCGCTAAAGTAAGTCCAATGTACAGTTTCGTAACTTAAAGTTATGCCGTAACTATTTGCAACCTCAATAAGGTTGTTTACTAATGAGCCTAATCTTGCATAATCAAAATTGTAATTAATCTTTTTAAGTCTTGTTGCCCCGTGGTATGTATAATATTTAGCACCAAGCCTTTCACCAGTCTGCAAAACTTTTTTAAAGATATTTAAAGAATCTTCTCTTGCACGAGGGTTTAGGCTAAACAATTCGGGTTCAAATTGATTTGTCAGCGTATGTATGGAATGCACAGATACAGATTTATTCTGCACAATTTTATCAGCAAGTATTCCCTCATACTCGCTAAAGCTAGATAAAAAAACTTCACACACTTTGCACCCAAAAGCTTTTATATAATCAAACGAATCCTCTGTTGCTGCTTTTGTAAAAAATGATGCGGTTGAAATTCCTATTTCCATATAAACTCCGACTAATACAAATTGTTATTTTAACTTAACGTAAACGCTACCAATAACGCTAAGCTCTGCATTGTTTAGCAAACCAATGCATTTATTGATTGCGTAAAAGCTTGATATAAATTTAATTACAAGCATATAGAATGGTGTACCTTGTGGAACTGCCAAATAATTTAATGAGCATTTTGGTGATGGAACACACAAGATAATATAATCATAATTAGGATATTTTTCTTTTAACTCATCCAAAGTCAAATTGTTCATAAAATCTGTATTAACAGGCAAAATTATATCAAAGTTGCTGTAATTCACAACACTATCATTATTATTTGACACTGCAAGTAGATTATTAAAAGATAAATTTTGAGTATCACAATTAATAACCAACACTTTTTTATTGTGTAATGCCAAGTTATGTGCGACATTTATTGTAGCAGTTGGAATCAAATTAAAGTTGTTTTTATCACAAGTAATGGCAAAAACATTTGTACCTTTTTCGCTTTTGTTTAATATTTTCATTGCAAAGTCTTCATATTTTGCGATATTTACTTGATTTTCTGTACACAATAATTTTTTATTAATAACACTAGTTTTAATTTGTTTTTCCATATTAATTTTCCTCCATATTTTTGCGATTTTTGAAATAT
Organism: uncultured Christensenella sp.; assembly: GCA_910584035.1. Classification (GTDB taxonomy): domain Bacteria; phylum Bacillota; class Clostridia; order Christensenellales; family UBA3700; genus MGBC100798. The sequence continues at coordinate 14,025 of CAJTZR010000032.1, read as the reverse complement.
GGAACTTCAATTTCGGAAATTAAGTCCAATTGAACCATAGTTTTTGCTTTTTGTCTGCTAGTAATGAAGCCAATAATAAAGTCATAAATAATGACAAAAGCAACATAAACTACACCGCTTATCAAAATAACTTTTAAAATACTCATTGACTCACCATTAGCGACAACGCTATTTGAAAGTGAGGTTGGAAGGCTTGCAGTTTTATCAATAGAAAAACCTAGGTCAACGCCATCAATATTGCTACTACCACCCAAGATATTCTCTGTATCATTTTGTAAAATAGTTTCAATTGATTTAATAATTACATTATTTATAGCTTGAGCGACTTTTGCATTTCTGTTTGAGTAATTGATTAGGAAAATAGTTTTACCCTCAATTTTTTCAATATTTAAATTATTTTTAATATCATCAGTAGTTATTTTATTAATAATATCAAGTTCATCTTGAGCCTCTGCAAAAAAGCCATTTGTGTTATTAGTAGCTTCCTTTGCAATCTCATTAACTACATATTGTGCGAAATGGTCATTTTTTGAGCGGTGGATAACATTATTCATATAAGTATCCAAGCTACCTGTTGAGTTGAAAGAAACCGCAAGTTCCCCAGAACTGATATAAGTTCCCTTATCTATTATAGTTGGCTTATCATTAATCAAACTATGTACATAGCTAGACAAGAATACGATTAAAAATACAGCCACAAACACATACAACTTAAATAAAAAAGTTTTAAAAATATCTGAAATACTAATCATAATACTCCTTGTATCCCCCCAAGTTTTTCTTTTCAAAAATTGTTGCAAACAATTAACTTATTAATTATATTATATTTTTATAATAAAAGCAAGTCATTTTACCAAATTATTACAACTTTGATTTAGGATAGTATTAATACTTAAAACAAATTAATATAAATTAAATTGATAAAAGCTATTTACTATTAAATTTTAAACAATTTTAACTTATAAAGTATTGACTTTATTTTGTTTGTCAATAATAGGCAAAGAGAAATTTAGTAGAATAAATTACGCCATTTACATATCATATATTGGTGGCAAAGGAGTTATCAATGATAAAACGAGGGGAAATCTATTACGCAGACCTAAGCCCGGTGGTAGGAAGTGAACAAGGAGGTATTCGCCCGATACTTATTGTACAAAACGATATTGGAAATAAATATAGCCCTACCGTAATAGTCGCCGCAATCACCAGTCAAATAAACAAAGCAAAGCTACCAACACACATAGAGCTGAAAAAAGGTGATTTTGGACTGCAAAAAGACTCAGTAATTTTACTTGAGCAATTGCGGACATTGGATAAAAAACGACTTAAAGAAAAGGTGGGGGAAATTGAAGATGTGAGTGTAATAAAGAGGGTTAATGATGCCTTGCTTGTAAGCTTAGGATTCTTTGAATAATAATAAAGGTTTTGATAAAAGTTATCAAAACCTTTATTTAATTTTGCATATATACTTGTTACTGCAAATAAATTAATTAAGCTAGTAATAATTCAAAAAAAGTTGAGACCCAAGGTACTTATTTATAGTAAAAAAACTATTAAAATTATAAATGTTTTATATTAAAAAATTGTAATTTTACTCTCTTTTACACCAATAAAAATTTTAGATTTTTACCTATCTTATTCCCATATTTTTTAGAAAAATACACACTAGACAAACGCTTTGCAACTTTACATAAACTTGACATATGAGCAAAAATAATTATAAAAAAGCGGTTATTTCATAATAAATCAAGGCAAATTATTCTAATTTATACTATTTTTCATAAATATATCAAATTTTGCCTTTTATAATTTTACTCAAAGTGTCACCAACGCTATTTGCAATATCTATTGGAAGAACAGCATATTCTGCTGTATTTTCTGTTAAATTTTCACACGTTTTTCCCATTAAAAATGTTGCAGCAACAGCAGCGTTTAATGGTGAGATTTTTTGAGACATTAAGCTTGCTATTATACCAGCCAAAACATCGCCCGAGCCACCTTTAGCAAGTCCGCTGTTGCCAGTAATATTTAAGTAAGTTTGCACGCCGTCTGTAATAATTGTAGTTGCTCCTTTTAGCAATAAGACAACATTATTTTCCTTTGCAAAATTAATTGCATAAGGTATTGGTTTTTGCAAAATTTCACTAACACTTACATTTATCAATCTACTAAATTCCATTGGATGTGGCGTTAAAACTGAACCACCTAATTTGCATAAATATTCCCTATGTTTTGACAAAAAATTTAGTGCATCTGCATCAATAACTTTGGGGCAAGGATAGTCAAAAACTTGTTCACATAATTGTGAATTATCACCTATACCCATACCAAAAGCAATTGCATTAAGCTTGTGTTTTACAAGTTCGCTTTGCCCAAATATGCAAGAGTGAATCACACTCCCCCACATATATGGCAACATTTTATCTGGAACAAATAGGTAGCTATAGCCACAGCCAGTACGCATTGCACACTCACCTACTATTGCTGTTGAGGACGCCAACGCAAGCTTTCCGCTTCCAACAAAATTATCCGAACAAGCTATTATACCGCATCTACCAAAGCTACCTTTATGTGTATTATTAGTTCTTTGTGGAAAACAATTTTTAACAAATTCACTATCTACAATAAAGTATTTATCCCCAACTACCTCTATACCAATGTCGCTTTTGTTAAGATTGCCAGACATATCTTTTCCGTCCGCTAAAAAATGTCCCGTTTTAAAAGATTGAATTGCTAACGTTTTGTTTGCTTTGACTGCTACAAGCGACTTTTGACCATTATCACTATTAAGACCGCTTGCAATATCACAACTTATTATATTTTTTGCAGTATTAATAATATTAATGTAGTCAATATATTCAGTGCTTAGTTCCCCTTTTATGCCAATGCCAAGTAAACAATCTACTACAATATCAAAATCGGATAAGTTTGACATTTTATTAATATCGCAATAGCTATTAGAAAAGTTTTCAATTAAAATATCATAATAGTATTTTGCAGTATCAGTTTTAGGCGATTTACCATAAACTTGAGTATTGTATCCTTCATTCAATAACTTGATAGCCAAACAATATCCGTCCCCACCATTATTACCACTACCACAAACTATAGCAATTTTATCAGTTTTATCCGCATTAATAGCACAAAAAAGGGCGTGAGCTGCCCTATCCATTAGCTTAATTGCACTCACACCATTTTTTATAGTTAAATTATCAGAAAGTTTCATACTTTCACTACTAATTGCATATTCCATAATTACCTACAATAAATAAGTTTAAAATTATTTACCAAAAGCATTCAACACTGCTTTTGCCATTAAAGTTGGAGCATAGCAAGATATTTTCATAAAATCGCCCTCAACTTCGCCACTTGCCAAAGCAAAAATCGCATCGCCGTCTACCATTGTATGAGCTGGTTTTATTGTCATAGCATAACCATCGTGAGCAATATCTGCAAGCTTGTTAGCCTCACATTTAGTAAGTTTTGCATTAGTTAATATACAGCCGATAGTAGTATTTTTACCTAAAGATTGTAACATTTTTCTATCATAGTTTAGCAAATCAATAATATCAATACTTTTACCACCAATAGTTGCACCACTTACCTTTTGACCATTGCGAAAATCGTATATATCACCAAAAGCATTAACTGCTACTATTGCACACATCTCTACGCCGTCATCAAAAGCAAAAGTTGCGACACCCAAGCCACCTTTTGATGCACTTAGACTACCTAACACTTTACCCACAGTTGCACCACAACCAGCACCTACATTACCATTTTCAAAGTTATTAGGTTTTGCATTTTGACAAGCTTTGTATCCAAGTGTTTTATCTGGAAAACCAGAATTTTTGTAATCTAAATCATATAGGCACGCACCGCAAACTATTGGAACTGGCATTGCAGAGGTTGCGTATCCAACCCCTTTTTCTGCCAAGTATTGAACAATACCACTTGCCGATTCTAATCCAAATGCACTACCGCCACTCAAAAATACTGCATTAACTTTATCAACCGCATTTTCGCTTTTTAGCAAATCAGTTTCCCTAGTTGCTGGGGCACTACCACGAACGCTAACACCACCAACTGCTCCATCTTCTGCCAAAATAACAGTTACACCAGTTGCATTAGTTTGACTTTCAACATTACCAATTTTAAAAAAATCTAACATTTTTATACCTCTATGTCGCCTAAAATAATTTTTTCTACCTTGCCATCACATTCAAGCAATAAATACCCTTCCTCACTTAACCCCACACCAAAGCCTTTTTTGATTACGCCATTGCAGTTTATTGTAACATTGTGATTAATTGACATTGACAAATCGCAATATTCCTTTATAAACGGAGCAAAACCCTCGTTTTGATAAAGTTCCAACATTTCATAAAGTAAAGTAATTATCTCACAAATATATTGCTCACGTGGGAAAGTTGGAATATTTTCAAGCTTTAATGAGGTAACTTTATTTTGCAATTCAAGTGGAATTTCATTTGTGATATTAACACCAATACCCAAAAATATTGCTTCAGTCATATTTTCAGTTACCACACTTTCAAGCAAAATACCGCAAATCTTTTTACCACAGACAAATACATCATTTGGCCATTTGATAACTACATCATCTGTATATTTTTTTAGTACTTTTGCAACTGCAAGTCCAGTAAGCAAAACCGCTTTCAAAGAGTCTGCTACAAACATTTTTGTAGGTTTATAGCAAAGTGTCATATAAACTCCACCGTATCCAGATACAAAAACTCTATCCAGTCTACCTCTACCACTTATTTGGCGAGGTGCTACAAACAAAAATTCTCTATTCAAATCGGGATATAGCTTTTTAACCTCAGTATTAGTACTAACAACTTCCTCTACTAAAACAGGTATGTCAATGCCGTTTTGCTTTAAACTTTTTGCGATTGATTGAGGTAGTAAGCTATCGCTATCAGTATATTTATAACCTTTACGACTAACTTCTATATCCACACCATTGCTTATAAGTTTTTTAATTTGTTTATTAACTGCAATACGTGAGATACCAAGAGTATTGCCAATATATTCACCGCTTAGGTAATCATCACTATTTATTAAAAGATTAAGTATTTTATCAATCGTCTTCTCCAACTTTAAGCTCCTCTTTACATTTATTTATAATATCATAATCAAAACCACGATAAGCCATAAACCGCAAAAACTTTTGAAAGTCCTCATAACTTTCCAACTCGTGCGACCTATACCATTTGCGAGCAACACTCATTGCTGAATTAAAAATATCGTCTTCGTCAAGGTTTTCAAGCACACTTTGGATAATATCGCTTGCAATTCCTTTGTTTTTAAGTTCCGCTTTAAGCCGATTTTTACCCAACTTACCGCTTTTTTTATTAACTAAATTTTCCGCAAAGGCATAATCGTCAAGGTATTTAAGTTCGCATAATTTGTTAATCACGCTATCCACTACTGGTTTTTTGTATTCTTTCTCATACAATTTTTGTCTCATTTTTTTACAAGTGGCAGAGTATCTTGATAAATACCAAATGCAGTAATCAAAAGCATTTTTTTCATTCACTTTAAACTCTATTTGAGCTAGCACATCACTATCCAATTCTACATCTTTATGCAAACGAAAATCAAAAGCAATCAAATATGGTATTTCCAACCAAAATTCTCCGTCTATATAAATACTTACGTTTTGCCCATTTACTTTAAAATCAGTAATTTTCATATTTTTATCCTTAATTTGTATTTTAGCACAAAACTCAAAAAAAATCAAGACATAAAAAACAATAGGTGTGATAAAACGCCTATTGTTTTTTTATGGAGCATATGTATTATTGATTATTATGTTTGCGTAAAATCACGCAAAAAAACCACTATGGAATAAAATATTTACTTCCATAATCAAATTTAAGTATTTTTTAGGTTTTTTCTTTAAAGGTGTTTTTTAAATATTTACTATTGTAAATCAGATTTTTAAATTAAAATTAATCAAAAGTATATTAAATAAAAACGTTTTTCAAATGTTATAATCTTTAAAGTGAAAGTTTTAAGTTTGCAATTTTGATATTATCAGTAGTTATCCATACACCCCCAAAAGAGTATTTTGTAGTAACCAATGTTAATTCAATCGTATCGGCTTGATTTATTTAATAAAAAAGCGTCCGCTTTTGTTTAAATTCGACTTTCTCAAATTTTACGATACATAATTGTATTTTATCAAACTGCAATACTTTTATTCCTTCTTTCGTACTCTCGGCACAATTTTACATACTTGTTTGCAAGTTCCAAGATATATCTGTTTTTACCATCTTCAGTCAAGCTATTGTAATAATCAATATCCATTAGTTTTGCAAGCGGATTAATCACCACCTCATCACTTTGCATAATTGATGCTACAACCTCATACATTTCATTATCTACTTGCTCAATTTCCTTTACAATAGATAACTTTTCATTTTTGACTTGCGACCAATATCCACACTTAATGCGTGCCTTTGCCATCTTTGCTACACTTTGAATGTCATCTTTCATCTTATAATCTCCTTATTTCTTCACATAATACATATCGCTCCTTTGTTTATTAGTAATGTAAAGTACTTAAAATGCCACATATGTTTATTTAAATCTATACTTAAGTTTTTAGAAAATTTAAAGTTGAATATTATTCAAACACTCAACATATTCAAAATCAATCATATATAAATTTTGATATTTTTCGACAAAAAAACAACCTCGCTGTTAGCGAGGTTTAAAGATTATGCTTTATACATTCTCTTTCTAGCAGCTTCTGCCTTTTTCTTTCTTTTAACGCTTGGCTTTTCATAAGCTTCTTTACGGCGAAGGTCACCAATGATACCGTCCCTAGCACATTTTCTCTTAAAACGGCGAATTGCACTATCTAAAGATTCATTCTCTCCAACTTTGATTGTAGACATACCTTTTGTTCCCCTCCTTTCCTCTCGTACGGACTTATTACTATTTTATTATACTTATTTTTTAAATAAAGTCAAGCAAATTTAACAATTATCCCATTTTTTCTGCTAATTTTTCGCCACCAAGTATATGTATATGTAGATGTTCCACACTTTGGCAAGCATTTTCGCCTTTATTCGACACAAGTCTAAACCCATTTTGCAAACCAAGACTTTCTGCAAGCTCACCAATTTTCTTTAACATTCTACCAACAATGGCTGCTTGTTCGTCAGTCATTTCCACAACATTTGCAAAATGCACCTTTGGCACTGCAAGATAATGGATAGTAGCTTGAGGATTAATATCACAAAAAATCAACATATCCTCATTTTCAAAAACCTTTTTACTAGGTATTTCACCCTTTATAATTTTACAAAAAATACAATCCATAATAACCTCCTACTATATGTAATTTTATGAATTACTATTTAAATCTTAAATTAAACAATTAATTTTTAATTAACATATTTATCAATGTTAATAAATTTTAATTAAATATATTATTACTGCAATAAATTTTTAAAAGCAAAATAATTCAATAATTGTTGCTATTTTACAAATCAAATTTATTCATTTTATAATTTTTCGCATTAAATATAATAAATACAAAATAATCTACAATTTTAATTTAATCAAATTAGATTAATCATTTTAAATAGTTTAAAACTAATTAATTTAGTTCAATCAATTAATTTAACAAATTTAATCTACAATTTATCTTTTTTACTATAACACCTTTAAAAATTTACTTTAACAAATCAATTATATCAATGCTTGTTTTTCCTTATCATAAGTGGTAGGAATTACAATTTTTAATTGTCCTTCTTCCCCATCACATAATACTTTTAAGTATTCCCTTGAATAACCGCCGTCTTTTTCGACCAACACTTCAAGTGGTTTACCAATAAAGCTTGAATAATATTTTTCCTTATTTTTAAGTGCAATGCTTTCCGCAAGCTTAGTACGATTTTTAACAACACCACCATCAAGCACACTATATTTTTTGGAAGCGACTGTTCCCTCTCGTTTTGAATACGCAAAAATATGCATATCTGAAAAAGCAATTTTGTCAATAAACTCAAGTGTTAAAGCGAAGTCCTCATCACTTTCTGTAGGAAAACCACATATTAAATCAGTTGTAATGCAAGCATTTTTATAAAATTTTCTAATCAAATCAACTCTACTTGCATAAAAATCTGTGGTATATTTTCTATTCATATCCGCAAGTACTTTGTCATTTCCACTTTGCAGTGATAAATGAAAATGCGGACAAAACTTTTTAAGACCCAATGTTGCTTTTAAAAATTCTTCAGTTATAACTCTTGCTTCAAGCGAACCAAACCTAATTCTAACATCAACACCGCTCAACGCTGTAACTAACTCTGTAAGTGAACTGCCGTTATCCAAACCAAAACTTGACATATCTATACCAGTTAACACTATCTCACGAGTAGCATTTTGCAATTTCTCAACTTCACTTACAACGGACTGCACACTACGAGACCTTGACCTACCACGTAAATATGGTATTAGGCAATATGAACAAAAGTTATTGCAGCCGTCTTGTACCTTAACATATGCCCTAGTTCTAATTAAATCGGGTTGTAATTCTGGTTCATAGACATTGCCAATATCCTCAACAAAAATCCCACTTTCCTCAAGTAGTTCTGGAATTTTACTTTTACCAGCTACACCGCTAATATATGTAACCCCGTCTTTTTCCTCAAATTGTTTAGCGTTATTTTGACTTGCACAACCACAAACAATAACTTTAGCGTTTTTGTTAAAGTGTAAACATCTTGCAACCGCTTGGCGTGATTTCTTTTCCGCCTCACCAGTTACTGCACAAGTATTTAGTATGTACACGTCTGCAAATTCCAAGCTATCGGAAACCTCATAACCCAAACTTGCAAGTTTAGTCATTATTCCGTCACTTTCATATTGATTTACTTTACAACCTAGGTTGTAGCAAACTATTTTCATCTACTCATTTCTCCAAGTTCGTACATTACAATGCCACAAGTTACAATACTAGCCGTTTCGCAACGCATTATTCTACTGCCTAGTGTTACGCAATCAGCACCAAGTTGCTTGCACATTTGTACCTCATTTTCACTAAAACCGCCCTCACTACCTATAATTATAGCTATACTTTCACCTTTAAAAGTCTTTAATGCTGTTTTTATATCATTTTCCTTTTCATTTTCGTAACAAATAATAACTTTATCAAAATTGTGCAACATTGAAAGTATTTCCTCAAACTCAGACAACCCATAAATGTAAGAAGTCCTTGACCTACCACATTGCTTACAAGCCTCAACATTTATTTTTTGTAGTCTATCTAAATTAAATTTTTTCTCTGCTACATTACAAGAATTAAAAAAGTAAATATTACTAACGCCAAGTTCTACAGCCTTTTGAACAATTAAATCTGCCTTATCACCTTTTGGCAAAGCTTGGAACAAGGTAAGTTCTACCTTAGTTTTACACTCATTATCTTCAACATAATCAATTTCTGCTTGCAAATAATCTTTATCAATCAATTTTATTGTGCAGTAATAATCTTTGCCGTCATTATTATTGCAAACAATAATTTGATACCCCTTTTTATATCTAAGCACTTTTGTTATATGCAAAAACTCATCACTACAAATAGTAACTACATTATCAGTAATATCATCAATGTTTACATAAAATCGTCTTATATCCATTATTCGCCCTCTGTTAAACCATATTTATTGTAATATTTATTTTGCACAACATACAATAAAAATGGCATAAAATTACACAAAAAAATTAAACTTGTTATACACATACAAACGCCAAAAAACATTGATTGACTGGAATACTCTTTTTTTACAGCAACACTATTCGTTTTAGTATTCAAATAAACTTTTACACTTTTGCCAACTTTACTTTCAGCATAGTCTTTACTACGTATACTAGATTGCCATATACCGCTTTTATTCAAATTGTTATCATTATATGAATAATAAATTTTGTAGTATTTATCACCTTGGCTATCCTCAAACTCCTTATACTCAGTTATTGTAGCATCTACTTTTACTTGAACCACTTCCAACTCTTGTTTATAGATAACTCTTTTTACACAAAAAACAGTACATACCACAAACAAAGCCAAACAAATTACAGATACAATCAGCCGTCTTTTTGACTTAGCTTTTTCATCTTGCATATTCATTACAACTATTTCTTTATCCACTAAGCCATCTTTATATATAAGCACTTTTTGAATAAACCAAGCTATTATCCAAAATAAACAATATGCCATAATGCAATAACCAATAGACTCAACTAATCCAATATATATTGCTTCATTTTTATGGAAATATAAATCTTCTACAATAATTCCAGTTTCCCTATCCACAAACACAAGAAGCTTTTCGCCAAGCATTGCTTGTGCTCCATCTTCATTGCTAATAACATCCTCTTTAATGCCACTATAAATATTGCCATTTTCGTCTTGGAACTCGTAATACATATTATAATAATATACGCTATTTTTACTATATTTTCTGTAATCAACATAAGTTGCATATTCTACTTTAAAATCAGCGTTCATATTATTTTTATATTCTTGAACTATATCGTTTGTTGTTATTGTTGTAATTGTGCATAGCATAAAAGTAAACAGCACAAAGAAAATATAAACTGGCAAAAAAATTGATTTACTTTTTAAATATTCAAATATCTTACTCATAGCACATTAACCCTCAGTTAAGATATTTAAAATCTTAAAATATCTAATTTTTACAAAATTTGACATTAAAGACAAATTAAAGATATACGCAAAAAGGAAAGCAAATCCCGCACATAATGTTGAAACAAAAGCTGGAACAGATGAAAATTGCAAACTGGATACTGCAAAATTATGTTCGTCATTGACAAAAATACTTGTAGTATAACCAATCAACATATTAGCGTATTCCTCTTTTACAACTGGCTTATCCCATTCCACCTTATGAACATTGTCCTCATTATCTTTATACTCTAAAACCATTATAAAGCACTTGCCAGCTAAAAAGTCATAGTCATTTTTATATTCAACAAAAACTGCATCTCTCACATTATAACTAGCTTTAGTTTTTAAACCATATTCTTTAAAACCAGCCCCAGCATCGATTGAAAAAACAATGCCTATAGCAATCAAGCCAAGTACGAAAATCAAACTAAAAACCATTTTAAAAATGCTTATTCACAATTTGCTATTCATATAAACTCTCTTTACAATTAATACCCTATATTTAACCTTATATTTTTTACACTTAGTATAATTTAAATTTATTTATCTAAAGCTAACACAAATTTTAATATGCCAAATTAGCAAAAACCAATATTTATTAAAGCAATAAAACTTACAAACAAGTTTATTGCAATAACAATTTAAAAATTAAATACATATAAAAATTGCTATTATCAAAATTTTAAGCAAATTAATTACAATAATTTTAAAAATATAACACCAACTACTTTTAAAATGCTCAAAAAACATTCAAAAATCGGGGGTAATTTACTTTTTATTGCAAAATCTTATGCCACACCATTCACCTAAAACAACCTTTTTATCCAATATAAAACCATTGTCAAGGTAAGCTTTTAAAACATCGTCATATCGCTTATGTATAATGCCAGACAAGATAATATACCCATTGTCATTTAATACTCTGCCAATACTGCTTGCAAGTTGAATCAAAATATCAGCAGTAATATTTGCAAAAACAATATCTCCCTTTATTGTCGCATTCTCAATTAAATCTGCCATTGTAATAGTGGCATTAGCCACATTATTAAGTTGTACATTCTCCTCACAAGCTTTCACAGCTAGAGGTGCAATATCACTCAAGTATACTTGCTTAGCACCACAAAGACTTGCAGTAATACCTAAAATTCCACTGCCAGCACCAATATCAACAACTTTTTTATCAGTAGCGTTAAGTTCGCTAAATAATTGCAAGCATAGTCTTGTACTCTCGTGAGTTCCTGTACCAAAAGCCATACCAGGGTCCATTAATACAATGACCTCATTTTCTTGCGGTTGATATTTTATCCATTTAGGCACAATCACGATGTTACCAATATGTATAGGTTTATAGTACTTTTTCCACTCATTAACCCAATCTGTATCATCCAAGTCATTTACTTGCAATTCTAGACTGCCTAGCTCAAAAGGTGAATTTTCTTTTAAGCTTTCTAGTCCCTCTAAAACATTTAAATATGTTTTATCAAAATTCTCTTCGCTGTAGCAACCTTTAACTTTTACTATTGGACTTTGTACTAGTACATCCGCCTCTATATAGTCCCAAATAATGTCACTTTTTATTAAGTCAAGAATATCCTTGCTATCATAAATACTAACACCCTCACTGCCACAATCATACAATATCATTGCGACTAAATCGCTACCCTCTGTAGTAGTATCAACACTAATTTCCTTGTACTTCATTATTCTTAATCTCTCCAAACTGCAACAATGCAATTTTACTGCAAGCTTTTTCCGCATCTTGCTTTTTCTTGCCACTTGCCTGACAAATACGCTTATCGTTAACAAATAATTCCATATTAAAAGTTAAATCGTGTGCAGGCCCCTCAACACCTTTTTCCTCAAATTTGATTTTCCATTTCCTTGCACTGCAATATTCATATAGCATTGTTTTATAATCATAATTATCACTTTTAACTTCAGCAGTAATATATGGTTTTAAATATTTCAAAATAAATTGCTTAGTTGCTTTAAAACCATTACTATCCAAATATATTGCGGCAACAATTGACTCAAAAAAATCGCTTTTAATCTTTTTGCTCAAGCCAGTGCCGTCAAATAAAACATAGTCAACAATTTTGCTTGAATCAACAATCTTTGCAAGTGGTTCACGACTTACTATATTAGCTCTAAATTTACTTAATTGCCCTTCATCAAACTGCGGATAATTCCTATAAAGCTCGTCTGCTACAACAAAGTCAAGTATTGAGTCGCCTAAATACTCCATTCTTTGATAGCCATCATCCTCTCTGTTTAAGGCCTTGTTGTAACTAACGTGTGTAATTGCTTTTTGCAAAATGCTTTTATCATTAAACGTATATCCAATAATTTTTTCAATTGCTTTTATACTTTTCTTTTCATTATCTGCAACATTGTTTATATCAATTTTCATCACAGTCACCTAAATCAATCATATTGTCTTTAATTTTTTGCACAATATTATTTTTTGCAAGTAACATAGCCTGCTCAATGCAACGACAAATACTTGCTGCTTTTGAAGAGCCGTGTGCTTTTACAATAATTCCGTCAACACCTAAAACAGTACCGCCCGCTTGCTCATTAACATCCATTGTAGTTTTTAATTTTTTCAAAGTTGGTTTAATCAACAAGCCACCAAGCTTAGTTAACAATCCACCAGCTTTAATAGATTGCTTAATCATTTTCATAACAACAAGTGCTGTACCTTCTATAGTTTTTAATGCAATATTACCACTAAAACCATCGCAAACTACAACATCATAGTCACTAGATAAAATATCCCTTGCCTCAACATTACCAACAAAATTTATTGATTTTGTATTTTCCAAAATAGGATAAGTTTCCTTTACAAGTTCATTGCCTTTGCCTTTTTCTTGTCCATTGCTCAATATAGCTACTACTGGATTTTGGATTCCGTAAAGTGACTCCACATAGCAACTACCCATAACTGCAAAATGTTGCAAGTTGTTTGGTTTACAATCTGCATTTGCACCGCAATCAACCAGTACAAAACATTTATCTGGATTAATGGTTGGTAGGCTTGGAGCTAAGCAAGGTCTGCTTATTCCCTTTATTCTCTTTGCGATAAACAATGATGCAGTAAGCAATGCACCAGTATTGCCTGCACTGACAACTCCCGCATAGCTAGGGTCTTCCTTTGCCATACGAATTGCCTTTACCATAGATGAATCCTTTTTTTGTCTTACAGCAATTGTAGGCACATCGTCATTAGTAATAACCTCACTACAATGCTCAATTTTTATTTTATCACCTTTATAATTTGCTTCAAGTATAGGTTGAAT
>CAJTZR010000031.1 GCA_910584035.1 uncultured Christensenella sp. | reverse complement strand
CTAAAAAGAAATAATAATTTTACGAGGTGAGTATGCAAGTTATTGAGATTGTTGTAATAGTAGCAAGTGTAGTGTTTGTGCTAGCTGTTGCAGTTTGGGCTTTTGTAAGGAAAAAACAAGGCAAATCAACTTGCGGTTGTGGTGAGTGTGATGGTAATTGTGCAAAATGCAAGCAAGCCATAAAAAATGCAAGAGAGCAAATAGAAAACAATAATAAAAACAATTAATTCTGTGAGGCATAGAGAATTAAGCATTTTATTTAAAATATCATTTTAATTCATTATAATGCAAAGGTAAAAATTGTTTTAATTACATAGCAATTAGCTGTTTGCATTTTTTGTATATTTTCTATTCAAAATGTATAAATATTTATTTTGTAGTCATATTTTTACTAAAAATATTTATTGTTAAAAAAAAGTATTCAAAATTTTTTGAATACTTTTTTGCTTTTTTTATTGGAAAATACTTTGCAATATTAATTTAGGTATGATTTTTGTAGGATTATTTTGATAAAAAATTTTTTATAATTAAATTTTTTTAATTATTGGAAATTTATTCATATTATTATAATATTTTATATTATAAATTTTTTAATTGCTTGACTTTAAATTGAAAATATATTATAATTTATCTAATAGTGTTAGATATTAGGTGGACAATGGTTGATTTAGATAAAGCAGTGTACGATTTTAAAAATATGTTTAATTTTCAAGGCAGTATGAATATTATAAGTTTGTTGGAAGAAGCATACAAAGGCAAGCTTATGATATTGCAGTTACTTGAATGCAACAATGGCAGTCTTTTTTCGGGTGAAATTGCTAAAAAGTTAAATGTTTCAACAGCAAGGGTTGCTACTGCAATAAAAAGTTTGCAAGAAAAAGGGTATGTTTTACGAAATCAATCAAATGATGACGCAAGAAAAGTTTTAGTTACTATTACAAGCTTGGGGGAAAAGATACTTTTGGAATATAATCATCAAGTTGATAGTGTTTTAAAAAATCGCTTGCAAAAGTTGAATGAAGAGGAATTGAAAACATTTATTGACATTGGTGCTAAATTATTTGAGCAATAATATCTACAAGTAAAATGTAAAGTAAAAGATTGCAATTTGCATATTATGTTATGAATTGGTGGAGCAAAAGCTTAATATGTAAATTTTGGGCGGTTAGTGTTGGAACAAAAATCAATACCAACTCGTCTAAAAACTGGAAAATTAAAAAATATTACAATAAAAGCAAAATAAAAATTCTACAAAAGAAAATAGTATATATAGTTTGAAAGGAGCAAATATGTTAAAGCTAAATGGAATTACCAAAGATTATTTAGTTGGTGACAATAAGGTACAAGCACTTAAAGGTGTGGATATTGCTTTCCGTAAAAGTGAGTTCGTTTCTATTCTTGGACCATCTGGTTGCGGAAAAACTACCTTACTAAATATCGTTGGTGGTTTGGATAAGTATACTTCAGGTGAATTGTTTATTGATAACATCAGTACAAAAAATTATCAAGATAGAGATTGGGATACTTATCGTAATCATAGGATAGGTTTTGTCTTTCAGTCTTACAATTTGATTCCTCACCAAACTATTTCTGAAAACGTAGAATTAGCACTTGCAATTTCTGGCGTGGAAAAGGCAGAACGTGTTCAAAGAGCACACGAGGCTTTAGATAAAGTAGGCTTAAAAGGTCAATACAATAAAAAGCCAAATCAATTATCTGGCGGTCAATGTCAAAGGGTTGCTATAGCAAGAGCTATAGTTAATAACCCAGAGATTTTGCTTGCAGACGAGCCTACTGGTGCTTTGGATACAGTTACTTCTGTTCAAGTAATGGACTTAATAAAAGAGATTTCAAAAGAATGTCTTGTTATTATGGTAACTCATAATCCAGAACTTGCAGAGCAATATTCTACACGTATAATTAGATTGCTTGATGGTGAAGTCGTTGCTGATACCGCACCTTTTAACGGCATTGACGAAGAAAAAGTAGCAGTAGATGCAATTGAAAGTCAACAATCGAGTGATAACGAACAAGTTGCAGTAACAGATAACTCTGACTTAAATGAAAAAGATTTATTAAAGGCTAATGATTTAGAGAATAAACAAATTAATAGCGAAAATATAAGTGCGAAAGAGAGCACAGAAAAACAAGAAAAAAAGACAGAGTTTGGTAACTTGATTTATGGCGAGGCTTTGGATATTGATGACGACAAATTAAATGAAAATTTAATTATCGGTAGAAGACATATTCCAAATCAACCTGTTCAAGAAACTGAGGAAAGTTCGTCTGATTCTGATATTGAGAAAGATATTAAAAAAGAAAAGAAATATAGTAAACCTAAAAAAGCAAAACTTTCTTTTTGGGCAGCTTTTAAATTGTCTTTGAAAAACTTGCTTTCTAAACGTAGTCGTACAATTATGGTTAGTATCGCTGGTTCAATTGGTATCATTGGTGTATCACTTGTACTTGCATTGTCTAGTGGTGTAAGAACTTATATTGACGATATGCAAAATAAAATGTTGCAAAGCAACCCAGTGGCGGTTAGTGAACAAGCATTTGATTTAAATGCGTTAATGAATGGAATGACAAACAGCGACAAGAGCGAAATTATTAAAAAATCTATAGAAGATGGATACATTAATGTTGAAGAGGTAATTAAAAGTCTTGTTGAGCGTAGTGAAAATATGTCAGCATATCAAGTAACAAACAATATTACTAAACAATATGTTGATTTTGTAAAGGCGATGCCTAAAGAAAATTATGCGGCTATATCTACTGAATATGGTTTGAATTTATCAAACAACTTGTATACAGAATTTAAATTTGACGGAGCTACAAAAAATATTTCATTGTCTGCTGCAAAACAAACTTATAAGTCTGTACTTGAAAGTGCTGGAACTAGTGGAAATACTCAATTTAAAAACTTTTCTGAATACTTTAATTTGGCAAATGAAAGTTTTATGCAGGCACCAAGTGATAATAACTTTATTTTGTCACAATATGATATAGTTTCTGACAAAAAAACAAGCAAGGTTGCAACAGCTGCTAATGAAATAATGATTGTTGTAAATGACGATTCAGCATTGTCTGACTTGTTACTTGCTCAATTTGGTTATTTTACTCAAGAGGAATTTGTAAATATTATTAGTAAAGCATTTAATAGTAATGATTACAAGGAATCTTTATGGAAAGAAAAGTTCAGTTATAATGACTTAATGAATAAAAAATTCGTTTGGTATCCTAATGATTCTATTTATAGCATTGACTTAAATGCGAGTACAGCTGATTCTCTTAAATGTAATTACAATCCATATGTAAATTCAAAATGGACTGGAAAGGAATTAAAAATTACTGCAATTTTAAGGCCAAAAGAGGGTGCTACAAGTGGTGCTTTGAAAAGTGGATTTTATTACACACAAGCGTTTGCGGAAGAGGCTATTGTTAATGGACGTAAATCACAGCTTGTTAATGCTTTGAATGATTTTAAAATGGACACTATCACTTGTTACAAAACTGAAACTGGTTATAAAGGTATGCCAATTAAATACAATTATTCTTATTGGATAAAAGGTACAGAGTATACTGGTAATGAGGCTGTTGTAGGTAAGGAACTTGATTTGACATCATATATTGGCAGTATGCCAAGCTTTGGTAATTTGCCTAATATAGGTGATGTAAATATTTCGTCTCTACCAAAGATTTATACTCTTTCAATAAGAGAGTTGGGAGGTCTTGACTATCCGTCTGCTATTAAGATTTACTGTACAAACTTTGCTCAAAAGGACTTAGCAACAGCGTATCTTGATATATGGAATAGTGACCAAGATATAGAGTTAAATAGAAAAATAATAAAAGCAGAAGATAGAGAAGAAATGACTTACACAGATAACTTAGCAGTAGTTATTAATATGATTAATACTCTTATTGGTATAGTTACAGCATCACTTATTGCATTTACAGCATTGTCACTTGTCGTATCTACTGTAATGATTGCAATTATAACATATGTATCTGTAATCGAAAGAATTAAAGAGATAGGTGTAATTCGTTCGCTTGGTGGTAGAAAGAGAGATGTATCAGCTCTATTTAATGCGGAAACATTTATTATTGGTAGTGGTTCTGGTGTAATCGGTTTGCTAATGACTTATATTCTATCTGTGGTAATAAACCAAATTGTTGGACACATTTTTGGTATATACACTTTGGCAGCATTACCAATATGGATAGCTTTGTTAATGTTATTGTTAAGTATAGGTCTTACAATGATTGCAGGTATTATTCCAGCAAGCTTAGCTGCAAGGAAAGACCCAGTAAATGCTTTGCGTAGCGAATAATGTTTAAGTTTTAATATAATAATTTATTTGTTATTTTGAAAATTTACTAACGCAACAAATTTGCTCACAAAATACACTTTATTAGTAAGTGTTGATAATTTTAAATTAGCATAAGTTAATACGAAATACAGCCTTTTGCAAGAGATTGCAGAAGGTTGTTTTTTCTGTTATTAAAATATTTTATATGGGGGTTATAAAAAAGTTAATATGTTTTTTGTAAAAGTTTGTGCAATAGTTTGATATATAATAAAAAATATGTTATTATATAAACAGAAGCTGTCGCAAAGCGTGGCGAAGCCACATTTTGCAGTAGCTAATGTTAATTAAATTGTGTTTGCTTGATTTATCAATCAAAAAAGCGTTAGCTTTTGTTTAAATTTGAGTTAGCTTAAATTTAACAACACGTAATTTTTATACTGGAGGCTGTTATGGTGAATACCTTTGTTTATCGACAATTTGGTTTGAGTTTGCAAGGCATCATAATGCCAATATTTTTATGACTTTTTACGCCATAACGCATTTTATGTGTTGTGGCGATTGTATTTTAGGAGGACATATGGCAAAAGTTGGTATTGTTATGGGCAGTATTAGTGATTTAGATGTTGTTACACCTGCTGTTGACATTTTAAAGGAATTTGGTGTAGAGGTTGAAGTTAGGGTTATGAGTGCCCACCGCACACCTAACGAGGCACACGATTTTGCACAAAATGCTATTGATAATGGCATTGAGGTTTTAATTTCTGCTGCTGGTAAAGCGGCTCACCTTGGTGGAGTGCTTGCAAGTTTTACTACCTTGCCAGTTATAGGTTTGCCAATCAAAAGCAGTACTATGGATGGATTGGATAGCTTGCTTTCCACAGTTCAAATGCCAGCGGGCGTTCCAGTTGCGACTGTTGCTATAAATGGTGGTTTAAATGCGGGTTTGCTAGCAGTGCAAATACTTGCAATTAAATATCCAGAACTTGCAAAAAAACTTGCTGACTATAAAGCTGATATGGCTAAAAAGGTTGTTGAGGCTGACAAAAAATTACAAGAGAAATTAAACAAGTAGTTTATTATTGTAATTTAACTTAATTTTAAAAGTAATTTTACTTAAAGAGGATATTATTATGTGTATTAATAATTGTGAATGTAGTTTGGATAAACCTCAAGACGAGTGCGGTGTGTTTGGTATATACTCACACGACACACAAGATTTGGCAAGAACAATGTACTATGGCTTATACGCTTTGCAACACAGAGGTCAAGAGAGTTGTGGTATAGCGGTTACATCTGGTTTGAACATTACTTATTACAAAAACTTGGGTTTAGTAAATGAGGTGTTTAATGAGGACGTAATGCAAAGTTTGCCACAAGGTGACATTGCTTTGGGACACGTTAGATACTCAAGCAAAGGGTTAAAGAATGCAATCAATGCACAACCAGTTGTGTATACGGGCAGATTTGGAATGTTTGCATTGGCAATGAATGGTAAAATCACTAACGCTAACATTTTGCGTGAAAAACTTATTGAAAAAGGCGTTACTTTCCAAACAAATATAGATTGCGAGGTTATAGCAAACTTGCTTAACATTAACACTATTGATGGTGAATGTGACATTGCAAAGGCAGTTAATGAGCTTGAGGGTAGTTTTGCTTTAGCAATTATGACAGCAAACAAGTTGTATGCAATCCGTGATAGATATGGTTTAAGACCTATGGTTGTGGGACAAAGTGTAGACGGATACTTTATATCAAGTGAGTCTTGCGGACTTGATGCTATTGGTGTAGACCTTATTCGTGACGTAAAGCCTGCGGAGATTTTGAGTATATCCTCAAAAGGTTTAGAGAGTGAGTTTTTTGCAAAGGCAGAAAGACGACCTTGTATTTTTGAGTATGTATACACTGCAAGAGCGGATAGTTTTATTGATAATAGAAGTGTTTACGAAGCAAGATATGAGTGCGGTGCAAGGCTTGCTAAAAAGCTAAATTTAAAAGCGGACATTGTTGCTGGCGTTCCAGATAGTGCAAATGTTGCTGCAAGAGGTTATGCAGCTGCTAGCGGAATACCTTACATAGATGTTTTGGAAAAGAATAGATATGTAGGCAGAACATTTATACAACCTAATCAGTTTATGAGGGAGAACAGCGTTAAAATAAAACTTAACCCACATAAACACAATATACAAGGTAAGGAAATTATTTTGATTGATGACTCTATTGTTAGAGGTACTACATCTAAAAAGATAGTTGATTTACTTAAAAAGAGCGGGGCAAAGGCAGTACATATGGTAATTGCATCACCAATAGTAAAGCACCCTTGCTACACTGGCATAGATATTGAAACATATGAGGAACTTATCGGTGCTACAAGGAATGCGGACGAAATAGGCAAGATAATTGGTGCAGATAGTTTGCATTTTATGGATGTTGAGGACTTAATAGCAAGTTGTTCAGCTGGGGAATATAACACATTCTGTGCAGCTTGTTTTGATGGAAAGTATCCAGACGATATAGAAAACAAATTAAGACAAAGAAAGGAGATTTAAGAATGGCGATTGATTACAAATCAGCAGGCGTTGACGTAGAGGCAGGTTACAAGGCTGTAAAGCTAATGAAGGAGTATGTAAAGTCTACATACAATAATAGTGTATTGGGTGACTTAGGCAGTTTTGGTGGCTTTTATGCTTTAGATGACAAGCCAGACGGAGATTGTTTGGTAGCTGGTACTGATGGTGTTGGTACTAAATTGAAATATGCATTTATATTGGATAAACACGATACTATTGGTATTGACGCTGTTGCAATGTGCGTAAACGATATTGTATGTCAAGGTGCTAAACCATTGTTGTTCCTTGACTATATTGCACAAGGTAAATTGATACCAGAGCGAATAGCTGAAATAGTAAAAGGTGTATCTTGCGGTTGTGTGGAGAGTGGTTGTGCATTGATTGGTGGTGAAACTGCTGAAATGCCAGGCTTTTATCCAGAGGACGAGTATGATATAGCTGGTTTTGCTGTAGGTATTGTTAAACGTAACAAGATTATAAATGGCAAAACAATCAAAGCTGGTGACGCATTAATTGGCTTGAGGTCAAGCGGTGTACATAGTAACGGATATTCTTTGGTTCGTAAATTGTTTGGTGAGGATAAGGCAAAACTTAACGAGTATAACGAAACTTTAGGTTGTACTCCAGCCGAGGTTGTTTTGACACCAACTAAGCTTTATGTAAAACCTATCCTTGCTTTGATTGAAAAATTTGAGATTAAAGGTATTGCACATATTACTGGCGGTGGTTTTATTGAAAATATTCCACGTATTTTGCCAGAGGGCTTGGCTGCAAAAATTGATGTTAAAAACTATAATGTACCTAAGCTATTCAAGGCATTGCAAGAGATTGCAGAAATTAGTGACGAAAAAATGTACAATACTTTCAATATGGGTACTGGTATGGTACTTGCTGTTGATAAGAAAATTGCTAGTGCTGTAATTGCAGAACTTAAGAATTTGGGCGAAGAAGCTTATGTTTTGGGTGAAGTAGTTAAAGGAAATGGTGTTATTTTATGATAAAATTTCCATTTTACGATGAAGAAGATGACGAGTTGTATGAAGAGGTAAAAGAGCCAGAAGTACTTTGTCCTAAAAAGAATATCGCTATTTTTGCTAGTGGTTCAGGTACAGATATGCAATCTGTCATTGATGGTGTTAAAAGCGGTCAAATAAATGGCAGAGTAAGGCTTGTTATTACAAATAAAGCGGGTATTTTTGCAATAAATAGGGCAAGACGAGATGCTATCCCTTGCAAGACATTTACTTTAAAGGAATATGGCGACCACGAAACACGAGACAAAGCGATTCTTGAAGAACTTAAAAAGTATGAGATTGACTTAATAGTTTTGGCGGGGTACCTAAGCATTGTTACGCCAGTAATAATCAATGAGTATGAAAGACGTATCATAAATGTACACCCATCACTAATACCAAAGCATTGCGGTATTGGTTATTATGGTATGAAAGTACATCAATCAGTTATCAAAAGTGGTGACAGATATAGTGGTTGTACGGTGCATTTTGTAGATAGCGGTGCAGATACTGGCGAAATTATTGAGCAAGTGCGTGTAAGAGTTGCGATTAATGATACCGCAGAGAGCTTACAAAAGAAAGTGTTGGAACAAGAACATATACTATTGCCAAAGGTAGTGGCAAAACTATGCAGAGAGGAGATAAAATAATGAATAAAAGAGCATTAATAAGTGTATCAGATAAAACTGGCATTGTGGAATTAGCTAAGGAAATAGTTAGCTTAGGATATGAAATTATCAGTACTGGCGGTACTGCAGTTGCATTGAAAAATGCAGGTATAGATGTGATTGGTATTAGCGATATTACTGGTTTCCCAGAATGTCTTGACGGCAGAGTAAAAACTTTGCACCCAAATGTTCACGCAGGTCTTTTGGCAATGAGGTCAAACAAAGAGCATATGGAACAATTGGAAAAGTTAAATATCAACACTATTGATATGGTAATTGTAAACTTATATCCATTTAAGCAAACTATTATGAAGCCAGGTGTTGACTTGCAAACTTGCATTGAAAACATTGATATTGGCGGTCCTACAATGTTGAGAAGTGCTGCTAAGAATTACCAAGATGTTGCTGTTATGGTTGACCCAAGCGACTACGAAAAAGTTGTTAGTGAGCTAAAAGATAATGGTGAAGTAAGTCTTGATACTAAATTTTATTTAATGTATAAAGTATATCAACACACTGCAGTATATGATACTATGATTTCTACTTTCTTAAGAGAAAAATTGAATATCAAGTTCCCAGAAATTGTAAGCTATGCTTATGAAAAAGTTCAAGATATGCGTTATGGTGAAAATCCTAATCAACCAGCAGTATTCTACAAGGAATGTTTACCAGTAGCTGGTAGTATTGCAGAAGCTAAACAATTGCACGGAAAGGAATTATCTTACAATAATATAAATGACACAAATGGTGCATTAGATTTGTTGCGTGAGTTTACAGAGCCAACAATCGTTGCTGTTAAGCACGCTAACCCTTGTGGTGTTGCATCAAGCAAAACAATTGCAAAGGCATTTGAGCTTGCTTATAACTCTGACCCAGTTTCAATTTTTGGTGGAATTATTGCAGCTAATAGAGAGATAGACAAGGCAACTGCAGAACAAATTAATAAAATCTTTATTGAGATAGTTATTGCACCATCTTTCAGTGCAGAAGCTTTGGAAATTTTAGAACAAAAGAAAAATATTCGTTTACTTGCTTTGGATAGCATTAATGCACCAATCAAGTCAACAAGTTATGATATGAAAAAAGTTTTAGGTGGTCTATTAGTTCAAGACTATGACACAATCGTTATTGATGATAGCAAGTGTCAAGTTGTAACAAAGACAAAACCTACAAAAGCTCAACTAGAGGATATGCAATTCTTAATGAAAGTTTGCAAGCATACAAAATCAAACGCAATCGTAATTGGTAAAGACAATACTACTTATGGTATTGGTGCTGGTCAAGTTAACAGAATTTGGGCAACAAAACAAGCTATTGAACATAGTTTGAAAGATACAAATGGTGCTGTGCTTGCTAGTGATGCTTTCTTCCCATTCGGTGATGTTGTTGAGGCAGCACACCAAGCTGGAATCAAAGCTATAGTACAACCAGGCGGTAGTATTAGAGACCAAGAGAGCATTGACTTGTGCGATAAGTATGGCATTGCTATGATTTTTACTGGCGATAGACATTTCAAACACTAAGGGGGTAAAAATGGATGTTTTAGTAGTTGGCAGTGGCGGTAGAGAACACGCTATCTGCTACAGCTTAGCAAAGAGTGATAAGGTTGGTAAATTATATTGCTTACCAGGTAATGCTGGCATTAGCGAAATTGCGGAATGTGTAAATATTAGCGTAATGGATGCTGATGGTATAATTGCCTTTTTGGATAAGAATAAAAATATCGGTATGACTGTTGTAGCACCCGATGACCCACTTGCAATGGGACTTGTAGATATGCTTGAGGCAAGCGGTCATAGAGCGTTTGGTCCATCAAAAGCTGCTGCTTTGATTGAAGCAAGCAAAGCTTTTAGCAAATGGTTAATGAAAAAATATAATATTCCTACAGCTAATTATGAGGAGTTTACTGATTACAACGAAGCTTTAGCTTATGTTCAAAAACAAGAGTATCCTCTTGTAGTTAAAGCTGACGGCTTGGCACTTGGTAAAGGCGTTATCATTTGTAACAATGTGGAAGAAGGCGAGCAAGCTGTTAAAGAAATGATGGTTGACGGCAAGTTTAAAGCTGCTGGTAGTAAAATTATTGTGGAGGAGTTTTTGGTTGGTCGTGAGGTAAGCGTACTTTGCTTTACTGACGGAAAAACTATTGTTCCAATGGTTTCAAGTCAAGACCATAAGAGAGCCTATGACAATGATATGGGCTTAAATACTGGTGGTATGGGTACATTCAGCCCATCAAAAATCTACACAAAAGAGATTGCTGATAAAGTTTATACTGATATAATTCTACCTACAATGGACGCTATGAATAGTGAGAATAGAAAGTTCAAAGGTGTATTGTACTTCGGCTTAATGCTTACTGATAAAGGTGTTAAAGTACTTGAATATAACGCAAGATTTGGCGACCCTGAAACACAAGTTGTATTGCCACGTCTTAAGACTGATTTGTTTGAAATTTTTGATGCAATCATTGATGAGAGATTGAATGAAATCAACATTGCGTGGAAAGACGAGTCTGCTGTTTGTGTTATACTTGCAAGTGGCGGATATCCAGAAGCTTATGAAAAAGGTTTGCCTATTACTATTGGCGATTTGGATAAAGATATTATCTTATTCCACGCTGGAACAAGCTTTAAAGATGGCAAACTTGTAACTAATGGCGGACGTGTTATTGGTGTTACTGCTTTGGGTAAGGATATTGATGATGCACGTAAAAAGGCGTATGCAAATGTGCCTAAAGTTAAATTTGACAAAGTACATTACAGAAAGGATATAGGTATAAAATTATAATGATTAAAAGATTATTTGTTAAGAAAAAAGATGGTTACAATGTAGCCGAAAAAAAGCTTTTTAATGATATTACAAATGTGCTTGGAGCAAATGTTAAAGATGTTAAAATTTATATTCGCTATGATATTCAAGGTCTTGGCGAGGATATGTTGCTTTCAGCAAAAAATACTATTTTTGGTGAGAACCCAGTAGACATTGTTTATGATGACTGCTTGCCAGAACTAAAAGGACACAAATTGCTTGTAGTAGAATATTTGCCAGGTCAATATGACCAAAGAGCGGATAGTGCTATGCAATGTGTTCAACTTTTAACAATGGGAGCAAGACCTATTATTAAATGTGCTACTGTTTATGCTTTTGAAAATGTTAGTGATAAAGATTTTGTAGCTATTAAAAATTACATAATCAACCCAGTTGAGTCAAGAGAGGGTAGCGAGGAATTGCCAGAATCTTTGGAAAGTGTAGCTGCTGAGGTTAAAGACGTTCCAACAATTGATGGCTTTATCAAAATGAATGATAAGGATATTGAAGCTTATCACGCAAAAATTGGTTTTGCAATGAGCGTTGAGGACTTGAAGTTTGTAAGAGATTATTTTATTAGCGAAAATCGTGCCCCTAGCGAAACCGAGTTAAAAGTAATTGATACATATTGGTCTGACCATTGCCGTCATACTACTTTTAGTACAGAAATTACAAGTGTAAAAATCAATAGCAATAATCCACATATCCAAAAGGCTTTGGATAAATATAATGATTTATTTAATGAGTTCAATGGAAAAAGAGCTGATAAATATAAATGTTTGATGGATATTGCGGTTATTGGTGTTAAAAAGCTAAAACAAATTGGCTTGCTAAACAATTTAGATACATCTGACGAGATAAACGCTTGTTCAATCGTTGTTAATGTTGATGTGAATGGTAAAGATGAGGAATGGTTGATTATGTTTAAAAACGAAACACATAATCACCCTACTGAAATTGAGCCTTTCGGTGGTGCTGCTACTTGTCTTGGTGGTGCTATCCGTGACCCACTATCTGGTAGAACATATGTTTATCAAGCAATGCGTGTAACTGGTGCGGGTGACATTAAAGCTGATTTTAAAGATACTTTAAAAGGTAAATTGCCTCAAAGAGTTATTAGTAAAACTGCTGCAAGTGGTTATAGTAGTTATGGTAACCAAATTGGACTTGCAACAGGTTTAGTTCACGAGATGTACCACGATGGCTATAAGGCTAAGAGGTTGGAAACTGGTTTTGTTATTGCTGGTGCTCCAAGAGAGAATATCGTTCGTAGAAAACCTATTGAGGGTGATATAATTGTATTAGTTGGTGGTGACACTGGTCGTGACGGCTGTGGCGGTGCAACTGGTTCAAGTAAGGCTCACACTGAAAAATCTGTTGAGGTTTGCGGTGCAGAGGTACAAAAAGGTAACCCTCCAACTGAGAGAAAAATTCAAAGATTATTCCGCAAAAAAGAGGTTGCAAACCTAATTGTTAAGTGTAATGACTTTGGTGCGGGTGGCGTATCTGTTGCAATCGGTGAGCTTGCTGATAGTTTGGATATCTCTTTGGATAGTGTGCCTAAAAAATATGATGGTTTGACTGGTACAGAGCTTGCTATATCTGAATCACAAGAGAGAATGGCAGTAGTACTAGCAAAAGAGACAGTAGACGAGTTTATTAGCTATGCTAAAGAGGAAAACTTGAATGCTTGCGTAGTTGCAAAAGTAACTGATAATGGCAGAATGAGGATGATGTTTAATGGCAAGACAATTGTCGATTTGAAACGTGCATTCCTTGATACTAATGGTGTTAAACAATTACAAGATGTTGTTATTAATGATAATACTGCAACTTATATTGATAGTGTTAATAATAATGTTAAAGATTTAGTAGAAAAAGGCGATTTTGTCAGTGCAATGCTTAAAGAGCTTGCAAGACCAAATATTTGCTCAACTAAAGGCTTGGGCGAAATGTTTGACGCTACAATTGGTGCTAGCAGCGTATTAATGCCGTTTGGTGGTAAAAATCAATTGACACCTGCTATTGTAATGGCTGCAAAACCACCAGTTAGTGGCGTTACAGATACTGCTACAGTATCAAGCTTTGCTGCATCACCTAATTTGTTGGAAAATTCACCATTTACAGGTGCAATTTACAGCATTGTTGCAAGCATTTCAAAATTGATTGCAAGCGGTGTTAAAAAATCAACAATTCGTTTGACATTACAAGAATTCTTTAAAAAGCTAGGTAAAGATGCAAATCGTTGGGGTGAGCCTACATCTGCATTGCTTGGTGCTTTATATGCACAATTAGGTACTGGTTGTGGTGCTATTGGTGGTAAAGATAGTATGAGTGGTACTTTTGAAAATATAGACGTTCCACCTACTTTAATCAGCTTTGCCGTTGGTATTACTAAGGCTAGCAAACTTATACATAACGCATTTAATTACTTTGACGGCAACAAAATTTATATGGTAAAATTACCAGTTGACAAATATTTTGTGCCAGATTTTGAAAAGTTAAATGCTTTATATGATAGCTTGAACAAAGTTATTGAAAGTGGTGATGTTCATTATGCTACTACTATTGACGAGGGCGGTGCAATCTGTGCCATAGCTAAGTCTTGCGTAGGTAATAAAGTTGGCTTTGACATTGATAAAGCGGATAGTGATTTGTTTAAGCCTTATTTTGGTTCATTTATATTAGTTGCAAGTGATAGCCTAAAGCTTGACGGCTTTGACATTAAGTGTATTGGTGAGATTAACCAAACTTGTACAGCTACTATCAATGGTAATAGAGTTAAAATGGATGATGTTATCAAAGCATTTACTGAAAACTTTGATAGTGTATATCCAACAACTGCACCAGCTAGTGGTGAGGCAAAAGATATTATTTGTGCATCAATCAAAAAGAAAAGAGAACAAAGTCCAATTGCTGTGCCTCGTGTATTTATTCCAGTATTCCCTGGTACTAACTGTGAATATGATACTGCAAGAGCATTTGAAAGAGCGGGTGCAAAAGCAGATATATTTGTAATCAAAAATAGCAGTGCTAAAGATATTGAGGATAGCGTTGAGGAAATAGTTAAACGTTTAAATAATAGCCAAATTATCGCATTCCCTGGTGGTTTTTCTGGCGGTGATGAGCCAGATGGTTCTGGTAAATTTATAGCTACTACATTTAAAAATCCTAAAATAGCTGAGGCTGTTATGAACTTGTTATACAAGAGAGATGGTTTAGCTTTAGGTATATGTAATGGTTTCCAAGCTTTGATTAAACTAGGTTTAGTACCTTATGGTGATATTAGAGAGCAAGTAGCAAACGCACCAACATTGACTTTTAATAATATCAATAGACATATAAGCACAATTGCTCAAATTAGAGTTGCAACAAACAAGTCGCCTTGGTTAAATGCTTGTAAGTTGTCAGAAGTTTACAATGTTGCTTTATCTCACGGCGAGGGACGATTTGTTTCTAGTGAAGAGGAATTGCAAAAGATTATCAAAAATGGTCAAATTGCAACTCAATATGTAAACCAAACTCAAAATGCAACAATGGTATCACCATTCAATCCAAATGGTTCTATGTATGCGATTGAGGGTATTATTTCACCAGACGGCAGAGTACTTGGTAAAATGGGACATAGCGAGCGTATTGATAGTGACTTGTACAAAAATGTGGAAGGCAATTACGATATGAAGATATTTGAAAGTGGTGTAAATTACTTCAAATAATAAATCTTTGTTTTAATAGATAATCTAAAATAATGATAATCTAAAATAAATATGTGTCGTTAAATTTGAGAAAACTCAAATTTAAACAAAGCTACCGCTTTTAGCTTAATAAATCAAGCTGACACAATTTGAATTAACAATTGCTGATGTCAAATGCCACTGCGTGTCGCTATCGGGGTCCCCAAAAAATAGCTTTTTTGTGGGTAAATGTACCGCTTCAGATAATATAATATATGCAATTAAACAAAAAAATCACTGATTTTCAGTGATTTTTTGCTTTGGTAAAGATAACAACAAGCTATGCTGGTGTGAATATAAAAGCTTAGCTAAACGCATATAAATATCAAGCGTAGCGAGTTAGTTAAAAGTAAATGCAAATTATTAACAATAAAAGCTTAAAATTGATATATAAATATCTGTAGGGCAATAGTTTCGACTATTGGTAAATTGATTAGCCTATAGGCTTGGCAAGGGAAATGCCATAAGGGGGAAAATTAAACCAAAAGCTTAGCCGGTGGTCTCGACTAATAAATATATGTGGAAAAACTTAAACCCGTCAAAAATCGACACTAAATGATAATTTTATCAATATTAAAGTGTAAAATAATGATTTTTACATAAATACTACCCTTGAATTAAAAGGGTAGTATTATTATAGATATATTAAATAGTATATAAGTAATTAATTTAATAATATATAAGCAATTAATGATAAAATTTTCTTTTTTAACTTTAAGTAAATAAATTAAGCTATCAAATAAATTAATTTTGGTGTTGTCAATTATCACATTTCAATTTTTAAATTATTAAACAATTTTTTAAATTGCTACTAATAAAAGCAAAACCCCTTATAATTAACAGATTTTAGTTTTTAATTCTCATATTATGGAATTCATAAAAATACTACTACTAATTAAAGGAAAGTCTTATTATTACACTTGCAGGTTATAATATATTACTTATTTGAACTTATAGTATTAATTATTAAAACTCGATATCAAAAATTGTATCGCAAATTGCACCAGCAAATGTAGGTTCGTGGCTTACAAGTAATATTGCACCTTCGTATTTTAGTAATGCATCTTGCAAAGCTTCTTTTGCAGTGACATCTAAATGGTTGGTTGGCTCATCCATTATAAGTATATTGCTAGGCTTTTGCATTAGAGAGCATAGCTTAACTTTTACTTGTTCGCCACCACTCATATTGCAAATTGATTTTGTTGCCAAGTCATTTTTGATGCCAACTTTTGCAAGCTCGTTTCTAATATCTTTTTGACTAAGTTTTGGGTGCATTTCATTCATAAATTGAATAGGAGATATAGTATTATTCCTAAAATCTAAGTCTTGTTCAATATAATTTATTTTAGTGTTAACATTAAAAGTAAATTTGCCGTTTATTTTCCTCAATTGATTCATAAGGGTTTTAATTAAGGTTGATTTACCTAAGCCATTTGTACCTCTAACCCATACTTTGCTAGTAGAGGACATATGTAAATTGATTGGTGGCAGTATAGCTTTGCCGTCATATCCGACCTCTAAGTCTTTGATAACTAACATATCTTTTGTTACAACTAAAGTATAAGGAAAGTCAAAGTGTGCAGGGATACTTGTTACTGGTTTGCTCATTACCTCAATTCTATCTAGCATTTTTTTACGGCTGTTTGCCATACCAGCAGTTGCAGCACGTGCTTTATTTTTATCAATATACTCTTGCATTTTTTTGATTTCACGTTGTTGTCTTTCAAATGCCTCAGCATATTGTTTAGCGTTTTGCTCATATTGTGCCATAAATTGATTATAATTACCACTATATCTTTTGATTGTTTGATTTTCTATATTGATAATCAAATTACAAGTATTGTTCAAAAACTCTGTATCGTGGCTTACAAGTAGGAAAGAACCTTTAAAATTAGTTAAAAATTTAGTCAACCAATCAATATGCTCAATATCCAAAAAGTTTGTAGGCTCGTCAAGTAGCATAACATCAAGGTCAGAAAGCAATAGTTTAGAAAGCATAAGCTTAGCTCTTTGACCTCCACTAAGCTTTGATATTACTGTATCATAACCAAAGTTGCCAACACCTAAGCCATTTGCAACCTTTTTAATACTACTTTCTATGTCGTAAAAGCCACTTTTGTCAAGTCGTTCTTGAATATTTGCAGACTTGGCAATCATTTTGTCAAGCTCATCCATATCAGTAGTTTCACCCATTTGAACATATAAAGCTTCAAGCTTGTCATTTAATTCAAATAAATGACTGAAAGCAGTTTTTAAATACTCCATTACTGTAAGACTGCGGTCTATATTTGCGTGTTGGTCAAGATAACCCCATCTAATGCCGTTAAGCCATTTGATTTCGCCCTCATCTTGTACAACTCTGCCAGCAACTATGTTCATAAATGTGGTTTTGCCAGCACCATTAAGTCCCACAATACCGCAATGTTCACCATTGTTAATGGAAAGTTCCGCATCTTTGAATAATGTTTTACTATCAAAAATATGTGTTAGTCCGTTGATTGTTAATATACTCATTTCGTTACCCTATATATAAATTACTAGCCTAAAATTTTCTAGCTGAAATTTATTTAAAAATTTTGTGTGTAAAATTTTTGATATATTGATAAAAATTTGTG
>CAJTZR010000030.1 GCA_910584035.1 uncultured Christensenella sp. | reverse complement strand
TAGTTTACGACAAATTATACCCAATATTTTAGTTGTCAGCAAAATTACACCTAAGTATAAAAATAATGTTATAACAAATTCGTGGTTTATTATAATACCATTAAATGCCAACAAATTTTTGAACATATTCACCTCGTCAATCTACCATTTAAACTTATTCTTTTTTCAACCTATGACATTATACTCTTAATAAAGATTAAAGTCAAACAATTAATGCACTTTTCGACAAAATTATTTATTTCAAATTAACCTACATAAATAAAAAGCATAAAAATATTACCCCATAATTGCAATGCACCTTTGGGGTAATGCTTTAAAATTCAATAAACAACTAAACGCAAATATTTTTACTTGCGTAAAAGACTAAATTATGTAAAAGATTATTCAATGTCAAATGACATTAAAAGCTCTTTAAGTGCAATTATCTCCTCTTTAGATAAAGTTACACCTTTACCCATTTTACTACCATCTGGTGACCACTCTCTAATGTCATACTTAGCTTCCTTTTCATTCCAGCTAATCAAGTTAAGTTCCTTTTTCCAACCTTTTTGAGACTCTGACAAAGAACCAATATTTTTTACAATGTTATAATTAAAATCAGGCATAATAACCTCCAGTGATACTATCTTGTATATATTCTAACATAATTTTATAATAATTACAATAAAATTTATAAAAATTTTTAATATTTTATTATTTTTATAATTAAATAACTTAAATATAAATATTATACCGCAATTTTCCACAAAAAATTAACTAAAAATACGCTAAAAATATTTTTACTTAGAAAAAATATCTCTAACATTGAATAAAACTTTATGTTTTGGCTATAACTTTCGTATCTGGAGGTAATTATGACAAAGAAAAACACAAAAACTTTTAACAATTTAGCTAAAGCATACGTAGGCGAATCTTGTGCTCGTGGAAGATACAATATGTTAGCAGAGTTAGCCAAAAAAAGCAATTATGTAGCAATGAGCGATATGATTAAACTTATTGAAGAAAATGAGTTCCAACATTCAAGAATGATGTACAGCTTTTTATGTGCAATGGACAAGAATGTAATTGACAACATTGAAATGAACATTGGTATTCCATTTAAAGAAAAGCCACAAACTTTGCTTGAAAATCTTAAATTTTCTGCTGAGGACGAGGAAATTGAAGCAACAAAGATTTATCCTCAATTTGAAAAAGATGCTCGTGAAGAGGGCTTTGACGATGTAGCAGCTTTCTTTAAAAATCTTATCCAAGTTGAAACTTGTCACCAAAGCACATTCAATCAATTGTATGACCAATTAAAGAATGGCACAATGTACAAAAAGCCAAAGGCAATTAAGTGGAAATGTGCATCTTGTGGTTATGAACACACATCAAAAGAGGCTTGGACAAACTGCCCTCTATGCGGTGCTCCACAAGGTACAGTAATGATACAAATTCAAGACTAATAATTAAAATTTATTAATGTCAATCCTCCTTGATATAATAAATGTGGTTAAAAACCGTATTTATAAAAAATGTCAAGGAGGATTATATTTTTCAATACCTGTGTTTAAATACCTATGTTTAATTTTATCAACACACACATTGCTGTAGTAATTTTATTCCAAAACAAAAAATATCGAACTCACATTCGATATTTTTTTATTTTACATCTGTTGATTATTGATTTTTTTAATTTAGTACCGATTTTCAACCAGTTTTTACCAATTTTATACAATTTTTTATAGTAATAAAACTTTAAAATATTAATAAAATTAACTGACTTTATACAATTAATCAAACTAAATTTTTACTTTCTTATAGCACCATTACCCACTGCAATATACTTTTCAGAAGTTAGTTGTTTTAAGCCAAGAGGACCTCTTGCGTGCAATTTTTGAGTACTAATCGCAATCTCTGCACCAAAGCCAAACTCAAAGCCGTCAGTAAATCTAGTAGACGCATTTACATACACACAACCTGAATCAACTTTTGTAACAAACTTATTAATATTGCTCTCATTATTAGAAATTATTCCGTCACTATGGTTAGTACTATGAGTATTAATATGCTCTATTGCATCATCAATGTTTGCAATGCTCTTTACAGATATTAACATACTATGATGTTCCTCAAAGTAATCTTCTTCTGTCGCAATTTGAACATTTTTGTAGTACTTAGCACACTCTTTATCGCATTTAATAGTAACACCTACTTTGTCAAGTTCCGCAAAAATCTTTGGAACAGCTTTGTCAAGTATATCTTTATTAATAAGCAATTGTTCCAAGGCATTACATACTGTAGGACGTTGTGCTTTTGCATTTAAAATAACTTTACAAGCCATATCCAAATCAGCATCGCTATCCACATAGATGTGACAATTACCACCCGCACTACAAATAACTGGCATTGTAGCATTGTCAAGTACAAAGTGCTTAAGTTTATCACCACCACGTGGTATAATAACATCAATGCTTTCACCTTGCTTTAACATTTCGGCAGTCAAACTTCTGTCAGTGCTATCAATAAATTGAATAAAGCTACTATCAATATTCAAACTTTCAATTGCTTGTTTCATTACCTTATATAAAGCACGATTACTATTTATAGCATCACTACCGCCACGCAAAATCACGCTGTTACCTGTCTTTATACATAAGCCAGCAACGTCAATTGTTACATTAGGTCTTGCCTCGTAAATAACTCCGATTACACCTAAAGCAGCACGAACCTTTTTAATCTCTAATCCGCTATCAGTTTTCCATTGCTCTGTAACCTCACCAATTGGGTCTGGCAATTTAACTATTTGTCTTAACCCCTCACTCATAAGGCTGATACGGCTATCATTTAAGGTCAATCTGTCAATAAAAGCATTATCCTTACCCTCAAGTGCTTGCAAGTCAATATTGTTTTGAGCAAGTATAAATTCCTTGTTGCTATCAATAGCATCAGCAATCACATTCAAAATCGCATTCTTATCATCATTATTCATTGCACCAAGGATATAGCTTGCTTTTTTAGCAGATTTACATATTTCCTTAATATCAATCATTACTCTTCTTCCTCGTCTAATTCCGCATTGTGATAAACGTTTTGAACATCGTCATTCTCTTCAAGCATATCAATCAAACGTCTAACTTTAGCTGCTTGTGCCTCATCTGGTGTAATTGTATTTTGAGGTATCATACTAATGCTTGCCTCTAGCACAACGATATTACCATTACTTTCAATCGCTTGATTAACGCTACTAAACTCTGTAGGGTCAGTATAAATTTCACAAACGCCATCACTTATTTGAACATCGTCAGCACCAGCTTCCAAAGCAATTTCCATCATTTCGTCCTCATCGTGACCTTCCATATCAACAACAATAAGACCTTTTTTATCAAACATATAAGACACGCAACCACTAGTACCCATTTGACCACCACATTTATCAAAATGATGTCTAATGTCACCAGCAGTACGATTTTTATTATCTGTTAAAGTTTCAACGATAACTGCAACACCACCAGCTGCATAACCCTCATAAACATTTTCTTCATAGTTGATACTGCCAAGTTCACCACTTGCTTTCTTTATACTTCTTGTAATATTGTCATTTGGCATATTGTTTGCCTTTGCTTTTGCAATAACATCACGCAATCTGCTATTACTATCTGGGTCAGGTCCACCATTTTTTACTGCAACCGCAAGTTCTCTACCGATTTTAGTAAAAACATTCGCCCTTTTTGCATCATTTGCACCCTTTTTCCTCTTAATATTAGCCCATTTACTATGTCCAGACATACCTATTCCTCCATAAATTACTTTTAAACTTATTAGTTATTTTAAACTTATTATTCACTTAATATTTTTACTTTTTACTACACGAATTAAATAGAAAATTTATCTTACAATCAAATTTATTAACTAATCTCACAATTAAATACTAATTGCATTTTTATAACGTGAACTTATACTTAAGAATATAGTTGTACAATTAAACAAAATATATTAAACTTTATTATTAATTTAGCTTATTATATTAGCTTTTCAATTAAAATTACAATAACTTTTTCATTTATTTAATTTATTGTACATTTTAACAATTAATAAATATATTTAGCCCAAATATGTAAAATTACATACTGCTCTGCAATTTAATTGTTTTATTATTAATCACTCTTACTTTAAATTAAAAAAACAGCTTTTATTCTATATTTATTTTTAATTAAGTACTATTTGAATTATCTAAACATTCTAAATTACATTTATTCTATTTACAATGCAATTTAAAAAAAGCCATTAATTTTAACCAATTTTAAATATTTTATTACACAACAAAATTACAATTTAAATATTAATTAGTTTATAAAGTGCTACACTTAATGACACTCCAGCATTTAAAGATTCCATATTTTTACTCATAGGCAATGATATTAATTTATCCGCTTGTGCCAACATTTCCTTTGACACACCATTAGACTCATTACCTACTAACAATGCAAATTTATTAGGGACATTTTTAACAGCGAACAAATTTTCACCCGCCATATCTAATACAACTAAATCGCAATGCAAATCTTTTTTATCATTAAGCTTTTTGCAATTTACAAAAAATATTCCACCCATTGAACTTCTTACAACTTTTGGAGAATACAAGTCAACACAATCACCATAGCAATAAATAGTAGATACTCCACAAGCAACTGCTGTACGAATTATTGTACCAGCATTTCCAGGGTCTTGCAAATTATCCAACACAATGCAAATATCACTATCCGCAACATTGCACTCCATTTTACAAACTGCTACTACACCACTTGGACTTTTTGTATCGCTTATACAAGCTATTACCTTATCACTTACGATATAAACATTATCACATTTATCTACAATGTTTTTATATCTATCAAAAGCCTCTTCTGTCATAAACAAAGCAATGATAAATGAGTTTGGAATATCTTTAACAATATTCACTCCCTCAGCAATAAATTTACCACTATTATGCCTTTCCGACTTTGATGTCAATAGTTTTTTAATTTCTTGTATTTTTGCGTTGCTTACGCTAGTTATTTTTTCCATTTAACACCAATAAAGTTAAATTATCTATTTTAAAATTTAATTCTTTCTTAAAATCAATTATAACCTTCAAAAAATTGAAGGTTATAATAAAAATTACTTAGCCAATTTAGCCTTTGCTTTTTCGCAAAGTGCAGTAAATGCAACAGCATCATTAACAGCCATATCAGCCAAAACCTTACGGTTAAGATTGATTTCATTTAATTTTAAGCCGTGCATTAAAGTGCTGTAAGTTAAACCATTCATACGAGCTGCAGCATTGATACGAGCTATCCAAAGTTGTCTAAACTCTCTCTTCTTTAGCTTTCTGCCTACATATGCATAGTTGCCAGATTTCATAACAGCTTGACGAGCTACTCTATATAATTTGCTTTTAGAACCAAAGTAACCTTTGGCTTGTTTCATTATTTTTCTACGCTTTTTAATTGCGTTAACGCCTCTTTTAATTCTCATTATCCATTACCTCCATTCTATTAGCTATAAGGAAGAATCTTCTTAACAGTCTTCTCTTGAGTTTCAGACACATAAGTAGCTTTCCTTAAGTTACGTTTTCTCTTAGTTTCTTTCTTTGTTAAAATGTGGCTAGCACCATTCTTAGCTCTTTTAATTTTACCATTTTTAGTAAATCTAAAACGCTTACTAGCACCACTGTGTGATTTTACCTTTGGCATAATACCTTCCTCCAATATATAATAATTATTTTTTTACATTTGATGCGATAATCATAGAAATGCTTCTACCCTCAAGATTTGCAGCCTTTTCTACAACACCATTCTCTTTGACAAGCTCAAAAAACTCTTCCATTACTTTAATAGCAATTTCTGGACGAGCCATTTGCCTACCCTTAAGCTTAATAGAAGCACGCACTTTGTCACCCGCTTTCAAAAACTTGTTAGCATTGTTTGCCTTTGTCTTCATATCGTTAGTATCAATAGTAGCAGACAACCAAATTTCTTTAAGCTCAACAGTCTTTTCTTTTTGTGCTTTCTTTTGCTCTTTTACTTTTTTAATTTGCTCATACTTAAATCTACCGTAGTCCATAATTTTAGCAACTGGCGGAGTACTTGTTGCAGAAATCAATACCAAATCCAAACCAGCATTATATGCCATATCTTTAGCTGAATTTGTAGGCGTAATACCTAGCTGTTCCCCATTTGCACCAATTAATCTTACTTCTTTGACTCTAATTTGGTCATTGATAATATGCTCTTTGTTAATAATTATGTCCTCCCACAAACAAAATAAAAAATGGATAACAATCAAAGCTATCCATAAATTTACAATACTAAACTACATTTTGCAACACAATAAACCTACTAAAATCAATCATATTGTCAAAATAAAAAATATTGATACCTTGCACGCATAACTAGCTACAGGTGAGAATAACTTCTACTTGTTATCAATATAATACAATATCCCAAACAATATGTCAAGCATTTTTATCCACTTTTATTGATTTATTATTTTATCTTTAAAACAAAATCATATTTTTCCATTTTATTCACTTGCTTAAACTTAAATAACCACAAAAATATTGAATAATGAATATATTTTTCATTAATACCTAGCTATTTAAATTTTGTAGTTTGTCAAACAATCGCAAATAATTATATAGCTTATTAATAAATTACTATACATTCAATACAATATTAATTCATTATAATACCTTTCCCTACAAAAATCAATAACTAAAAACAAACAACAAATATGCAATTGCACATCTGTTGCTTTTATGTTTGATATTACTTTGTTAAATTATATTATTTATAAAAGTATATTTACATTTTTAAATAAAAACTTTACATTATTATTAATTATAGTCACCATATTTTTAACACCAAACTAGTTTAACACAAAGTTTATAAGCTTTTGTTGTTTCTATATAATAGTATTTTATTATAACGACTTGTTATATAATAATTTTATAATTTACAATTGAATGTAAATAGAATGTTAAGCTACTTTTATAGTTTCAATAATATACTTATTAATTAAAAAATTTTCAACTCTTTTACTTCTTGTAAGGCTTGGTTGATAAAATCGTCTGCTGACATTGTTGTTGAATTTTCCTCACCTCTACGTCTTACGCTTACATTGCCACTTTCAGCTTCTTTGTCACCAATTACTATAATGTATGGTACTTTTTCCATTCTTGCAGCCCTTATTTTGTAACCTATAGTTTCGCTACGATTATCTACTTCTACCCTTAGTCCATTTGCACAAAGTTTGTCTGCATATTCTTTTGCGTTAGTTGCAGTTCTATCAGTCAAGCTCAAAACTTTAACTTGCGTTGGAGCAAGCCATAGCGGTAATGCACCAGCGAATTTTTCAAGTACAAGTGCCAAAGTTCTCTCATAGCAACCAATTGATGTCCTATGGATAATGTATGGTCTCTTCTTTTCTCCATTTTCGTCAATATAACTCATATCAAAGTTTTCAGCAAGGAACATATCAACTTGAATAGTAATTAAAGTATCCTCTTTGCCCCAAACATTTTTTATTTGAATATCAAGCTTAGGTCCATAGAAAGCAGCCTCACCAATACCGATAGTATATTTGATTCCAAGGTGGTCAAGGATATCACCCATAGTTTTTTCTGCGGAATTCCAAGTATCAGGGTCTTGAATATATTTTTCAGTATCATTAGGGTCATATTTAGAAAATCTAAATGAAATATCATCTTGTAAACCAACAGCAGTAAGCATATACTTTGCAAGTTCCACGCACTTTTTAAATTCTTCCTCAAGTTGCTCTGGCATACAAACTAAGTGTCCCTCACTTATAGTAAATTGTCTTAACCTTATAAGTCCGTGCATTTCACCACTGCTTTCGTTACGGAATAAAGTTGATGTTTCACCATATCTGCAAGGCAAATCTCTATAAGACTTTAACCCATTATTATAAATAGTATATTGGAAAGGACAAGTCATAGGACGCAAAGCAAAAACTTCCGCCTTAGGGTCTTGAGCATCACCCATAATAAACATACCATCTTGATAGTGGTCCCAATGTCCAGAAATTTGATACAATTCACGTTTAGCCATATAAGGTGTTTTTGTTAACATATAGCCTTGTTTTGCCTCAGTATCCTCTACAAATCTTTGCAAAACTTGAATAGTTTTAGCACCTTTTGGCATTAACAACACTAAACCTTGACCAATATTCTCATCTGTCATAAAATAGCCAAGTTCCCTACCAATTTTATTATGGTCTCTTTTCTTTGCCTCTTCTAATTGCTCTAAATATTCAGCTAAATCAGATTTTTTGTCAAAGCAAGTTCCATAAATTCTTGATAGCATTTTATTCTTTTCATTACCACGCCAATAAGCACCAGTTAAACTTGTAAGCTTAAATGCTTTAACCATACCAGTATTATGCAAGTGAGGTCCAGCACACAAATCAGTAAAATTACCTTGTTTGTAAAAAGAAATTACAGAGTCCTCTGGCAAATCATTTATCAATTCTACTTTATATGGCTCATCAAAACTACTCATTAGCTTAATTGCTTCATTGCGAGGAAGCTCAAATCTCTCAATTGGATATTTAGCTTTTATAATAGCTTTCATTTCCTTCTCAATTCTCTCTAAATCTTCAAAGGTAATAGGTGTTTTAAAATCAATATCATAATAAAAGCCATTTTCAATAGCTGGTCCAATAGCAAGCTTAGCTGTAGGGAAAATATTCTTTACCGCTTGTGCCAAAATATGTGAACAAGTATGACGATAAACTTTTCTTCCCTCCTCATCAGCAAAAGTCAATACCTCAAACTCTGCATCACTATCAATAATTTCATTCATAGCACAAATTTTGCCATTTATTTTACAAGCAACAGCAGATTTAGCTAGACTCTCGTCAAAACTTTTCACTAGTTCAAATGCACTAATCGAACTATCTCTCTCAATAATTTTTACATCATTCAAAACAATTTTCATATACCCTATCCTCCAAAGATTTGTTCTTAAAATTTTAATTGATATTACCTATATGTAGATTATGATTATACAATCTTAAAGTTTAATAACCATTATAAAAAATCAAGTATACCAATTTTCAACTTTTTTCTATAAATATAAAAAGTAAATTATAAATTACATTACTTAATAAATAGCTTTGTCGCAAAATTTATTATAGTCAATTTTATGTAAATATAAATCTATATAAATGAGTTACAACACTACAATATTAAACCTTTTTTCAAAACAAACAAAAACTTCTTGTTAGCATAATTACATTTTATAGAAAAGCAAAAGTATCTTTTAATAATTATCTTTAATAATAGTAGTCATTAGTTCTTTCTAAATATTTAATAATAATTGATTTTTAAATCAAATTTATAATTAAAACTTTTAAATATTTTTTTATTGTAATTAAAAATTCAACATATAATTTATCAACCAAACTTTTTTGATTTTTCTAAAAAAATCCGCCCTTACGCAAAAAGCATAAGGACGATAATTAATCGTGGTTCCACCTTACTTTGCACATAAAATGTGCCTTAATTGACGCATTAACGCATACGCAACGGTGACTTTACTAGCGGTGGTACACAAAATCGCTACTATACTCTCACACCAACCGAGTACTCTCTGAAAATAGTTCTGAATTTGCACGTGTCCTCTAATCACATATTTAAGTAATTAAATTATAATCTCAATTTACCTCTTTGTCAAGACTTTTAAGCAAATTAAAGCAAAATTTACATTTTTACAAATTTATGCTAAACTAATATAACAAAATATCAAATACAATTGTAAACATTATATGATACTTTTATGTACTTCACAAAAATTTTTAACGACTTATTAATATAAAGTGAATTAACAAACTCAATTCAATAACATTATAAAAGTTTCCACCGCTAAATTAACTAGCTATATATGGCAAAATTACCTAAAACATTAATAACAATTTGTGATTATTTTAGATTCTAAATTGATTTTATTACCAGTTTAAACAAGAAATTTATTACCCAAATATTTTTAAATACTCGCTAAGCAATTGTTTTGCACCTTGTAAATCGTGTTCCAAATAATTGCCACATTCTTTCCTTGAATTACCTGGTATAAAGTCTAATTCCAAACACTTTTTAATACATTGTGCAACTAAGTCTTTTGCCTCATCAAGTTCTACATTATGTAGAATTAAGTAAAAACCCGTCCTGCAACCCATTGGTCCAAAGTATACAACGTTATCTTTTTGCGTAGAATTTCTAACTACAGTAGCAAAAAGATGTTCTATAGTGTGCATACTTGCATTATCCATATAATCACCGCCATTTGGCGTTTTAAATCTTAAATCATAAGTATAAAGATTATTGCTGACACCACTCAAATAAAAACCTATTTTATGAATATCGTGGTCAATAGTAAAAGACTTAATTTTTTCCATATTTATTTCCTTTTTATTTCTTTTAAAATTTATTTTTATCATTAAAATAATTTTATAATGGTATTTTAGCATAAAATTTGCAAATTATCAATCAAAAATCACATTACTTATATATTTTTAGACAAAATAATTCCACGCAAAATAGATTTTAGTACTTTATTCTACTAAATTGACATATATTTATATAAATATGCAAATATCTATTTACTTTTTAAAAAATGTATGATATAATATAGCTACATAGATTAAAAGTAATCTTATGCATATAATTAATTGATAAAAGCGGAAGCAAATTTTTGAATATAGAAATTTTGTTTTGATTTAATCAAGACATAATAATTAAGTTGCGTTTTAATAGCTTAAAGCTATGTTTATATATATAACTACATTTTGATAATGTAAAAAACTTAACAATATTTTAATGCTTACTAAATTTAGGCAAGCTAAGCACATTTATTATACTAACTTTATACGCCTAAAATACAACTGCATACATTTTCTTAAATATTGAGGCATACGCATAAAACCCCATAGTTTCTTTATATCAAAAATTTTCCGTACAAACTACATAGTAGAATGTGCGGTATTTTTATGCTCCGATAACATAAAATGAGGATTTATGAATAAATTATTTTACTTGTCACCTGCCAAGAAATGGACAGATGCGTTGCCAATGGGTAATGGACATACTGGTGTTATGGTGTATGGTGGCATAAAATCAGAGAAATTATTATTTAATGATTCCAATTTATGGTCAGGTTATCCTAAAAATCAAGATAATCCCGAATGTTTGGAATATTTAGATGAAGTAAGAGATTTAATTATGGCGGGTGAAAACCTTGCCGCTCAAAAAATTATTGAAAAAAGATTTATTGGTGATTATAGTGATGCATATTTACCTTTAGGTGAAGTTGACATTAAATTCTTTAATAATGATAAACAAAACTATTCTAGGAGTTTAGACATTGCAAACGCATTAATGAACATATCTACTAGTACTATAGAGAGGGAGGCTTTCGTTAGTTTTCCAGATAAAGTTTTTGTTTATAAAATTACATCAAAAACACCAATTAGTATTACTTTAAAAGGTAAGTCTAAACTAAAATATGAAATCAATACAAATGATGGTAACTTTAATATTTTAGGTAATGCACCCGATTTTACGCCACCACACTACTTAAAAGGTAGAAAAGCTACAATTTATACTGAGGGGAAAGGAATGAGTTTTTGTCTTTCAGCAAAAATTGTAACAAACGGCACTATATCAACAAATAAAAACTCTGTTTTAGTTGCAAAAGCAACGGAAATTACAATTTATTTTACAACTGCTACAGGTTTTGTTGGTTATGATAAAATGCCAAAAACATCAAGAAATTATGCTTTTGATTTAGCTTGGAATACTTTAAACAAACTGAACGGAAATTATGAGGAAATTAAGCAAAATCATATATCCGATTATAACTCAATATATTCAAAGCAATCTATTGATTTAAAATGCAAAACAAATATTCCAACAAACAAATTGCTTAAAGATGCAAAGTCTGG
Organism: uncultured Christensenella sp.; assembly: GCA_910584035.1. Classification (GTDB taxonomy): domain Bacteria; phylum Bacillota; class Clostridia; order Christensenellales; family UBA3700; genus MGBC100798. Next base: position 6,607 of record CAJTZR010000030.1, on the reverse strand, counting down.
CATAATAAACAATGATATTGTGGAACTTATTTATAACTATGGCAAGTATTTGCTAATCCAATCAAGCCGAGCTGGTGGAAGTGCTAGCAATTTACAAGGTATTTGGAACAAAGATTTACAGCCAGCTTGGTCAAGTAACTACACTACTAATATCAACACTGAAATGAATTATTGGGGTATGAGCCAATGTAATTTAACTGATTGTGCTGAGCCTTTTGTACGCTTAGCTTTTGAAGTTATGCGACACGGCAAAAGCACTGCTCATATAAATTACAATTGTGATGGTTTTACTTGCAACCACAATGTGGACATATGGCGTAAAACTGCACCTGTAAAAGGCAACTGCTCTTATATGTTTTCACCACTTTGTGGTGTATGGCTTGCAAATGAGCTTTATGAGCATTTAAGATATGGTAATATGGAAGAATATCGTAATAATATTCAAAAAATTACTACTCAAGCAGTTAGATTTGTTTTAGACTTTTTGATTTTGCGTAATGGCGAATATATTACTTGCCCTTCCACATCGCCAGAAGCTTCTTTTATAAAAAATCGTGCAAAAGTTAGCGTAGACTATGCAAGTGCTTTTGACTTAGGGTTAATTAGGCAATTGTTTACTAATTTTAAAGAATATAGTCAAGATGCTGAACTATTGAAAAAAGTTGAATTTAGACTTAGCAAATTAAGACCTTTCACTTGTGCTGAAAATGGCTGTTTAAATGAATGGAGTACTGATTACATAATGCCTGAAAAAGGTCATAGACACTTTTCTCCACTTTATGCCTTTTATCCAGCTAAAGTGATTGGTTACTACAGAAATCCGCAAGAAAAAGAGTGGGTTGAAAATCTATATAACACACGCATAGAAAATGCTTCTAATTTTATAGGTTGGAGTTCAGCTTGGGGCATATGTCTAGCTGGAAGATTAAGAAAGGCTGACACTGCAGAAGAAATAATTAAAAAAATGATTAAATCATCTTTCTTTAATAATCTGTTTGACTCTCACCCACCACGCATTTTCCAAATTGACGGCAATTTTGGTTTTCTATCTGCAATCAATGAGCTACTTGTAACAGAGGAAGACGGAGTTATTGAACTATTACCTGCTCTACCTAAAATGATGAAAGATGGAGAAATACATAATATTCGCACATCAACAGCAAATGAATTATCATTTACTTGGAAAGACGGCAAAGTTCAATCTTTAAAAGTTATAGGCGAACCTATTAAATTAAAAAATCTACATTTACAAGACGGCATAGTGCTTGAAAATGTTCAATTGATTGATTAATTGTATATGCTTAATGAAAAATTTTTGTTTATTTATTATAGATAATTGATAAAAAATAACAATTCACAACTACATATTTAAACACAAATTTAAATTAAAATTACTAACAAAAACTTATTTAATTAAGGCTACAAGAAAATTGCAAAGTATTGCAAACCAAATGAATAGACATTTTTGTACTGGACTGCTATTAAATAAAATAGTATAAAAATCAAGTTACTATTAAAATTAGCAGATAAATTAAAAAAGCAATAAAATTTGCAGTATAAACTAATTAAAATTAACACAACAGCTGATGATTTAAAAAGCGTTAGTTTTATTTAAATTTGTGAACGCTCATACTTATAGATATATTTTTGTAATGAAATTGATTGTACAACAATGCCTTATATATTTAAAATCTAACAATAATTTGCGATAATAATTTTTATCGCAAATGCTGTTTTAAAAAGATATAAATAAAAAATTATAGCAAACAATTCAAATGGGGGAAATTATGTTTCAAATTAAAAGACCTAGGATAGCAAGATTTGCAAATTGGGCAAAAATTAATAAACCATTCACCAACACAAAACACTATATTGGCACTGATGGAAAAAGCATTGTTTATAGCGTTAAAAATAATACCGAATATGCTAATCATATAGAAATGTCATCCTTTTTCACATCGAGTATAATTAGCTATGGTGCTAAACAAAATGGCGAACTACGATTAATGTTACACGTTGTATTTCCAACACTAAGGTGCTACCCTAACAATACAAGTGGCTCTCTTGACCATAACTTTTGCGGTGTAAAAATATCAACCAACAACAAAAATAAAGAGATTGTAAAAGATTTTATTTTTGATGGCACACTAAAAATATTATCAAGTATTGGCAAAGTAAAAATACAACGTCAATTTTTCCCTGCAACCACTAACAAAGCTTTGATTGAAAGAATAACTATCACAAATACTGGCAATGCAACTGAACATATTCAACTTTCAAGTTTAGATAAAGCACAAATAACTGCTCCAAGATATGGTGCAAATCGTGAAAGATACAATATTTTTACAACAATTTATGATAATGCTGTGGAATTAGCTGCTGGTGCAAGCAAAATTGTAAATATAGCTTATTGTGCTACACGTTTAAATGAAGAGTTTAAATTAAACTATGACAAAGAGCAAGAGTTGCGTGAGCAATTTATTGCTACAATGGATAATTTACTTGTTATCAAAACTCCAAATGAAAATATAAATTTAATGTCACGTTATGCAAAAATTCGTGCAAGCGAAAGTATTTTCCAAACAAAAAGCGGACTTATGCATTCCCCTGGTGGCGGAAATTACTATGCTGCATTGTGGACAAATGACCAATGCGAATATGTAAATCCACTATTTGGATATTTAGGTTACCAAACGGGTGAGGAACAAAGTATTAATTGTTATGAAATGTATCGCAAATATGTAGCCACTGACAAAGCAGTAATTACAAGTATTGTTGCTGAAGGTGATGACATTTGGCACGGAGCTGGTGATAGAGGCGATAGTGCAATGTACGCATATGGTTTAACTCGCTTTCTATTGACTTATGGAGATGAAAAGACAGCGGAAAACTTTATTGAGCTTGTTGATAAAAGTTTAACTTATACAATATCACAAACTAATAGCAATGGTGTAATTGCTTCAGATAGTGACGAATTGGAAAATAGATTGGAATCTGGCAAAGCAAACTTATGCACATCTACCCTTGCATATGATGCATTAATTAGTGCAAGTTATATACATAAGGAATTGGGCAATACTGAAAAAGCAGAATACTGTACCAACATTGCTAACACATTAAAAGAAAATATAGTAACATATTTTAGCAAAAATGTTGAGGGTTATGCAACATTTATGTATTGTGAGGAAGAACCAAAATTAAGGTCTTGGATATCAATGCCAATGGTAGTAGGTATTTTTGAACGTAGCAAAGCTACAAAAGACGCTTTACTCTCACCTAAATTGCGTATGGCAGAGGGGTTACTTTCAGCAAGTGGTGATAAAACATTTTGGGATAGGTCAACTTTATATACTCTACGTGGCTTGTTTAACGCTGGGTATAGCACTGACGCACTGGAATTGTTGGAAAAATTCAGCACTGCAAGATTGCTTGGCGAACATATTCCATATTCGGTAGAGGCATTCCCTGAAGGCAATCAAGCTCAATTATCAGCGGAAAGTGGCTTGTATTTAAGAGTTTTCACAGAAGGTATACTTGGAATACGTCCAACTGGTTTTGGTAAATTTACAATTACACCAAATCTACCAAAAACTTGGGATAGTATGGAATGTAACAATATCAAATTTGCTGGAAAATTTATTGATATTAAGGTTACACGCAAAAAGTCTGGTTATGACTTGCAAATAACCCACAACGGAATAACATTAAATTTTGACGGAAAGAATTTTGAAATTGAACTATAAAATTTACAACACATAAACTTGTAAATAATATTTTTATTTTAAATTTAAAAATAGTAAATGGTTTGGGGAATTATGAAAAAAAGAAAATTTATATTGCTTTTATCAATGATAACGTTGATAATAATGACAACTTGTTTGCTTACAAGCTGTAAACTGAATGCAAAAGACTGCTATGTTTTTGACGATAGCGAGTTTATCTCATTATGGCAAGAGGATAACAGCAGACTAGACGATAATGCGTTGAGGATAATGTCGGCAAATGTACTTGTGCATATTAAAGATTGGGGTGGCGAACCAGTTAAACCACGTGCCCACCGCTTTGCCGAGGCAATTAAACATTACACACCAGATGTAATTGGTATGCAAGAAATGTGTAGCGATTGGTACAAATACCTATTGCCACAATTAGAAAATTATGAGGTTATTGAGCCTAAAAACTCTTTATTTATGGAAAATCGCTCCGCAATAATTTACAATAAAGATAAGCTAACTCTTATAGAAAGCGGTTTGAAAAAATACAGTCAAGGCGATAAAAATGGTTGCCGTGCAGTTACATATGGTGTATTTGAAAATAAAGCTGATAGTAAAAAAATTATAGTAACTTCCACTCACCTAAACTTAATACGAATGAAAGACTATGAAAAAGAAAAAAGTATAATGTTAAGTCAAGTTGAGGAATTATTTGAGCTTGTGGATAGCTTAACAGCTAAATATCCAAATGTACCTATATTAATGACTGGCGACTATAACTCAATGGAACACGAAAATAGCTATTTTACTGGTAATGAGTATAAAGCTGAAAATGATTTAACTTACTATAAATGCTATGGTAAAGCTTGTGCTAGTTTTGCATATGAAAAAATTGTTACTAAATATGTAGATACAAAATTTATACCTGACATTGAGCGTAAATTTAGCAACACACGTAATTACTTATATAACGACCCAACTTGGGACCATATATTTATGACAAATGCACCTTATGCAAAAGTACTTACATTTAATGTGCTAACATCCGATTACTTTCATAACAATGAAGATAGAACAAGTAGAATTTCCGACCACTTGCCTATTTATGTTGATATAAAAATATAAAATTCTATTCAATTAAAAAAATGATAATACAATATTTTAATATTTGTAAAATGATATTTTAATTTAAAAACCAGTTGCACGATTTGCAACTGGTTTTTATTTTTTGTTTACTATTAAATTTACAAAATTTTTAAACATATTTTAAAGATTTATTATCGATTTTATAAAAATTTAATAACTATTTTGTAAAACATATTACCAAATTCATAAAATTTATTATTTAGTATGTAAAGATTTATTATTTACTTTAAACACTTTATTCCAATTCTGTTGTTTTGACTTGTTCAATAATTGCATTGCCATCAAGTGATTTATCTTTAAAAATCAAACTTACTACATAGGTAATAATAGGACTTACAGCCATACATATTACACCAATTAGAGGGGCACGTTTAACACCATCGGAAATCATATTGCTAAATGTCAAGCCGTTGGCTTTTGGTTCAGTAACACCAAATACAATTACAAGTAACAATGTTATTACTAAACAAGCTGCCATAGACGCATAAGCACCATATTTATTAACTTTTTTGCTGTATAAGCCTAAAACATAAGGACCAATAAAGCAACCAGCAAGCACGCCCCAACTTAATGACATTAGCGTAACAATTGCGGTAATCTTGAATACTGCAAGCAGTACGGATACAATTACAAAGAATAGGCAGAACCCACGCAATGTCCAGTTTACTTGTTTATCAGTTGCATCTTTTTTGATAAAACCTTTGTACGCATCTACTGCCACAGATGACGCACCAGAAAGCGACAATGATGCCAATGTTGACATACTTGCAGATAAAACAAGCACTACAATTAAACCAAGTACAACACTAGGCAATGCCTTTTGCAACATTAATGGCACAATTAAATCATAATTGCCGTCCGGAACTTCCGCAAAGAATAATCTGCCCAATGAACCAGTAAAATAAGCACCAAAACCAATAACCAAACAGAAAATTGTACTAACTACCATAGCTTGCTTGATAGATTTGTTACTTTTAACTGCGTAAAACTTATGCACAGATTGAGGCAACCCCCAAACACCAAAAGATGTCAAAAGCACAAGTATAATGCAGTTAAATAGCGGTGAATCTAATCCACCACCAGCTTGTGGTACAAGTCCAAAACCATCTGTCCAAAGTTTGCTAAGTCCCTCACCCCAATTGACCTCGGGAGCACGCATTAACAAGAATACCATTACTACTACACCAATTAGCATTATAATACCTTGTACAAAGTCGGATAACGCAGTTGCAAAATATCCACCAAAGAATAAATATAACGCAGTTAATGCTGCCATAATCAATATACACCAAATGCTGTCTATTCCAAACACCATTTCAAACAAATAGCCAAGTCCTTGATAAACACTTGCGGAATATGGTATTAAAAATGTAAAAATTATGATTGCTGAAAATAATTTTAACCCTCTGTCATTATAACGAGTTGCAAAAAATTCTGGCATAGTGCTTGCACCAAGATTATGTGTCATAAGTCTTGTACGTTTTGCAAGTATCTTCCAAGCAAGTAAAGCACCAATTAACGCATTACCAATACCTATCCATATAGCACCAAGTCCCATTGTCCAACCGAACTTACCAGCATAACCAACAAAAATAACAGAACTAAAGTAAGTAGTGCCGTAAGCAAATGCAGTCATCCAACCGCCTAAACCACGTCCCGCTAAAAAGAAATCATTAAGCGAACGGCTTTTTTTACGGCAGATAACAGCGATAGCAATCATCATAATGATGTATGCCATCAAAATTAAA
>CAJTZR010000029.1 GCA_910584035.1 uncultured Christensenella sp. | reverse complement strand
TATGTATGTTTTAGACTGGGATAGAGAAATTTTGTATGATAGAATCGAGAAACGTGTTGATATAATGTTTAAAAATGGTTTACTAGAAGAAGTAATTAATTTGATTAAAGATGGTTTGACATTTGATATGCAAAGTATGCAAGGAATAGGATATAAAGAATTTAAAGATTATTTTGAACAAAAATGTGATATAAATCAAGTTAAAAGTTCAATTATTTTAAATTCAAGGCATTATGCAAAAAGGCAAATCACTTGGTTTAAAAGATATAAATTTGCTACTTTTATATCACCACAAGATTTGCTAAATAAATTTTCGGCACAATAATTTATTAATACCTAAAATTTTTACAAGTATTAATTTTAAAATAAGATACTTTTTTATTTATACTTGCAATATTATTGCTAAATGAAATTTAATTTAGTTAAAGCAAATAAATTCAAAAAGAGGTTATAATGAATATAGAAACAAAAGTTTTAAAAATTGTAAGTGATGCAGAAAAAAAGCTTAGCAATTTTTATACAGAATTAGAAAACATAGCTTTTTTAAACCAAAAAAAAGTTTTGGAAGCTTTTCAAAATAATAATGTTGCGTTAAGGCATTTTAGCGGAACTACTGGTTATGGCTATGACGATATCGGTCGTGATACTTTATGCAAAGTCTATGCTGACATTTTTCATTGTGAGGCAGCTGTAGTTTCTCCTTTAATCGCATCAGGAACACACGCTTTGACACTTGCTTTATTTGGTATTTTGCGTGCAAATGATAAAATGCTTGCAATATCTGGCTCACCATATGACACTTTAATGTCTGTAATTCAAGGTGAAAATATAGGCTCACTTAATGATTTTGGTGTTAAATATGAACAAATTGAATTATTAAATAACGATTTTGATTTAGATTCAATTGAAAAGTCAATAAAATTAGAACTTCCAAAGCTTATTTTTATTGGTAGGTCACGTGGCTATGAATGGCGTGATGCTTTATCTGTAGAAAAAATTGGAAAAGCAATTAGCTTTATAAAAAAATTGAATAAAGATATAATTGTTATGGTTGATAATTGTTATGGAGAATTTATGGATACTATTGAGCCAACAGATGTTGGTGCAGATTTAATGGTCGGCTCATTAATTAAAAATGCTGGCGGAGGTTTAGCTCCAACTGGTGGTTATATAGCTGGAACTCAAAAAGCAGTTGAACAAGTCGCTTTTAGATTAACATCTCCATCTATTGGTATGGAAATTGGTTCATATACATATGGATATCAATATTTTTATCAAGGGGTTTTTATCGCACCTCATATTACAATGAATGCAACCAAAGGCAGTGCTTTATTTGGTCAAGTTTTCAGTGATTTAGGTTATGAAGTTTGTCCAAATCCAACAGCAAAATGCAATGACATTGTAAGGTCAATTAAGTTTAATACAAAAGATGAATTAATAAGCTTTGTTCAATCAATACAAAAGGCATCACCAATTGATAGCAACGTATTGCCAATGCCTTGGGCAATGCCAGGATATGATGACGAAGTTATAATGGCTGCAGGAACTTTTGTTGCTGGTGCAAGTATTGAATTATCTGCAGATTCACCAATAAAGGAACCTTATATCGCATATGTTCAAGGTGGTTTAACTTATGAACACGTTAAACTTGCAGTAATTATGTGTGTACAAGAACTACTTAATGCTAAAAATTAACATAAAAAACTTTAGTAATGTTGCTATAATTTAAATGTGATTTTTTGTATAAATACATTTATATAAATTTTGCTATCTTTAACATAAGTAATTGTTAATTTAAAAAAATGTGGCTCAATGCCACATTTTTTAATTCCAAAACCAATAATATATTGTTATGCATATATAAATAATCTACTAATGACAAATACTAACTCGTGTCATTTAATGATAGCTTTATTAGTATTAATAGTATAAATAATATGTATTCAATTTAAAAAACTAATTGGTCGTTTAATTAAATTTTTACTAAAAATTAAAACAAAACTAAAGTTTTTTACTAAAAAAATTAAACAAATAATTTGAATTATCAACAATATCGTTTAATTTTATCTCTTGTATTATTTTTATTAATAGTAAAATATTGAATAATATCATTTATGTATTTTCTTATAGAAAAATTGATTTTTTTTAGCAAAAAAAAGATAATTTTAATAATATTTTTAAATAGCTTATACTATTTTCAAGTTTAAAATAAAGGAAAATATTATTTTCAAAACTTTATAAATAAAGTTTTTTATACAGCAACATTTTATTACAAACTGTTACAACTAAAATTGATATGCCGAAATTGCACAAAACATTATAATTTGAATTAAAAAAATTAATTTAAGGTTTACTATTCAAAAAATTAATAAAAATACTAATTAAAAAAGATTTTTGAGGTTTTTTTATATTGTTTTTTACCTAATATAATAAAACTATATTGTTAAAACTAAAAATTAAAGATAGTAACAAATTATTTAAATAAAATCATTTATTTAAACTATAAAAATAACATTTTGCGTATTTATTTTGAGCATAAAATGAATTTTTTTGTGTAAATATACAATTTATAATAATATTTAAAAAAAATTCAATATATTAAAGCTTAATTTTCTCTTAGTATTACATAAAAAGTTTATCATAGTATAATATAATTTAAAAATATAAAATTTAATAAATTGGAATTACTTAAAATCATATTTTAATAATTAATTTAATTTTATCAATTACTATTAATACAAATTTACAACAAATTTTAAAGAACTTTCATTAAAAAATCAAATTAAAAACTTTATTTTACATCATATTTTATAGTAATTTTTAATTCAAATTACTTATTAAAATAATTTTTTTGCAATTTTCCTATTTAACAATTAAAAATTAACCATTAAACTAAAAAATTATTATTTTAATTTAGTAAAATTTACTTAAAATAAAAATTTATCTCTGTTATTAGAGATAAATCAAATACAAAAAAACATTATTAAAAATAATTATTTTTTAAAATCAAATAAAAATCAATAAAAAATTTGATAATTTTTGCTTAAAAAATCACTATTAAAACAGCTAAATTGCAAATTGAAAATCAAATTTAAATTTCTTAAACAATACTTAAAAAATCATAATTTATTTAACCAAAAATCAAACTGAAAATCATAATAAAATTTACTAAAAAAGCATACGAAAATCAATTTATAAAGTTAAAAAAATTATAACAAAATAGGGCATTAATTATACTAATGAAAATGGCTGTTATTTGAGAGAAAAATTTTACTCGTCAAACTTTGTTGGTTTTTCACGTATTTCAACGTGTTTTGAAGCCTCTTTTTTTATTTCTTCGCTAATATCCGCATAATGTTTTTTTGTTACATTAACATCTTTATGTCCTAAAAGTTCAGCAACCACATAAATATCTTTAGTGGAACGATATAGATTAGTACCAAATGTGCTACGTAATTTATGTGGCGTTATATTTTTAAGTGGTGAAACAATTTTAGCATATTTTTTAACTAGTAATTCAACGCTACGAACGCCAATTCTTTTATTTTGCATACTTAAAAAGAAAGCTTTTTCGTCTTTTTCAATTGCTTTTAATTGCTGTCTTTTTTCAAAATATTCAAGCAGAGCGATTGAAACATCGTCATTAAAGTAAAGTATTGATTGATTTCCACCTTTTCTAGTAACTTTAAAAGAATTGGTATAAAAATCAATATCGTCAATATTGATTCCCACAAGTTCGCTTATACGAATTCCTGTACCTAAAAATAAAGATAAAATTGCAATATCTCTTAATCTATTAAGTTCGTGATAAACTTTTTGTTTGCTAGATAGAGAAGTTCCATTTTCTGCAAGTTCTAAAATTTCAAATACTTCATTTTGTTCAAGTCTAATTATAGGTTTTTCATGCAACTTTGGCATATCAACTTTAGAGGCAACATTTCCATCAAGCAAATCTTTATTGTACATATATTTAAAAAAGCTACGAATTGATGCCAATTTACGAGATTTTGCAGTTAAAGAATTGGAATATTCTTTTCCGTGATATACATAATGAGTAAGATATGATATAAATTTTTCTATATCAAATGCTTCGACTTTATTTAAATGCTTTAAAGTAAAAGTATCTTTATCCAAACCATAAAACTTACGAGAATTAGTATATAAATAATCAAAAAATATTAACAAATCTCTTGCATATCCCAAGCGAGTTAAAGGTGAGGTTGTTGTTTCGATTCCAATAAAAAAATCCTCAGCAAACTCAGGCAACTCAAATAATAATTCTTTAATTTTACTTTCTGTATCCAAACGGCGTTCATCAAAATAACTTTTTTCCATATTTTTATTATAGCATATTTAGCTGAAAAATTCAATACTTTTCGCAAAACAAAAATTTAATTTATATCAAATTAATTAAAAATAAGCTTTAATTATTAAATTTTAATTAAATATTTAAATTTAAATAACTAATACAAATTAAATGTATAGCAATAAACATTATAGAACCTGACTATAAAGCAGTATTAATATATCATTAATATAATTTTAAATTTTAGGTAAATAGGACAACATTAATTTTCAAATAAAATTATTTTGCTATTAATTTGAAAAATTCTTGGTAAATATCTAATAAATTTCGTACGCATAAAACCAATATTTCGTGCGAATGTATTTTACTATCTGCAAGAAAATAATGACAGATTATTAAATGTATATTGATATATTTAAAAATTTAAATATAACATTTGTCATAGTGGTGAAAATAATAAAATAACAATAATTATTTATTAACGAATTAAGTTATAATGATATGATTAAAAATAAATATGTATAAAGTTTAAAAGATATTCTTAAATAAATTATTACATATTCATATAATATTATTTGCAAATAAAATTTTATTTTTAATAAAGTATTAGCAAAAATTAGTTAAAATTAAATAAAAAAGTGCTTTTTCACCCACTACTTTTCGTAAAACTTGTCTTTTGCGAATAGTTAAAAAGAGATTTCTATACAATAATTGATTAAAAAATTGCGTAGTAAAGCTACATATACTCCAGTAAAATCAAGGGGTTAAGCAATTATACCCTTTGTGACAGAATAAAATTTTTCTGTTTATTTACATTAAGTAAAAAATTTTTTTACTTTTCGTTAATCTTTTGCATTTCACTCCCCTTTTATTATGAAAAATGCTCTAAAATAGAATAATATTGTTAAATTTTTATTATTTTATTGACTTTTTTATAATAATATATTATAATATAAACATTAAGTAGCAAATTTTAATTTACATTAAAATTTAAATTGCTTTCGCAATTCTTGCTTTGCAAGTTCTACTTGTTTGAATTTGTTCAGCTGCTGCAAAATGTGGCTCCGCCCCGCTTCGCGACAGCTTTTAGTAAATATAAACATTAAGTAGCAAATTTTAATTTACATTAAAATTTATATTGCTTTCGCAATTCTTGCTCTGCAAGTCCTACTTGTTTGAATTTGTTCAGCTACTGCAAAATGTGGCTTCGCCCCGCTTCGCGACAGCTTTTAGTAAATATAAACATTAAGTAGCAAATTTTAATTTACATTAAAATTTAAATTGCTTTTGTAATTCTTGCTTTGCAAGTTCTACCACTTGTTTGAATTAAATTCAAATAATAAAATGTTAATTTTTTAATAAATCTGCTATTAATAAAAATCGTAGTTTCACACTGCTCTTTTGTTAGTTTAAAATAAATTGTTAAGCTAACAAATAGATATGATAAAAATACTAAGGTGTTTGAACAATAAAAATTTTTTTAATTTTATAATTAAAAGTTATCTAAATGTATAAATTAAATTTAATACATTTAGTAACTAGTAATTAAATAGTAATAGTTCACTACATTATTTATAAAATTTTTTTAAACTAAAAGGAGGTTTAACTTGGATAACACTAACATTGATTTAATTAGAAGTCATATGGATACGATAATTTTGCGTACATTGCAAGATAGCGATAAATATGGTTTAGAAATTTTAAATGAAATAAAAAATCTTAGTGACGATTTATACACTGTTAAACAGCCTACATTATATAGTAGTTTAAAAAGGTTGGAAACTCAAGGTTTGGTACTTTCCTGCCCAGGTGAAGAAACAAAAGGTGCTAATCGTACTTATTACAGACTGACTGATGAAGGCAGAGCTTTTTTAGAAGCTGACCAAAGCCAATGGGAATTTGCAAGAACAATAATCGATAAGCTTTTGTCAGATAAGGAATTTGATAAAGATGCAGAAAAACCTTTTGAACCTTCAGATTATCGTCCACTTACAAAACGTACTAAAAAAGAAACTGAGGAAAAAGTAGTTGTTAAATACATAGAGATAGAAAAACCAGTATATATTGATAGGAACACTGGTGCAAAAATAGACAACTACTCACCTAATGAGGATAACGAATTAGAAGATAATTTTGCAAATGTAAACAATTTTGCTGTATATAATAATCAAGCTAGTGAACAACAAAATGAAAGTCAAGCTACTTATTTAGTGAAAGACGAACATATTAGCACTGAAGAAGATAGTACTGAAGAAAACATTGAACAAATCTCTGAACAGCTTAATGATTATAATCAAAATAACATTGATGATAAAGTTGTTGAGCAAAATATAACTGAAGAATACAACACAATTGAAAGTCAAAATTTTGATAGTAATTACAATAGTAATTCTTACAATTTAAACAATCAAAGCAGTTATGACGATACTCAACTTACAGAGCCAGATTATTATAATACTGATTCTTACTCAAATAATAATAGGCAAAAAATCAATTATGAAATAAATCACAATAATTATATTGATAATAATATTGATTATGTTGGAATGATTGAGGAAGTTATAGCTGTAAATGAAAAAACTAGATTAGCTAATAATGAAATAGCTCAAAAGCAAGCAATTTTAGACGAATATGATGGCGAAATTACTATGGCAGAACTAAAACAAAATTTAGCTAAAAAGAATATTACATTAAAAAATTATCAAAAAAGTAATTCAATTACATACTACTCTGGCAAATTTTATTATTCTAATAAATTACTTAGAGATTGGTCTTGGATAACATATACAATATATGCTGCATTCATTTTATTAACCTATTTATTAGGTAAAGATGCTGGAATGCAATGGGGATATTCATTAGGATTTGCTCTTGTTGGCTTATTATTCCCAATTGGTTGCACTATTATTTGGAGCAATTCACCTTTACGAAAAAAGCGTAATAACTTAACACTTAACAATGCATTACTTACATCAATAATTTTATTAATAGCATTTATGGTTGTCATACTAATAATAGCATTTTTTGGTGTAAAAATTGATACAACAAAACCAGAACAATATATACCAGCTTTAGTTGTTCCAATATGCTCATTAACATTACTACCTTTATCTGTAATGATTTATGCGGCACTATTTAAAATTAAAAATTATCATTTAAAATAAACAATTACCTCAAGATATCTTGAGGTAATTTGTTATATAAGCTACTATACTTTCAATTTAAACATAATAATATAAATAATTTAATAGTAATTTTGCTATCGTATTCGTCTAAAATTGCTTGCTTTTGAGCTATTTCATTATTAGCTAATCTAGTTTTTCATTTGTAGTTATAAATTTTCTGTCAAAATATTAAAAGATAACCGTATATTAACTATGAGTAATTTACACTAATATTTTAAATATAATGTAAATAAAATTCTATTTTCAATACCTATTTATCAACAAATTTATTACTATAAGTTAATTAAAACTAAAAATTTTGTTTTTATTTGCAATAAAAATACACATACAAAATTAATTAAGTATAATTTAAAAAAAGTATAAATAAATATTTTAAATAGTCAAAGCACATTAAAATTATATTAAAACAAAAATAACAATAAATATTTATTATTTAAAAGTTTTGATAAATTTATTTGAATTATATTAATGAAAAGTATTTTTTTTAAACAAATAAACTTATCTTTGCTTTTTTATTATAAAACAATGAATAATATAATATTATAGAAATTATATTTATAATAATATAATATAAATAATTGTTTTCATTTGATATTAAATTTTTTAACTAACATTCTAATTTAATTATAGTGTTTTTAAATATTCCAGTTCAAATTCGTTTAAATATCTATATCCGCCACGAGATAGCCCACCTAAACGCAAATCACCAACTGCTACTCTTTTTAAGAAAATAACTTCCCTTTCAACCGCCTCAAACATTTTACGAACTTGGCGATTCCTACCCTCGCTGATTGTTACCTCAAGTCTAGAAATGCCGTCCTTATACTCAAGCAATTTAACTTTTGAACGTTTTGTTAAACTTCCATCAACCATTACGCCTTTTCTAAGCTGTGCAAGTTTATGTTCAGGCATTTCGCCTTTAACTTTAACTAAATAAGTTTTTGTTATCTCAAAGCTAGGATGACTAATTCTATTTGCTAAATCTCCATCATTTGTTAATAGCAACAGCCCCTCAGAATCATAGTCTAATCTTCCTATTGGAAACAATCTTGGTGAAGTTATATCAATATAATCAAATATAGTTTTTCTGCCTTTTTCATCACTGGTAGTAGTTACGCAACCTTTTGGCTTGTTAAACATAATTACAACGCATTTTTTATTTTGCTTGCAAACTATATCGTCTACCATTATTGTATCATTATAAATATTTACTTTTGCACCAAGCTCACTTACAACTTTACCATTTACTTTAACTCTGCCATCTACAATTATCTGGTCAGCACCACGTCTTGAAGCAATTCCACTTTGTGCCAAGTATTTATTTAATCTTTCAAGTCTTGCCATATTTTCTCCTTTGTTACAATGTAACTTACAAGCTAAATAGGCAAATATCCTATCCAACTACAATAGTAAAATTTATTACTATTTAAATAGTATAGATTTTTTTAGTAAAAAGCAAGTGTTTATCGTTAAAAAATTGAATTTCTCCTACAATTTCACCTTTTTGCACAGATTCTGGCAAGTTTTTATTTAATTTTATATCATAAGATATATTTATTTGTTCATTTTTCAATACTGAAAAAGTAATATCTTCTTTAAAGCCTAAATTTAAAATTTGACCGCTTGGTGTTTCAACCTTTGCAAAGCATTCATTACCTTTGGCAATTACTACACCTTTAGTTTTATCAAATCCTCTGTTTAAATTTGCCATACTACTATTCCACATATCACCGTGATTTAAAACTACGCTTACAATAGTTACGCCATTTCTTTTAGCTGCAGATACTAAACATCTACCTGCTTTTTTAGTAAAGCCAGTCTTAACACCAATACAACCATCATATAAATTTAATAGCTTGTTTTTATTTATATAACACTTATTTTCTCCAGTTTCAAGCTGAAATTTATATACTTTGCTAGAACAAATCTTTGCAAAATCTTCGTTTTTTAGACCTTCACAAGTGATATATGCCAAATCATATGCACTAGTATAATGGTTATCATTGTGCAAGCCGTGAGGGTTTACAAAATGAGTATTCTTAAGTCCAAGTTTTTGTACTTGTTCATTCATTAGTTTTGCGAACCCATCAATTGAACCACCTAAATACAATGCAATTGCTTCGGCAGCATCATTACCAGATTGAAGCATAAGTCCATAAACCAAATCTATAAGTTTATATTTTTCGCCCTCTTTTACATAAATACTTGACCCCTCAACACCTACTACATTTTTAGGTATTACTACTGTATCTTGTAATTTACCACTTAAACAAGCGATGTATGCAGTCATAACTTTTGTTGTTGATGCCATTGGCAAACTACAATCAGCATTTTGACCATCAAGTAGAATATTCCTATCCATTTCCATTACTGCATATGATGAGGATACTTTTTTATTGATACTGGCAATATTGTTACTTATAGTACCATAATCATCTGAATAATTGCTCCTTTTTATTGAATAAATAGCACAACAAGATAATAACGCTACCACAGCAAATAAACTAATAATTATATACATTATTTTTTGTCTTTTAACAACTTCATTCCTGCTTGAATTAATTCCGACCATTTTCCCTCTCCTTGACTTTCGTCTACACTTACAAATTTAACGTGATTTTTTTCACTTACTAAAAAGCCTATTGGTTGCATATTAACACCAGCACCACTAGCATTTGCGTGCGGCAATTCTCTTTCACTATCATAACTAGTACCATATTCGCCACCACCAGCTACAAAACCAAATGTAATTTTTGATATTGGTACTACAACCAAATCACCATTAACAATAGGCTTACCAACAATATTATTACTATCTACAACACTTTTTAAATTTTCAATTGTGCCTTCAATCAATTTATCAATTTGCATATTTTACCTCATTATTTTCTTTAACTTTTTTTGCAAAAACATTTTTTATAATATCTATAATACCTTTTTTAACAACAATGTTTAATACCAATTTACTGCTTGTATCTTTAAAATCTGGCATAACTACTTTATTCAAGTTTTCAATAACCAAATATTTATTCATATCGCTTTTTATAAAATTTGTAACAAAATCTATAATCTTTGATAGATAAAGTCCTCTAAGACAATCGTCAGAACTACCTAAAATCAAAGAATAACTTAAGCTATGGATAGTAATTTTCTTAAATTGTCTTTTCTCTTTTTTCTTAGACTTTTGCAAAATTATTTGTTTATCTTTTCTTTTATTAATTTTGTAAAATAAAGTTTTGTTAAACAAATTGAGCCTTAAAGTAACTAATGTTAAATTAAATGGTAATATAATTTGCACAACGCTTTGCATTTTATCAAAATTAAAATATAATCTTACATTTATACCAAAAAAAATACACACTAAGAGTAATGTAATCATACAATTAGTGTGTAATTTTATGTAATTATTATACAAGTTTTTATTTAAAAATTAATCTGTATTTTTATTCAAAAATAAACTTTCAAAAAATTAGTACCGATTTTCAGCGTGTTTAATATAAATTTACTGAGTATTTATATTACATATTAAATAAAGTATCAATATGTATTTTCATAAAATTATTCAATAACATCAAACTTTTCACCATTCAAAAAGTCTGGCAAATCGTCCTCACCACTAAGCATTTCGTCAATAATACTTGCATCGTCAAGAGCCTTTTCAATATCTTTCAATTTTTCAAGACGTTGTTTTTCGTCTGTATCGTCATATGTATTATTAATCTCATTATCGTCAATTTCAACATCACGATACAATTGAGTTTGTGATTTATTAAATACACCCAACTCCTCAAGTCTATCCAACACTGCTTGATAATCTGGCAATTCTGCAATTTCAGACAATTGGAATTTTTTCAAAAATTCGTCAGTAGTACCATACAATACTGGGCGTCCTACTGCATCTTTTCTGCCAACAACCTCAATCAAATGCACTTTTAAAAGTAAGCCAATTGCATAGTCAGCGGAAGCAGATTTGATTTTTTCAATTTCTATCCTTGTTATAGGTTGTTTGTATGCAATGATTGCAAGCACTTCTAATAATGTTTTAGATAATTCCTTTTCCTTAAGTGGTGTCAAAACTTCAGCAACAATTTCGCCATAATTAGTGTTAGTAGAAAATTGTAATTTACCATTAAAATCTAACAATAATACTCCACTTTCACCAGAATATTTTGCTTTTAACTCTTCAATACTTTTATCAAATTGTGCTTTTTTAACATCTGGCAATAATGCCAATATATCTGCTTTTTTTCTACTACTACCCGATGCAAATAGAATTGCCTCAAGAATTTGTGTCAGATTGTCCATCAAAATTGTCCTCCTCGCTAGCCATAGCTAAGATTGTATAGTCAAATACCTCTGGGTCACATTCACTATTAATGCCTATCATAATATCACTATCGGCATCTTCTTGCATAATACAAGCGAACTGCTTACTTACAAGCTGTAATAGTGCCAAGAATGTATTAATTATTTCCGACCTTGTAACTACCTCATCAAATATACTGAAAAAGCTAATTTCTTTTTTCTCAATCAATTCGTCAACTAGGTATCTAAGCTGTCTTGCTACTGTATATTCGTCACGTTCAATCTTTTTAACGTCAATAATTTCTTCTTCTTTTGTATAATTGAACAATACTTTTGCATATGCTTCCATAAGTTTTTCAAGATTAAAGCCTTTAATGGTTACCCTTGCATCTTTATCCGAAAAAACTGGTTCACGATAGAATCTGTTAAGAGTTTCAGTATTTTTGATTTCTTTTGCTTTTTCTTGTAGTAATTGATACTCTATCATTCTACGTTGAATCTCTTCTTCCTCACTGATAATCTCTTCGTCAAGTTCAATTTCCTCTTCCTCACGTGGTAATAATGCTCTTGCTTTGATTTCCAACAATGTAGCTGCCATTAATAAAAAGTCAGTTGCTCTATCCAAATCATTTACATCAATACTATCCACAAATGCAAGATATTGGTCTGTAATTTGACTGATTTTAAGCGTATAAATATCAAGTCCATTTATCCTAGCTAAATGTACTAACAATTCTATAGGTCCGTCAAAATCGTCTAAGTGAAAGATAATGTCCGAACTAGGGTGATTGTCAAAATTTATATTGTTATCCATACTCATATCTTTAAAAAATTATTTTATCAATTTAAACTAAAATATTGCCCCCATTATCAACATCATTAAACTTTCTATACCATTAGTAATTGTATTTACAAACAAGCCAATAATATCAAAGTATTGTAAAATGCCACCAAATCTTGATGCAAAATTACTGATAATTAACAAAGCAAAAAGTATCATTGAGCCATAACGTCTCATAAAAACACAATATCTATTATCGTATTTTGTAAACGCTTCGACAACGTGAAAGCCATCTAATGGGTAAATAGGTATTAAATTGAATGCCATTAAAGTTAAGTTGATTGCTACACCATATAAAAAGAAATTAGAAAACAATTTATATACAATAAGTCCAATTCCTGCAACGTGACCAACTGCATTTACAATAGCCGCAGTAATTATTATAAATATAAAATTTACAACTGCTAATATTAAATTTGTAGTTACACCTGCAATAGATACTGTAAAAATACCACGCTTTTGATTATTAAAATTGTTTGGATTAACTGGAACTGGTTTTGCCCAACCAAAGCCAACAAATATCAAAAGCAAAGTACCCATAATGTCTAAATGTTTTAATGGATTAATAGTTAATCTGCCACAACTTTTAGCTGTAAGGTCACCATTCCAGTAGGCAACCAAGCCGTGTGCATACTCGTGCATAGCAAAGGCAATAACCATTGCAAATAAAAATGCAACAGCTATTATAAATTTATCTTGCACTGTCAAATTAAAATCAAATAAAATATTTAACATACTAATTCCTTAAGCTATATTTATTAATATATTACTTTAGAAAATCTGGAATATTATCATTTCTTACAATATCCTCAAAAGTTTGAGGTTTTACTGCATAATCGCTTTTTCCATTTTCTACCATAACTACTGGAGGGATAGCGTTTCTATTATAATTGCTTGCCATACTATAACCATAAGCACCAGTTGTAAATACAGCAATCAAATCGCCACGCTTTGCTTTAGGCATATCAATTTTATCAATAATTATATCACCACTCTCACAGCATTTACCTGCTATACTTACAGTTTCCTCTGCTGTAGCATTGCATTTTGTCGCAATAACTGCCTCATATTCCGCTTGATACAATGCAGGTCTAATGTTATCAAACATTCCGCCGTCAATGCAAATGTATTTTTTAATTCCCTTTATATCACGAATATTGCCAACAGAATATAAAGTTATTCCACTTTCACCTACTATTGACCTACCTGGTTCTACTACAAGTTTTGGCTTGTGTATGCCTTTGCTTGCAATTGCATCTTTTAATGCTAAAGCAATTATATTGATATAATTACAATAATCTTCCAATGTGTATTTTGGGTCATTTTTAGTATAATGTACCCCAAAACCACCGCCCATATTAAGCTCTGGCACATTGTATCCAGTTTGCTTTGATATTTCAAGAATAAAATCTGTCATAACATCAACAGCTAGCCTAAATGCATTACAATCAAAAATTTGTGAACCAATATGGCAATTAACACCATTCAAGCTTAAATTTTTAGATTGCAAAATCTTTAAAATTGCTTGCATTGCATCGCCATTTTCAATGGAAAAACCAAATTTTGAATCAATTTTTGCAGTTTGAATATAAGAATGTGTATGTGCTTCCACTCCTGGATTAGTACGGATATTTACCTTTTGCACAACTCCATTTTTCTTACAAATATTATCTAGTAAATCAATCTCCTCAATATTATCAATTACAACAACACCGATTTTGTTAGCTACTGCAAATTCAAGCTCAGATATTAATTTGTTATTGCCGTGAAAATATGCTTTTGAAATATCAAAACCGCTACTAATTGCAGTATACATCTCACCACTAGATACAACGTCAATATTCATATCAAGCTGTTTCATTATTGCATATATTGCTTTACAACTAAATGCCTTGGAAGCAAAAGCAACTGCACCAAATCCCTCATAGCATTTATTAATTGTATCTTTAAACGCATTGCAAACTGACTTAATAAAAGCAACATCCATTACATAAAGAGGTGTACCATATTTTTTGCTTAAATCACTGGCCTTTACACCACCAATCACCAATTCGCCGTCATTATTCGGTTTCATACTTTCTCTATAATTCATATTCTATCCTTGATTAGCTATTTACCTTGTATTTTTTATTTTTATTAGCTATTATTTGTATTTAATTTGTTTTTTATTAGTATTTATTACTTAATATCTTATTGTTGCTAAAAACAACATACTACAAAAAGTATTAATATTTTATCAATCAATCAACTCATTGATAAAATCTGTAGCATTAAATTTAATCAAATCGTCAATTTTCTCACCAACACCAACAAAACATACTGGAATTTCTTGCTCACTACTTATTGCAAATACTACTCCACCTTTTGCTGTTCCATCTAGTTTATTAAGGATAATACCATCTATATCAAATATCTCTCCAAAAGTTTCCACTTGAGCAACGGCGTTTTGACCAGTAGTAGCATCAAGCACAATGTAAGTTCTGTAATCGCAATTAGGATACTCCCTATCCACGACTTTGTGAATTTTATTTAACTCATTCATTAAATTCTTTTTATTGTGCAATCTACCAGCTGTATCAATCAAGACAACATCGTCTTTCCTTGCTTTTGCACTATTAACAGCATCAAAAACTACTGCAGCGGGGTCGCTACCTTCACTTTGTTTAACAATTCTTACGCCAGCTCTTTCCGCCCAAACGGTTAATTGGTCACTTGCAGCAGCACGGAATGTATCCGCAGCCGCCAAAACGACAGATTTACCTTCTTGTTTAAAGTATTTAGCTAATTTACCAATAGCAGTGGTCTTACCAACACCATTAACACCAGCAACCAAAATTACTAGCGGATATTCATATTCTGGAATTTCATAGTCAATTTCACTAACCATAATTTCTTTTAAAATATCTTTGGCACTGGAAGTATCTGTTAGCCTTTTAGCATAACATTCGTCTTTAAGCTTTTCAATAATTAATTCCGTTGCAGTCACACCAACATCGGCACTAATTAAAGCCATTTCCAGCTCGTCATAAAAATCATCGTCAATGGCACGTCCTTTAAACAATTCGTATATTTTTCTACTAAAATTTTCTTTTGTCTTCTTAAGTCCGTTACTGATTTTATTAAAAATTCCCATATTACTCCTGTCAAACAATACTTTTAGTTAGTATAAATTTTTTTTAATTAGTAATTACATATAGTAAACTAAAATTAATACAATTGAGTTTAAATCAAAGTTTATTGATGATAAAATAAAACTTTGTTTTGCTACTAAAATCAAATAATATATTATTACCTTTACATAATTTATGTCTATCAAAATTTTACATATTTATCTATTATATAAGCTATTTATTAATTTCGATTGTCAATTATTAATCTTCGCTTACATTTTTCATAGCTTCGGCAAGCTCAACTGATACAACCTTAGATACACCACGCTCTTCCATTGTAACACCAAATAATCTATCTGCTTGCTCCATTGTTGGTTTTCTGTGTGTGATAACGATAAATTGAGTATTACCAACGAATTTTTTCAAGTATTTAGCGAACAAAGCTACGTTTGCATCATCTAGTGCCGCCTCAATTTCGTCAAGCAAACAGAATGGCATTGGCTTTGTTTTCAAGATTGAGAACAATATTGCAATTGCAGTAAGTGCCATCTCTCCACCACTCAATGCTGAAAGGTTTTTCGTCTTTTTACCTGGCAACATTGCAACAATTTCAACACCAGCTGTTAGTGGGTCCTCTGCATTAGGGTCAAGCATAAGCTTACCACTACCACCGCCAAATATCTCTTTAAACGTAATCTCAAAATTCTTCGCAATCTTAGAGAATTCCGCATCAAAGATATCTTGCATTTCACGGCTTAGGTCACGTACAATAGCAAGCAAATCACTTTGTGCCTTTTCCAAATCTAACTTTTCAGTATTCATAGTTGTATATCTTTGGTTCAACTCCTCAAATTCCAATATAGAACTTGGACTGATTTCACCTAGATTTGTAATTGCACGCTTAATTTGACTAAGTCTTTGCAAGCTTTCGCTATCGTTGTATTCTTCCATTTTGAAAGGCAACGCTGTTTCATACTCTAGCTCATATTCCTCTTTGATTCTATTAGTCAAACTTTCAAATTGGACATTTAACTTTTCAATATTACCTTCCTCTTTTATTTTCTTTGCGATAGAAGCTTGCAATGATTGATTGTTATGGTCTTTTTCAATCAAAATGCTCTTATTTGACTCTGTAAGCAAATTCTTTTGCTTTGTAAGTTCAGTAATTTTTCCGTCAATCTCGTCAACTTTAGCCTTGTCTGCCTCAGACAATACTGCATTATTAATTTGATTTTCTGTATCATTAATCAATCTTCTAACTTTTTCAAGATTGTTTTTAGCCTCAATACTATCTCTGTCAGCCTCACCTTTTTGTTCTTTTTGGTGATTCAAATCATTTTCAAGAATAGTTAATTTATTAGCAATTTCGGACAAATTACCCTTCAAAACAGCAAGATTATTTGATAAAATTGTTCTATCTTCCATCATTTTATCAATCTTTTCTTTTGATTTTGCTTTTCTATCCTCATAGTCGCTCTTTTGACTGCTAATATCTGTCTTTAATTTACCAGCACCCATAAGTTTAGTTTCAACGATTGTTAGCTTGTCACATAAGTTGTCGTAATTCTCTCTTTTAGCTTTTAAATCGTCAATATACTTATCCAAAGTGTCAGAAATCAAATCAACTTTTGATGTAGCTGTGTTCAAAGATACTTCCTTATCAATCAATTGTTGATTTAAATTACTTATCAAAAAGTTAAGTTTTGCAACATCACTTGATAAAGTTCCGTGGTTTTCAGTAGCTTTTTTAAGTTGTGAGGTAGCATTATCGTAGTTTTTACAAATATTTTCAAACTCACGCTCACGACCTAAAATACTTACAGCATCGTGTTTCCTTGAACTACCACCAGTTATTGAGCCTTGTGGATTAAATATTTCACCCTCAAGAGTAACAATTCTAATAGAACGATTATATTTTTTAGATATTAAATTTGCATTATCGTAAGTATCACAAACGATTGTTGAACCCAACAAGTTTTTGAAAACGCTATCATAAGCCTTGTCATACTCAATCAAATCGCAAGCAAGTCCAAGTACCCCTTTTTCTTTCAAAGCATTTGATTGTTCTGCAGTCAAAAGTCTTGCACGTAAAGAATTTATAGGTAAGAATGTAATGCTACCCATTTTATTACGCTTTAATACCTCAATACAATATTTTACATCATCGGTATTAGCAGTTACAATGTTTTGTAATGCACCGCCAAGTGATACCTCAATGGCAATTTCATAATCTGCAGGAACTTTGATAAGTTCAGCCACAACACCTAAAATTTTGCTGTCAAGCACTCTGTCTTGCTTAGTGTGCTGCATAATTCTCTTAACAGCCATTTGATAATTTTCGTATTGGTCTTTTGAACGTATGTAAACGGTTTTTTGCATTTCATATGATGCAACTGAACCTTTTAACGCTGTAATATTTCCTTCTAGCAAACTCAACTTTTGATTATTTTCAGTAAGTTTCTTTTTACACTCGGTTACTTCACGATAAATATTATTTCTATCTGTTAAAATTATATTTTTTTCAGCTTCTAAACTTTGTTTTTCTGCCTCAGTTTGTTCAATCGTTTTCTTAATTGTGTCAATTTCGGCCTCGTGCTCTTGCTTGTCCTTTGATAAATAATCATAATCTGCTTGCAATTTTGTATAGTCAATATTAACATCGCCCAATTTTTCAATCGCAGCATATCTTTCAAGCTCTGACTTTTCAAATTCCGCATTTCTGCTTGTTATCTCGTCAGTAAGTCTTAATAACTCGCTCTCTTTGCCATCAATTTCGCTCTTTAAAATATCATAATCTTTTTGAATTTCATTTTGATTTTCCAAAAGCTTAGCAATTAACTCTTCACAGTCCACAATTTTTTGATTGTACTTTTCAATATCCGCAATCAAATTTTGTTCTTCTTTTTTTCCGTAGCTAAGTCTTTCTTGTAAAGTTTCTCCCTCACCAAGCTTCTTTTGGTTTGCGACCAAGATTCTTGTTCTTAAATCTTTATATTCGTCCAAATCTGCATCAATTTTATCAATGGTTTTAGAATTTAAAAGATATAAGTCGTCATTTTCTTTTATCTTGCTATTTAATAACTCAATTTCCTCAGAAATACCTTTTATTAAGGTTTGAATTTTTTCTATTTCAATATCGTTATTTTCATAAGCATAAATAAAGTGGTTAACATCTAATTGCTTTTGGCTCTCATACAACTCTTGATACTTTTTAGCATTTTC
>CAJTZR010000028.1 GCA_910584035.1 uncultured Christensenella sp. | reverse complement strand
GGACCCCGATAAGCGACACGTAGTGGCATTTGACATCAGCAATTGTTAATTCAAATTGTGTCGGCTTGATTTATCAAGCGAAAAGCGGTAGCTTTATTTAAATTTGAGTTTTCTCAAATTTAACGACACATAATTTATACAATGTGAAGCTGTCAATACAACACAGAAAAAAGTTATTTTGTGGGGATACTGATAAGCATCCGATAGGGTATTTTGAAGTAACTGTGCTAATTCAATCTACAAGTGCTTGTGTTAGCAAGTTGCCCATAGTGATATTTGTTAGCAATTGATGAATAAATTCAAATTATAGCTTGTGTTTAGTATTAGATTATTTAAAAAATTATTAAAATTTGTTATAATTCAAAGCGACATTTTGTCGCTTGTTTTTTTGTAGTAGTTATAAGTAAATTAATTATAGTTTTGTTTGCTTTTTTTGCTAATTTATAGAACTGCTCAATATATATATTATTTTGATAGCATTTTGTAAAAACTATTAATTTTTAAGTTGATAGCATTGCTAAAAATTATGTGTAATATTTTTTGAATACACTTGCAAAATGTTTTTTAAACTTTATAAATTATTTAAATTTTAGATTTACTTTTAAATTCACAAAGTAATGTCAATTTAAATTTTTAATTGAAACCAATAAGTATCACTAAAGTTGCTAATAGTGTTAAGTATTTATTGTAAAATTGACATAGTGTCATTTTTTAAAAAGGTTATTAAATAACAAAAGAAAGTCCAGTTATTATGTAACTATAGGAATAATAAGTAAAATATTTAATGGTAATACATATTACGTAAAAGTTTTTCGTCATTTTTTTAACAAAAATTGAGTTATTGTAATATATTATATATAACAAAATTCATTTAATGTTATCAAAAAAATAAAAGCTATATTTAATTAGTGATGACAATGTTATTTACTGAGCCTAACTAAATTAGTTGTGTGAGTTTAAAAATGAAAAAATTTGTATAACTTTACTTGCAAGCCGTTGAAATTATCGTTGGTTGAATAGGTATAATGTCCAACTTTTTTGTGCTATATAAATTTGATTTTAGTGGGGGATAAGTATAATTATTGTTATAAAAATCAATCAAAATTTTAGGCAAATTCTCACTATGTGAAAAATCTGTCAAAAAATGTATACTTTTTTTGACAGATTATTATATATTTAACATTATTACTAAAAGTTCTGAAAATGTAAATTTTTCGTATTGTAATTAAATAAATTATACACTATTTGTATATATTATGTCAAGTCAAAATTGTCAAAAAAAGTATACATTTATTGACACTTTATACACACATTAAACTTAAAATGTTACTTAAATGACTGGTTTTAAATTGAAAATAGTTATATTTTGTATAAAAAATAACTAGAAAATTATTACTTGTTTCAAAAATGATTAATTTTGTTATTTGATAGTAAATAAGTCTAATTTGATTTATTAGCTATATAAAAAATTTCGGAGGTAATCGAATGAAAAAGAAGGTAGTTTTGTTTGTAGCAATTATTTTAGTTGCTGTAACTGCTTGTGCATTGCTTGTAGGTTGTGCACCAGCTAATCCAGATAAGTTTATGGAGAAGTTTATTGAAAGTGATAGCAAGGCATATTATATGGGCAAAGATATGTGTTATGCATTAGATGGCAACATAATGATGGAAACATCTGATGAGGATAGCCAAAGTTATTATGAATTATCAGGTGAAGAGGTTATTTGCTATTCAGGCTATAAAGATGGTGATAAATTTGAGTGGCGTGTTTCTAAAATGACTAAAGAAGAGTTTGCTGGTGAGATTGGACTTGAGAAGTTTGAAAGTATGAAAAAATGTTTCAATGTTTACACTCATTTAGAATCTGCTAAGCCTGAAGATAGTGAGATAGAAAAAGTTACTATTGATTACAAAAAAGATTTTGAAAAGAAAGATGGTTGGTTAGTAGGTAAAGAGGGTACTGCTACTGCTGGTATGGCTTACAAAATTTCTTCAAAAGAAATGTTGGTAAAATTGAGCTTTGAGAGTGAAGCTGAATTTGATATTAAAGCTGTTATCGGACACAAATTAACTATCCCAGCTGAGGCTAAGGCTGCTAACAAATAATTTTTATTATTTATGGAACTAAACTAACAATTTGCTCCATAAAAGCTAATTGTTGTGATATTGTAAAGGTATAATGGCAATTGAAATTAAATTTTAATGCAAATTAATTTACTTTACTATAAAGTTTAAGTGCTAAGTAATATGGTTTTGTTACAATAAAAATTGTACATATTGATTTGACTGAATAATCAACTACTATTACGACTTTAAAATAACATATTATAACACAAATAAACTCTTGTGATTGTGAGAGTTTATTGTTTTTTATGCAAATTTATAACAATATATAGTCGTTTAAAAGAATGTGGTTAAATGATTGTTTGCAAAATATAAATAATTAAACAAAATAAAACATTTACATTTTTTCAACTTTTTAAGTAGTTTGTCTGTCAAACATAATAGTTTGTAATGGTTTGGTTGTACAAGTAGTTGAATTGATTTTTTGATTTAAGAAATAAAATTATCTGTTGATAAATTTGAGATATTCGTTTTTAGACAAACTATTTTTTAGTTGATTAAGTTCAATTCAAATTAAATAAATGTTTACTATTGCAAAAGACTCCTAATATGGCTATTTGTTATGTGTTTGCAAAATGATTTTGTGGTGTATGAGTATAATAGTTTATAAAAATTTTCAAGTAGTATTTACAACCAAAATTGTTATGCTTATTGACTAAAAATTAAAATTAATACCGATTTTCAGTTGGTTGTGTGTGTTTTTGATTGAAATGACTTTATAAAAATAGAGAACGAGTATGGATATACTTTTGTTAGGCTTGTAAGTATGATTGCCATCACTTATTGAGGAGGTATTTTGTATTTAATTATAAAATGCATTTTTTGTAATCAATTTGAAGGATAAGGAATGACTATAAAAAGCTAATTTAACAATTTTGCATATATTAATTAATTTTTTTGTTGCGAATACAATGTTATAATTTTCGCAAACTAAATATATGAAATATGTTGTGTCATTTATAGGCAATTTTATTTGGAAATTGTTGGGTGGAGTATTGCTCGCTGGTTTTTGGTTTTTGCTAGGCATTGTACTAACTTGCACTATTGTTGGTTATCCTTTGGCTGTTAATTGCTTTAAAATCGGTTGGCTGTGTTTTAAGCCAACAAACAAGAGGGTAGGTGTATATTTTGAAAAATATCTACCTTTAAATTTGTTGTGGTTGTTGCTTGTAGGGTGGTTTGTAATTCCGTATGCGGTGATATCTATTACTTTGCACATTTTAACTTTATTTGGTATACCACTTATATGGCAATGGGTAAAAGTTTGTAAGGTTTGTTTGTTTCCATTTGGTGCAATTATTAAATATTAAGTTAATTTTAATGTGGCATTTATAATAGTTGTAATTAATAGAGGAACATATCAAAGTTGTTACTAAGTTGTTAGGGTAAAAGACGGCAAAATAAATTATAAAAAATGTATGGGTATAGTAAAGAGTGATATCAATATTTTTAAAAAGCGTTTGACAAATCACAAATAATTGAGTTTTTACTATTGTTTTTTTATATATTATATGTTATAATTATTAAGATAATCCAAAATTTATTACGCTGAGGTAATTATGATATACAAATTTAAGCAAGAATATTTTAATAAATTTGAAGTATTTGAAGTTAATAAAATGCGTCCAAGAAGTTATTACATACCTTTTGGTAGTTTGGATAAAATGTATGCAACTGATTATATGCACGAAAGATATAATAGTGATATGGTAACTATTCTGAATGGTAATTGGAATATGTTATACTATAAAAATTGCACAGAATTGGAGGAAGAGTTCAATGTGCAAGCTAACGCATACAAATTTGTAAAAGTAGCAGTACCTGGTTGTGTACAATATCAAGGAATTGAGCCACCTTGTTATGTAAATCAAAAGTACGAATTTAAACCAAATTTGCCTAATGTTCCTAAAGATACACCAGTGTTTTTATTTCACAAGGTAATTAATCTTGAAAAGGTTGCTCCAAATGAGGTCATTACTTTTCAAGGTGTATCATCTTGCTTGGAACTATACATAAATGGTGAATTTGTGGGATATAGTGAAGGTTCACATAATCAAGCAGAGTTTAACGTTTCACAATATTTGCAAAATGGTGAAAATGAAATTATTTGTTTAGTCTATAAGTGGTGTAACGGCTCATATCTTGAGTGTCAAGATATGTTTAGAAATAGCGGTATTTTCCGTGATGTATATTTAACTCATTACACAGCTACATATATCAAAGATTTTACAATTGAGCCAAAGCAATTATCTAAGGGTAGGTATGAGCTTTATATATGGGCAGACATTGTTGGCAGTTTGTATAGTTTGATTTACACTATCAAGTATGGTGACAATGTTTTGCATACAATTACTACAAACAGCGGTGAAAAGATAAGGTACATTTTGGATAATGCTGTTGAGTGGACACCAGAGACACCTGAACTATACACTTTGGAAATTCAGCTGATTGATAACAAAGGTACAGCAATGTGTATGAGGCGTGACTTTGGTTTGAGGGATATAAAAATTCGTAGTAATGTTTTGTATTATAATGGTGTTGCAATTAAATTAAGGGGTGTAAATCACCACGATTCAAACGAGTTACACGGATATTATATGTCTGTAGAGGACTACAAACGTGATATTGAGAGTATGAAGGAATTCAATGTAAACAGCGTTCGTACCTCACATTATCCGCCAGACCCAGTTTTTGTTATGATGTGCGAACATTATGGTTTATATATGATACTTGAAGCAGATATTGAAACTCACGGAGTAGTGGGCGGTGATATGTGGCGTCCACGTTCTATAAGCCATAAATTAAAGTGGAAAAACCATATGTGGGATAGAGTTAGAAGAATGTATGAGCGTGATAAAAACTCTGTAGCAGTACTTATGTGGTCTTTAGGTAATGAGTCATATGGCTATAAGTGCCAAGACTATTGCTATAAACAATTAAAAAAGTTGAGTAATATTCCAATTCATTATGAGGGAGTTATACGTACTAGACGATTTGCTTATGATGTTGTTTCAGAAATGTATTCTGCACCTAAAAAATTCCAAGACTATTTAGAGGATAAGTTACCTTTAAAGTATTATGACAAGCCTTATATGTTGTGTGAATATGCTCACGCAATGGGTGTTGGACCAGGTGATTTAGACTATTATTGGAATAAATGGTATAAAAAAGACAGCTTGCTTGGTGGTTTGATTTGGGAATGGCGTGACCATATAGTTAAGCATACTGAGGTAGGAGCGAAGTATTTGTATACTTATGGCGGTGACCACGGTGAGAAAAAACACGATGGCAATTTCTGCGTGGATGGATTATTGTATCCAGACGGCAGACCACATACTGGTGCTTTGTGTATGAAAAATGTTTACAGCCCAATAAGGACTTATAAAGATGAGGATAATGTAATTATTTGTAACAGACAAGACTTTTTATCTACAGAGAATATTGATATAAAATGGGCAGTTTGCGAAAACGGAACACCTATAGTGGAAGGTAAAATTTCAACTATTATAGGTGCAAAAGGTTTTGTGAGAATGCCAAAAGAGATAGTGCAAAATCGTGGAAAAGATAGCTGTTTGCAAATGACTTATATTTGTAAAAAGACGGGGCGAGTTTTAGGTGAGGATTGTTTGGTTATTAACGAAAACATTCCGAAAATCGATATTAAATTGGGAACAAGCACAATAAATAGCGGTGAAAATTTGCGAATTAGTTTTGACGGCGGAGTGGTTGTTGTTAATTTGCTTAGCGGTTTGATAACAAGTTATAAGATAGACGGAAAGCAAGTTTTAAATTATAAACCTCTTAGGGCAGACGGAAAAACTGGACTTGTTGGTAATGTATTTGCTGCACCTATTGACAACTATCAATATGTAGCTAAAAAGTGGGTAAAAGACGGATTAGATAAGTTAAATATTCAACTTGAAAAAATAAGCTATAATGAAAAAGAAAGCGTTATTAAAACTACTCACAATATGCTTGCAAAAGGTCAAGTAGTTATTACTTATAACACAACTTATACTTTTGGTAGCAAAGGTGAGGTAAAAGTAGAGGGCGAGTTTATCTCTTTGGAAGGAAAGTACGATTTGCCTAAGATTGGTTATAGTTTAGAAATGGCAAAAGACTTTAAGAATATTGAATATTATGGTTATGGTAATGTGGAAAATTATCCAGACTTTTTGAATCAAGCAAAGCTTGGTATATTCAAAACAGATAGTCAACATATGCTTGAGCCATACATAAAACCGCAAGAGTCTGGTAATAGATGTGGTGTGCGTTGGGCGAGAGTAACTAATAGTAATGGTATGGGACTTGAGTTTTTGGCAGAGGATAAACCATTCAATTTTAATGTAAAAACAACAACAGATGATAATTTGATAGCTGCAAAACATCTAGAGGATGTTAAGTTTATGGAATTAAATAATGTAAGCATTGACGGCTTTGTTCGTGGAGTAGGTTCTAATAGTTGCGGACCAGATACTAGAGACGAATTCAAGCATATTTTAAGTCCAGAAAATCCTTTTAAATTCTCATTTGTAATAAGACCTTTAAAGGGGGCAGAGAATAACTAATGCAATTTGTAGCTTTTGATTTAGAAAGTACTGACGGATATTTTTCGAGCGGTAATATTTGCGAATTCGGTTACTGTATAGGTGATGAGAATTTTAACATAAAAGAACAAAAAAATATATTGATAAGACCAATTAGTAAAGTGAATATCGCTTACTATAGAGTAAAGCTAGCTTACCCTTTGAAAGTTTATTATTCTTCACCATCTTTTGTGGAAAACTATTCAAAAATCGGTACTATTTTGCAAAAATGTGATTGTGTTGTGCTTGGTCACGCTATACATAATGACATTGTTGGAATTAATGCAGCTTGTAAAATCAATACACTTAAGCCGTTTGATTTTTGTTTTGTTGATACACAAATTTTGTTTAGCATTTACAAAAATATGTCAACTATTTGTAGCTTGGATAAGATTGCTGAGGAGATTGGGGTTGAGTTTAATCATCATAGAGCAGACGAGGACGCTAAACTTTCTCTTTTGACATTAAAGTATATTTGCGAAAAAGAGGGACTTACATTTGAGCAATTAATGGCAGCGTATGAGGCAACTATTGGTATGAACGAGGGTGGTAGCATTACAAATTTTGTATCTTCAAAATGTATGTCGCAAGCACCATCGCTCACAAGTAAAAATTCTAAACGCAGAATTTTATCTATGTTTGAGCCAAAAGTTATTGATGAGAATGTGATTGACAAGAGTAATTCCTTGTATCATAAAAAGATTTTTTTAAATCGTGATGCTATGATAGAAGATATTAATCTTACAAGAGCAGTACTGAATAGGCTTGCGGAACTTGGTGCAAAAGTTGTAAATTTTGTAAATAATTGCGATTACTATGTAGGTGATATGCCAGAGGAATGGAATTACAAAGGAGAAGTAGTCAGTATGGCTGATTTTATTGATATGCTTGGTGATTTGGAGATTTTGACTTATGACGACAAGGCTATCCTTGAGCAGTACAATAAGGAAAAAGAGAAACGCCATAAGTTGGAATTGTTAGCAAAACTAAATGAGCGGAATAAAAAGGCTCAAGCCAAACATAATAATAGTCAAAATTAATTGCTTTATTGTGATAAAAATAAGTGAAAAACATTTTTTGTTTGATTAAGTCAAGTGGTTATAGAATAGAACTTTTGAGATTGAAAGCGTACTTATGGAACATTAAAGTGTTAGTGTTTATGATACCATTAAAACATCTTGTGTATTTTAGATTTTATGAAAATTAAAACTTAGTAAAACTATTTTGGTTTGTGCATTTGTACTAACTATGATTAATGCTTTTATAATTTTGTTATTTATGTGACTTTTATAAAAAGTTGGAGTTTGTTTTGTAAGTTATAAAAAATATCTAGTACATTATGCTAGAGAGGTTAAAATGTAAGAAGTATTTTGATTTTACTTGGTACAATTAGCATATCTTTATATATTTTGATTGTTTTGAGTATAAAATGAAAGTCAAGAAAGTGAAATATTTGATGTTAAAATTAAATTGAAAGTGTAGTAATTTATCTAGCCTGTGTTTGCTTTAGTGGAAAACTTGTGTTTTTTGATTGAATATTGTCAAATATAGCTTGAATTTTATTAATTTTTGTGATTGTCAAGTGAATTTTGAGGTATAAAGCATATATATTATAAAAATATTTGTCAGTAGCCTACAAATTTAGTGTGCTTGCTTGACAAATTTTTTTATATCGTGTAAAATATAATAATTAAAATTAATAAGGCTTAAGTTTTAGTTTTAAGCAATTTTTTTATTTTTTGATATTTGTTTGAAAAATGGCTTAAGATAGCTTAGATGTTTTGCAAAAATTAATATAAACAATTTGGTATAAGACTGAAATGTTTGTAAGTATATAGGAGCGTATTATGTACAAGAAAGTTGATTCAAGTATGGATTTTTGTTCTCGTGAAAAGGAAGTAATTGAGTTTTGGAATGAGAATAAAATTTTTGAGAAGAGTGTAAGTAAAAATGATGGAAAACCATATTTTACTTTCTTTGATGGTCCACCAACAGCAAATGGTAAACCACATATCGGTCATATTTTAACAAGGGTTATGAAAGACATTATCCCACGTTATAAGACTATGAAAGGGTATAAGGTTTTGCGTAAAGCTGGTTGGGATACTCACGGCTTGCCAGTTGAGTTGGAAGTTGAAAAAATGCTTGGTATTGACGGCAAGAAAGAAATTGAAAATTATGGTATTGAGCCATTTATTAAAAAATGCAAAGAAAGTGTTTGGAAATATAAAGGCGAGTGGGAGAAAATGTCAAGCCGTGTAGGATACTGGGTTGATATGGACGAGCCTTACATAACTTACAATGACAATTATATTGAATCTATTTGGTGGGCTGTAAAACAAATTGCAGACAAAGGTTTGTTGTATAAAGGTCACAAAATTGTGCCATACTGCCCACGTTGTGGAACTGCTTTGTCTTCACACGAGGTTGCACAAGGCTATAAAGATGTTAAGGAAAAATCAATTTTTGTTAAGTTTGCGATTAAGGACGAGAAAAATGCGTATTTTCTTGCTTGGACAACTACACCTTGGACATTATTTTCCAATGTAGCATTGTGTATGAATCCTAATGAAAATTATGTTAAGATAAAAGCAAATGACGAAATTATTGTAATGGCTGAAGCTTTAGTTAGCACTTTATTTGAGGACTATGACATACTTGAGTGCAAAAAAGGTATAGAGTATGAGGGAGTTGAGTACGAGCCATTATTTAACTTGAATAATACTAAGCAAAAGGCTTATTATGTAACTTGTGATAATTATGTTACATTGACAGATGGTTCAGGTATTGTACACATTGCTCCTGCTTTTGGTGAAGACGATGCCAATGTCGGTAGAAAATACAATTTACCATTCCTTCAAATGGTTGGTACTGACGGCAAGTTTACAGAAGAGTGCGGTGCGGATTTTGCAGGCGTATTTTGTAAAGAAGGCGACAAAGCCGTTATTGCAAACCTAAAATCAAGGGGACTTTTATTTAAGGAATTAATGTATGAACACAGCTATCCATTCTGTTGGAGATGTGATACACCGCTTTTGTATTATGCAAGGTCGAGTTGGTTTATCAAAATGACTGCTGTTCGTGATAGCTTGCTTAAAAACAACGCAAGCGTAAATTGGTTGCCACCTACTATCGGTACTGGTAGAATGGGCAATTTCTTGGAAAATGTAATTGACTGGGGAATTTCAAGAGAGAGATATTGGGGTACACCGCTACCTATTTGGGTATGTGATGATTGCGGGGAAACTCACGTTATCGGCTCTAAAGCAGAACTTAAAGAACTTGGCGGTCTAGATAAAGATATCGAACTTCACAGACCTTACATTGACGAAGTTGTTATCAAATGTCCTAAGTGCGGCAAACCAATGCACAGAACTCCTGAAGTTATGGACTGCTGGTTTGACTCTGGTAGTATGCCTTTTGCACAATGGCACTATCCGTTTGAAAACAAGGATATTTTTGAAAAACAATTCCCAGCTGATTTTATTAGTGAAGCAGTTGACCAAACAAGAGGTTGGTTTTATACATTGGAGGCAATTTCAACATTGCTATTTGACAAAGCTCCATTTAAAAACTGCATAGTTTTAGGACACGTTAACGATAAAGACGGAATCAAAATGAGTAAGCACAAAGGCAATGTAGTTGACCCTTGGACTGTACTTGACAAACAAGGTGCAGATGCTGTAAGATGGTATTTCTACACAGGCTCAAGCCCTTGGTTGCCATCAAGATTTAGTGCGGAAAATGTAAGCGAAGCACAAAGGAAATTTATGGGTACTTTGTGGAATACTTATGCTTTCTTTGTTCTATATGCAAATATTGATAAGTATGACCCAACAAAATATGATATCAAAAAATGCAAATTGTCATTGATGGATAAATGGATATTGTCAAAATTGCAAACTTTGATTACTGAAGTTGATAATGATTTAAACGAGTACAAGATTACAGAGTCATCAAGAGCAATTGGTGAGTTTACTGATGAGCTTTCAAACTGGTATGTTAGAAGATGTCGTGACAGATTTTGGGGTAGCGATATGAGCGAGGACAAAGTGGCTGCATATACTACATTGCATACTACTTTGGTTACATTGTCTAAAGTTATTGCACCATTTGTACCATTCATTTCTGAAACAATTTATCAAAATTTAGTTATTACTTTTGATAAAAATGCACCAGAAAGTGTACATTTGTGTGATTTCCCAGTTGCGGATAAGGCATTGATTGATATTGATTTGGAAAAAGATATGAGTTTTGCTATAAGCAGTGTTGAGCTAGGTAGAGCTGCAAGAAATGCATCAAATATGAAAAATAGACAACCGCTTTCAAACATTTATATCAAAGCAGATATGAAATTGAAAGATAACGGAATGCTTGACATTATTGCAAAAGAACTAAATATCAAAAAGGCACAAATTGTTGCTGATAATAGTAGTTTTGTGGGATATGAGATTAAACCTCAACTTAAGACAATTGGACCTAAGTATGGTAAATTACTTGGTGGAATAAAAGCATACCTTGCAAGTTGTGATAGCAACAAAGTTGTTAGCGATGTGGAAAATGGTACACATATTGCTGTAATTGACGGCAACAATGTTGAGTTTGCAAAAGAGGATTTATTGATTAGCACTACAAGCAAAGCTGGTATGTTTAGCGAGAGTGACAAAGGTATAACTATAACTATTGATACTAATTTGACTGACGAGTTGATTCGTGAAGGTGTTGCAAGAGAGCTTGTATCTAAAATACAAACAATGCGTAAAGAGGCTGGTTTTGAGGTAACAGACCATATCAATATTGGTTATGTTGCTAGTGGTTTAGCTGAAAAAGTACTTGCAGAGGATAGCAGTATTTTGGCAGATGTGCTTGCAGATAGCATTGTTAACAAAGAGATAAAAGGATATACAAAAGATTGGAATATCAATGGTGATAATGTAACTTTGTATATTGCTAAGGTGTAAAATGGCAAAGGTTGCAAATGGTTGGCGTGATTATGAGATAATTGCGACTGGAAATGGCGAAAAACTTGAGAGGTGGGGCAAACTTATTATGTTACGCCCCGACCCTCAGATTATTTGGGACGCTAAATTTAAGTTGTCATCATATAAAGGGATAAATGCAATTTACAAGCGTTCGTCAAGTGGCGGAGGGGAATGGACTTTTACCCAAGATGTACCACAAAATTTTGTTATTGAGAGAAAAGGACTAAAGTTTAATTGTAAGCTTATGGGCTTTAAACATACTGGACTTTTTCCAGAGCAAGCCGTAAACTGGGATAAAATGGCGGAACTTATTCAAAATAGCAGAAAGAAAATTAAAGTTTTAAATTTGTTCGCTTACACTGGTGGTGCTACTGTTGCTTGTGCTAAAGCGGGGGCAAATGTTACTCACGTTGATAGTGCAAAAGCTATGGTTGATAGAGCAAAACAAAATTGCGTATCTAGTGAAGTACCAACTGAAAATACAAGATTTATTGTAGACGATTGCAAAAAGTTTATTGAAAAGGAAATAAGGCGTGGCAATAAATACGATGCAATTATTATGGACCCACCAAGTTATGGCAGAGGACCAAATGGTGAAACGTGGAAGATTGAGGAAAATTTATTTGATTTGGTAAAACTTTGTACTAATGTTTTGGTTGATAATCCTTTATTTTTCTTGATAAATTCTTATACAACTGGGCTTCAACCAACTGTAATTAAGAATATTTTGCATATAGCTTTAAAAAACTTTAAGACTGATATAGATGCTTACGAGGTTGCCTTGCCAACAAATGAAGGTATTGAGTTGCCTTGTGGTTGCAGTGGATTAGCTACTTTCAAAAGATAAAAGCCGTATTGAAAAATATTCTGTTTAGATACAACAATAATAAAATTATTAAAAATTGAATGCTTAAAATATTGGTAGGTGTAGTTAGTGAAAGAGGACAATGTGCAAACATTATTTGATATTAATGATAAAAGACCTCAAACTTTAATCATTAAAGAACAATATGATAATATTCATTTTTTATATGGTAGTTACAATCCAAGTCATTTTCGTTTAGGTGCAAGAATTTCAATTTTTGGAACTCTATGCGGATTATTTCCATTGATATATTTTCTTATAAAAGAGTTGCTAAAAGATACAATTAATTGGTGGTTATGTATCTGTTTTGGAGCATTTGCTTTTGTTTGGTGTATAGGATATGTTATTTTTCTCAATATGCTATATGGAAAATCAAGTAGATTATATTATTACAAAGATAAAAATAATACAATAACAATTTATAAATATTATTTTAGAAAAAAGTTAGCAATAGCTTATGGTGAAACTTGTTTTGAATATAACTACAAAAATAAAAGTTGGCAGAATAGTATTGATAAACATATGGGGGCTAATTTAATGTTTCCATTTATAAGTTTCCCTACTAAATTGAAAAATACTTTGTTTAGCACTATTATAAAAGTTTATCATCAGTTTGAATCATTGGAAATTGCAGATTTTCGGTTAAGTAGATTCAAAAATAATAAATTGAAAAGTATGAATCGTTATTCTTTAACATCTATGCCAGTTCGCAGAAGTTCCGCATTTGAAAGATTGAAAGTTAAAGAAATCAACACTAATCGAAATGTTGAAGTTCCAAAATCATTTATAGATTTTTGCAAGGCAAAAGGCATTGAACCGCCAAAGGAAAATGAACACTTGCATTATGTTTAATGAGTAGTATATTATTGTTGGTATAAATAATTTATATTAATTATTAATAAAATTTAAGTATATTAGTTTAAAAAGAATAAATAAAATTGTTGTTGCAATACATATTGTCAAAACAAATAAGAACGCAGAAAAGCGAACCCCTATGCAATGGAAATTGTTAGGTAAGGAGTGCAAATGAGTACATTTACATACAAGGATTTACATATTGTTTATGAAGATAATCATATTATTGTGGTTATTAAGCCTTTTAATATCCCATCACAAGCGGATAGTAGCTGTGATTTGGATATGATTACTTTAATCAAACAATATCTTGTGGAAAAATATAATAAGCCAGGTGATGCTTATGTTGGCTTGGTTCATAGATTGGATAGACCAACTGGCGGAGTAATGATTTTTGCAAAGACATCAAAAGCGGCTGAAAGATTGTGTGAGGCTATACGCAATGGTGAGTTTGAAAAAAAATATTTGGCTGTTGTATGTGGTGTACCAGTACATAAAAGCGGAAAGTTGGAACATTATTTAAAAAAGGACAGCAGAACTAATATAACAACTATTGCACCATTCTCAGAGGAGGGGGCAAAGCGTGCTGAACTAGATTATAAAGTTTTAGAGGATACACAAGGCTTTAGTTTGGTATCTATCAACTTAATTACTGGTAGGTCACATCAAGCAAGAGTGCAAATGGCAAGTTTAGGAACTCCTATTTTTGGTGATATGAAATATGGTGCTGATAAGCGTTCAAAAGGATATAACTTAGCACTTTGGGCGACAGAAATTAAGTTTGTTCATCCAACTACAAAGGAAAAAATGGTTTTCCGTGCTTTCCCACCAGAGGACAATAGCCCTTGGAAAGCTTTTAACCTCGGCAAATATTTAAATATCAATAAAAAACAACTTGCAGATTCTCAATAATGTATTAATGAATAATACTAAAAAAGTAATTTTGCTTTACAAGTATTATTAAACTAAATTTGCCTTTTCTAAAGCGTAAATGATTGTAATTTTCAAAGCGTTGAAAGAATTAGGACAAAAAAGAAAGAATATTGGCAGTTTGAATTATTAATTAAATAGTATAATGTAATTATAATCTAATTTTGTTAGTTTGAAAAATTATTTACTGAATGAAAATACTTATAATTTACAATATTATAATTAATAGCGATTTTTGTTACTTGGTCTTACAATTATATGTATAAAGATTATTGATATTATATAAATAAAATTGATTTTTTTAAATTATTGCTTTGCTTGCGAGTAAGTAATAATGTATTGATTAATCTATAATTTTTTTAACATAACTATCTAAAAGGAGGTAAGAAGATGGAAATGATTGAAAAGACATTAGGCGGTATGCTTGATGGATTGGCAGCAAACTATCCCGACTCGGTAGCGATTAAGTACACTACTAGGGATTATCAAAAGACTTGGTCAGAGTTGAATGACAGATGTAATGCGGTGGCAAAGGGGCTTCTTAACCTCGGAATTCAAAAGGATGACAAAGTTGCAATCTGGGCGACAAATGTGCCAGAATGGTATGAAATTTTGTTTGCATCTGCAAAAGTTGGTGCGGTTTTAGTTACTGTAAACACAAACTATAAAGAGTTTGAGCTTGAGTATTTGCTAAAACAATCTGATACTAAAATGCTAGTTATGATTGATGGCGTTAAAAATAACAGCTATGTTGATACAATTGATAAAGTTTTACCAGAATTCAGAAATAGCAAAAATGGTGATGTGGATAATGCTAAATTCCCGTTTTTAAAGAAAATCGTTTATTGCGGAGCAGAGGGAAGCACACCACGTGGATTTATGAATTTTGAGGATATTGTAAAAGCGGGAAAAAATGTTAGTGATGAAGAGCTAAACGCGAGAATGAACAGCTTGAATTGTCACGAAGTAATTAATATGCAATATACTAGTGGTACAACTGGATTCCCAAAAGGTGTTATGTTAACACATTACAATATTATTAATAATGGTAAGTCTATTGGTGACGGAATGAAATTTACTGATAAGGATAAATTGCTGATTACTGTACCAATGTTCCATTGCTTTGGTTTGGTATTAGGCTTAATGTCTTGCATCACACACGCAACTACAATGGTTCCAGTTGAGTCATTTAGTCCGACAAAGGTTATGAACGCTATCACTGTGGAAAAATGTACTGCAGTACACGGCGTACCTACTATGTTTATTGCTATGCTTGAGCATCCAGACTTTGATAAGTACAATTTTAGTAGCTTAAGAACAGGTATTATGGCTGGTAGCCCTTGTCCTATCAAGGTTATGCGTCAAGTTGTAGACCAAATGAATATGAAAGAAATTACTATTGTATTTGGTCAAACTGAAGCATCACCAGGTTGTACTCAAACAACAACTGACGATAGCCTAGAATTAAGGGTTAACACTGTTGGTAGAGTATTTGACGGCGTTGAGGCTAAAATTGTTGACCCAGTTACTGGTGAGGAAATGCCAGTTGGCGAAGCGGGCGAATTTTGTGCTAGAGGCTATAATATAATGAAAGGGTACTACAAAATGCCAGAAGCTACTGCAGAGGCTATTGATAAAGATGGTTGGTTGCATACTGGTGACTTGTGTACTGTAGATAAAGACGGCTATTACAAGGTAGTAGGTAGAATTAAGGATATGATTATCCGTGGCGGTGAAAATATTTATCCTAAGGAAATTGAGGAATTTTATTACACTCAACCAATTGTAAAAGATGTTCAAGTTATAGGTGTTCCATCTGAGCAATATGGTGAGGAAGTTATGGCAGTAATCATTCTTAAAGAGGGCGAGAGTGCTACTGAGGATGAATTGCGTGAGTTAGCAAAAGCTCATCTTGCAAAACATAAAGTTCCTAGATATATTAGGATAGTAGATTCTTTCCCAGTTACTGCTAGCGGTAAAATT
Source organism: uncultured Christensenella sp. (assembly GCA_910584035.1). GTDB lineage: Bacteria > Bacillota > Clostridia > Christensenellales > UBA3700 > MGBC100798. The sequence goes on along the minus strand of CAJTZR010000028.1, from coordinate 2,997 downwards.
CAAAAATTTAAAATGCGTGAGGAAGCAATTGAGTTGTTAAAACTTCAAAGTGCTGCAGAAATCGAAACTGCATAAGGAGGGGTTATGAAAATAGGTTTTTCTACTTTAGGTTGTCCTAATTGGACACTCAGCGAAATTTTGGCAACTGCCAAAGATTTAGGTTATAATGGTGTAGAAATTAGAGGTATTGCAAGCGAAATGTATGCCCCAACAATGAAATGCTTTAGCAGTGAGCAAATTGATAAAACATTGCAAAAAATTGGTGGACTAGAAATACCAATTTTAACATCAAATGCTTGTATTGCGACAAAGGTTAATATTGATAACAATGTAAAAGAAGCAATGGAATACATTGAACTTGCTGGCAAGATTGGTGCAAAATATGTCCGTATAATGTGTACAAATAGAGCAATGCTTGACGATGGCGATTATGAGCTAGCTTTGGGATATTATAAGGCATTGGCAAAATACGGCGAAAAGTTTAATGTTACACCTCTTATTGAAACAAATGGTATGTTTTGCGACACTGAACTTTTAAAGAAATTTATTGAGGAAAGTGGCGAGAATAATGTTGGTGTGTTATGGGATATTCATCACCCATACAGATATGGCAGAGAAACTATTGCTCAAACTATTGGCAATATTGGTAAGTATATTAAGTATACTCATATTAAGGATTCTGTTCGTGAGAATGGTGCTACCGTTTATAAAATGCTCGGCAATGGTGATTTGCCACTACAAGAGGCAGTGGATAGACTTAAATCTATTGGCTATGATGGATATATCACTTTGGAATGGGTAAAAAGATGGCAACCAGACTTAGCAGCTCCTGGTATAGTTTTTGCAAGATATATTGATGACATTAAAGGAATGTTAAAGGAGTAATTATGGATATAATACCAGAGGGTTATGCCTCAAAATTAGATGTAAAAGATACAGAAAAAGCAATCGAATTGCTACGTGACTATTTTCAAGACAAATTTTCTAAAAAGCTAAACTTACATAGAGTTAGTGCCCCATTGTTTGTAAGAGCAGATAGCGGGTTAAACGATGGTTTAAGCGGTACAGAAAAGGCTGTTGCATTTGATATTACTTCAATTCCAAACAGCTATTGCGAAATTGTACACTCTCTTGCTAAATGGAAGCGTATGGCTTTGGGTAAGTATGGCTATAAGGTTGGCGAGGGTATTTATACTAATATGAATGCTATTAGACGTCAAGAGGCTGTACTTGATAACTTGCATAGCGTTTACGTTGACCAATGGGACTGGGAAAAAATCATTTTAGCTGAAAATAGGAACTTTGATTTTCTAAAAGATGTTGTACGCAATATTTATAGTGTTATACTTGATACTGCAAAATATATACAAACTGTTTTCCCTCAAATTAAAAATGATTTGGTTGACGAAATTCAATTTATAACTTCAGAGGAATTACTAAAGCTATATCCAGATAAAACTACTAAGGAAAGAGAGAACATAATTACAAAGCAATATGGTGCGGTATTTATAATGCAAATAGGTGAGAATCTATCAAATGGCGAGCCACACGATTTAAGGGCCCCAGACTATGACGATTGGGCATTAAATGGTGATATAATGGTATGGTATCCAGAACTTAATCGTGCTATTGAATTATCCTCAATGGGTATAAGAGTTGATGCAAAATCTTTGGAATATCAACTACAAGCTAAAGGACTTAAAGTTTCAAGTGATTATCATAAAAATGTTATCAACAATACATATCCTTTGACAATCGGTGGTGGTATAGGTCAATCAAGGCTTTGCCAGTTGCTATTGCATAAAGCACATATCGGCGAAGTTCAAAGCTCTATTTGGAATGAGGAAACTATAGCTGAATGTGATAAAAAGGGAGTAGTGCTACTTTAAACTTTGCAATAAAATTTGTAACAAAATAAAAAATTTAACTAAATTTTTGTATAAAAAGGCTTTATATCAATTAAGTGATATAAAGCTTTTTTTAATCAAAAATATAAATTAATATTTAAATGATAAGTAAAGGTGATAAATAAAAAATTGCTTTGTTCTTGTTAAAACATTTTAAATTTAATAAGTTGTGGTTTTTAAATAATAAAAATAGTTTGGTAATTTATTTATATAAAAATTTAATGATATATTATGCACTAATTTATTTAAAAAAATAAAAATTAAGTTTAAAATATTGATTTACTACATTATTGAAAAATTAATTAAATATAACAAAGTCTTTTAAGACTTTGTACAATTAACACATTAAATTTAATTGCTTTTTAATTGTATAGCAGTGAGGTAGGTTTTTATTAATAATAAAAAATCTTGCAAAGTCTTTTAAGACTTTGACAATTAACACATTAAATTTAATTGCTTTTTAATCGTATAGCAGTGGGGTAGGTTTTTATTATTAATATAAAAATCTTGCAAAGTATTATAAGACTTTGCGGGTAGGAGGAGAGTTATCAACAGAAATTAAAGGGGGCAATTTGTTAGGTGAGTAATAATATGATATAAGATTTAATTACAATAAAATTTACATTATTAGTCAATTTGGTATAGTAATAAATAGGTGTAAGCTTTTTATAAAGTTGTGATTGGTTGAATTGTGCAAATTTTTGTTTAGTTATAAAAAAATACAAAGTCTTTTAAGACTTGTAAGGTAAGAGGGGGGAAAGTAATAAATAGCAACTTAAAGGTTAATGCGATAGGTTGTTAAGTAAATGAAACTTACATAAAGTCTTTTAAGACTTTGTGTAAGAAATAAAAATAAACAAAAATATTAATATAGCATACAAAGTAAAGTATAGAAATATTATTGTTTATAGTTAATTAATTTTGCTATATTATTAAAGAGATTATTAAATAGAACAAAGTCTTATAAGACTTTGCTAGCAAAATAAAAATAAACAATAATTTTGAAATCAATTAAATGTATTTAATTGCAATATTATTGTTTATGATTAATTAGTTTTATCTTTATAGTTAATGAGTTTTATTGCCCCAT
>CAJTZR010000027.1 GCA_910584035.1 uncultured Christensenella sp. | reverse complement strand
CAATCAATTGGAATGTCATTGTCTGCTTTATGTGTAAACAATACTTGTGGAATTTTAATTGTACAATTTGTGGCAAGTAAATTAAGGTCATAAGTTTCCTTTTCTAGCATATCATTTGCTCTTAAAAATTTTATGACGATTTTTTTGTCATCTTTAAATGTGACTTTATAAGCCCTACCAAACGAACCGCCTCCAAGATATTTAATCTTTTTAATTGGCTGTTCCATTTGCTTGTTTGCAATTATTCTTGCATATTCTTGTGCAGTCTTTTTGTCAAGAGCAATCGCTTCAATTCTTTCTACTTTCATTTGTTTTCCCTCCTTACAACAAAAAAGCGTGTTTCATTGCGAAACACGCCTAAAACGTATCTCTCAATGTTGCGATACATCTTCCTATTGAAAGGGTAGAGAGTACGTTTTTACCAAGGTGCTCCCTAACAATAGTATTAAGATGTATCGCATAATCAATATATCACATTTTTATGTAAAAATCAACCCTTACATAAATTATTTTTATTTTGGCATAAATTGTCTTAACGTTTTAAGCAAATTTTATCACTTATTAGTGATTGCAAGTTGTAACTTATGACATATTATAATATAATTGAGTTTTAAATTATATGGTTGTTTAATGTTAGTGAATTTTAACACTTGAAAAATAAATTGATTTATGTTATAATATTTAAATAAAATAGGAAGGACACAAAAATGGTAGATACAAGTCTTTTGCTGATAATTATTGGTAGTATTTTGGGGATTAGTTTATTAGCTGTTTGCTTTTTTTATTTTATTAAATTTCGCAATAAAAAATTTAGAGAAAAATCAAAATTCAACAATGTTTATATTGGGATGTCAGAAAATGAATTGCTTTCTCTGTTAGGCGTTCCTAAGACAATTTTTAATGTGGACAATTCTTCAAAAGTTGTGACATATGTTGATAGTAAATTTGACTTGCTTTTCTTTATGTATACGTTAACAGCACAAATATCTATAAAAGATGGCATTGTGACAAATATCAATATCACTAATAAATAAAATTTTAGTATTATAAAAAATAAATTGGTAAAAAACTAATTTAAGTTAAATGTATATAGTTAATTCTTAAAATAGCTTCTAAAATTTTAAATAATTTAATTGAAAATCTATTTTAATATTACAATCAATTAGGAGTAATAATAAAAGTTATTTAATATAAAAATGAGTAAAAAGAAAAAAATAAAAACTGAACAAGATATCGTGAGGGCAGAGCAAGCACAAAAACGTAAAGCTGAAAAGATTGCTGCCCAAAAAAGGAAAGATAAAAAAAGCAAAATAATTACTTTTTTGGTTTTTATTATATGCTTAATTGTAGCAATTGTTATAGCAGGCATTTCAATTGGACAAATGTATGACTATGAAACGAACTATGAAAAGATTGATGGTGAAATTACTGGTTATATAAGAAACCATACGAATAACAATCGTAAAACTCATATAAGCTATAATCTTGAAATATCATACAAAATAGGCGGTACAATTTATACCTTTGTAGATAGTCCAGTATTTTTTGAAAGTGTTGACCACTTGGTTGGCAAAAAAAACACAAATATATGTAAGCAAAGAAAACCCAGAAAGAGCGGTAAAAGTGACTACTGCAGACGATTTGTCAATTTTTTCTCTGCCATTCTTTGCAGTTGGCATTGTGGCATTTGTATTTTTTGCAATGTTTTGTCAAAACTATGACAGCACTTGTAAAAAACGCTTTTTACGAATTTGGTTGCCTATATTCATAGCTTGTGTAACCTTTGTTTTATTATTTTGGATAGGTCTACCAAATAGCAATTTTGGTGTTGTTTTTAAGCAAATAGATGGAGCAATCGGATATGTGGTAATTGCGTGTATAAGTGTTTTAGTATCGATTTTTGACTGGTTATTTTCATTAAGAGGTAAAAATAAAGGTAAACAATAGCCTTTATTAATCAATATGACCAACTTGCTGCCGATTATTCTACAAGGATAATTAAAATGCTTGATGGCGAGGTGCTTGAGGATACAATGGCTTATGAGCCTACTGCTGAGAAACTGGAAAATTTAACTTTCTTTGTGGAAGAACCAGAGTATACAATTAATGTTACTTGGTTAATTGTTTTATATTTGGTTTTAATATTTATGTTGTAACTAATTTAACTTAATATTTATTTATAAAATTTAGTATATTAAAGATTAAAGTTTTTATTTTTTAAGAGGTTAATTATATGAGAGATTTTTGTATTAGTAATATGGAAGATGCGTTATTAGCGTTGAAAGATGGTAATCAAAAGTTTTTGAATGCAAAGACAAGTTGTGGTGATGTTTCGCTTGATATAAGAAAAAGTACTTTTGTAAATGGTCAAAAACCTTTTGCAGTTGTTATTTCTTGTTCAGATTCTCGTGTTATTCCAGAAAGCATTTTTTCAGCAGCAATTGGTGATTTGTTTGTTATTCGTGTTGTTGGTAATGTTGTTGACGATATAGTCATTGCAAGTATGGATTATGCCGTATCTCATTTAAATGTTCCACTTGTTGTAGTTTTAGGTCATACTGGCTGTGGTGCAGTAAACGCTGCGATTAGCGGACAAGCAAGCGGACTTATTAAGACAACTATTGATAAAATTAGTTCAGTAATTGGTGACGAAAAAGACGATTATAAAGCTACTCGTTTAAATGTTAATGCTGGAGTGATTGAGGTTGAAAAAGCATTGGCTGGCAATGATAAAGTTAAAGTGGTAGGAGCAGTTTATTTTGGGGATAGTGGTGCTGTTGAATTTTTTAATTAGCTCTAACAATGTTTAAACTCTATATTTATTTTAGCAAATTTGTGTTGTATAGAATTGGTATATAAATTTAATATGTTAAAATTATTAATTAAAATATAGTGTTTTTATTTAAGTATTGTAGTAAGATGGCTGTGCTTGACTAAATTTTATAATAAAGGTAATAGGTAATATGAATGTCGCTCTAAAAGAATGGAATTTGGCTTTTGCAAAAGATTTGGCACAAGCAATATCAAATAAAAATGTGCAAAATAATTTGAGAGATGGTATACCATATCCATATACAGAAAAAGATGCTATAGAGTTTATCAATTGTATGTTGGAATGTGATAAAGATAAGACTTTTGCGTTTGCAATTGAATTTGATGGTAAAATAGTTGGTAGTATTGGTGCTTTTAGACAAGAAAATATACATAACAAGACTGCGGAATTAGGTTATTACATAGCAGAGGAGTATTGGGGTAGAGGTATTACAACTAAAGCGGTAAAAACTATTTGCGAATATATTTTTAATAATACAGATATAATTAGAATTTTTGCTGAACCTTTTGCATTTAATGAGGCATCTTGTAAGGTTCTTGAAAAAGTAGGTTTTCAATGTGAGGGAGTATTGCGAAAAAATGCAGTTAAAAACGGAAAATATTTGATATGAAAATGTATTCATTAATAAAATGAATAGGTGTAAATATGATTGAAATAAATGTTGATTTCATTGAAAACTATAAAAAATTAGACAATTTGATTAAAGATATGTATGCTACTAAAGATGGAGTGACTACTTATATTAATGAGATGGAGAATGTTTCATATAAATTAAGGAGTCAATTTGTTGATTGGGAATCTACATATAAAAATTTAAAACATATGCGTTGGGTGAGAAATCAGCTTTCACATAATATAGGTGCTTTTAAGGAAGAAATTTGCACTCAAAATGATATTGAGTGGATAAAATATTTTTACAAATCACTTATGGATTGTGATGATTGTTTGACTAATATTAACAAAGCAATAAAATCAACTAAAGAATATAATAGAAGAAAATTAATTATTAATGATAATCTTAAAGCTAATGATTTTAAGGGAGAATCAAGGAAAATAACATTTACCTCTAGAATTAAATTGTTTTTAAAAAGAGTTTTTAAAAAACATAGTAACTAACTACTATGTTTTTGTTTTTTAAATGTATTATTGTTAAAAAGTACGCTTATTTCGCAAATTAATATTATGTATTTTATCAGTCATAATGTTTGTTAAAATTATAAAAGTTTTTGATTTTTTAAATATTGTAGAAATGATTTGCACCCATCAATTATGTCATTGTACGCTGTTTCAAAATCACGAGTATACCAAGGGTCAGCAACATCACGAGGATTTTTTGTAAAGTCGCATAATTTATACACTTTTTCCTTTTGTATGCCGTTAATACGTAATACATTGGTATAATTGCTACTATCCATAACTAAAATAAAATCACTTTTTAAATCGTGAGTATCAATTTGCCTTGCTATATGGGAGCCAGCTATTCCGTGGTTTTTAAGAGTTTCAGTTGCTTTATGGTAAATAGGTGAGCCTATTTCATATCTTGAAGTAGCACAAGAGGTAACCTCAAATTGATTGGAGTATCCTTGGTTTGCAATTAAATCTTTAAAGACTAATTCCGCCATTGGAGAGCGACATATATTACCAAGACACACAAAAGTTACTTTTATCATTTTATACCTCACAATTACTAAATGTTGATTAATTTTAATTAAAATTTTAACTTTAATAATAGGATAAATATAACATTATTTTTACTTAATGTCAAATATAATTTTGACTTGAAAAATTATAAAAACATATCCCTCGAAACAAATTTGTTTTGGGGGATATTGTGTTACATAACGCTATTAAAATAAATTAGTTTTATATTTTGAACAAAAAGCTAAATTTATAACTACAATAACTTAAAGATATTTTGTAAAGTTAGTGCTAATTTATTTAAATTAATGTTTATTAAACTAATATAATTAAAATATATTATTTAACTTTGCAACCTAAGCAATCAATCATAAACTTATCAAATGCAGCAGCACCTTGCTCAGTATTTTTAAATACTGCAGTACATTCAAGAATTTTTTCACAAGTTAGGTTAATGTAGTCTTTAACAATATTTTCGCTAGCTTCTGGAGTGTTTGATGTGCCATTATTTTCGATTAAATATTTAATCATATCCTTATGCTTAGTTAGTGGGTGAGTTTCATTGCTAACTTCAGCATAATCAAATTTTTCCTCACCAGTCAAATATTTTTGAATTGCTTTAAGTTCTTTATCAAGTCTACCTGGTAAAATGAATGTTCCCATAACTTCAATTATGCCAATACCTTCTTTTTTGATATTATGTAAATCTTCAGTAGGGTGATAAATACCATAAGGATGAGCCTCGTCAGTACGATTGTTACGTAAAATCATATCTACAATAAATTTACCATTTTCATATCTAGCAATAGGAGTTACTGCGTTGTGTTGAGCATCTGTTTTGCAAATGATACCAACGCTTTCGTCAGTATATTCAGCCCATTGTCTTAGTACATAGTCAGCAGCTTCAAGTGCGACAACTTTTTTCTTTGCACTAACTCTTATTACACTATTATACCAATCAACTATTGCAATGTCTGCACCTTTGATAGGTGATTTGAAAGTTTTTCTAATTGGTGCGTTAAACATAGGTAAACCTTTGCCACCGCCTTGATAATGGTCGTGTGTTAAGATTGAACCGCCTACGATTGGTAGAGCAGCGTTTGAACCCATAAAGAAATGAGGGAATTGCTCAACAAAATCAACAAGTCTTGCTATGCAATCGTGGTTAACTTTCATTGGTCTATGTTCATCACAAAAACAGATTAAATGTTTGTCATAATATTGATAAGGTGAGTATTGAATCCACCAGTTTTCACCATAAAGTTCAACAGGGATAGTTCTCAAGGTTTGTCTTGCTGGGTGACCTGCATTACCAGCGTATCCGACATTTGATGTGCAAAGCATACAAGCTGGATAACCAGTTTTTGCTTTTAAAGCAGCTTGAATTTGTTTAGGGTCTTTTTCTGGCTTAGACAAGTTGATTGTTACAACCAAACCACCTTTTGAACCATTGTAATTCCACATAATGTTTTTGTTAATATCTTGCATTCTTAGATAATTGTTTGCAACACCTAAATCAAATAAATAATCAGTTGCAGATTCAACACCAAGTAAAGCTTTTGTAATGTCATATTTCATTATGATAGTTGATGGTGCTGGAGTTACAATGCCAAATAGTCTTGTTTCATATAAAAGAGCATCCTCTTTTGTAGTAAAACCTTGCTCAATAGCATAGTTTACCATATAATCAACTGTGCTTTGAATATCATATTCAGGAATTGTTTCAAAAGTTTGAGTTGCACCTAATTTAAAATTATCTAACAAAGTGTTTCTTGCATAGTGAACATCGTAAATGTCAAGTGATAATTTTTTTGTTGCATAATCAAGTAATTGTTCAATAGCAATTAAAATTTGATTGTCTTGTGCCATAAAAGTCTCCCATTTTTATAAAAAAATATTGTTTTTTTAGTTAAAAATACATATTGTATAAATAATTATATAATATTTTATGGTTTTTAGCAAGTATATTATAAGTTTTTGTAAAAAATATTGATTTTTATTTTTTTTTATGCTAAAATACAATATATAATGAAAATATCGGAATAAACTATATTAAATTATTTCGGTAGGAGGGTAATTGTGAAATTTTTAAGTAAGCAAGATTTTGACAATTTAGGTTCAAATGTTAATTTTGCAAAAGAGTGTTCTGCATTGTACGCAAAAAATAATGGTTTAGAATATCAAATTAAACGATATCAAGATTTATATAAGATACATAGCGAGTTTAGTGGTGAAAATGTTTTATTATTCTCATCACCTGGAAGAATAGAGGTTTGTGGTAACCATACTGACCATAATAATGGTAAAGTACTTTGTGCCTCTATTAGTGTGGATACAATAGCAATGGTTACTCCAGTAATTGAAGATGTAATTACCATTGCATCTGTTGGTTATCCACCACTTGTTGTTGACATTAACGATTTAGAGCCAAAAACTGCAGAATATGGCAAAAGTGAGGGACTAGTTCGTGGTGTATGTGCTTACTTTAAACAAAATGGTTACAAAATAGGTGGTTTTTACGCTACTACAAGCTCAGACGTGTTTAAAGGAGCTGGAGTTAGCTCTTCAGCGTGCTTTGAGGTTCTTGTTTGTGAAATTTTGAATATTTTATACAATGACGGCAAAATGGACGCTCTTACAAAAGCATACGCATCACATCTTGCAGAGAGTGAGTTCTTTGGTAAGCCTTGCGGTTTGATGGACCAATCTGCTATTGCACTTGGTGGTGTTAGTTACATTGATTTTAAAGATACAAAAGCTCCAGAGGTTGAGAGTATACCTTGGAAATTTGAAAATGTTGACATAGTATTAGTTAATTGCGGTGGTGACCATTGCGGACTAACAGACCAATACGCTTCAATTCGTACTGAAATGGAAGCAGTTGCTTCAATATTTGGTCAAAAAGTTTTAAGATTTGTTAATAAGGACAAGTTTTTGTCAACAATACCAATTATACAAAGTGATGTATCTGGTAGAGCAATTTTGAGAGCAATGCACTATTTTAACGAGAATGAGCGTGTGGAAAAATGTGCCGATGCAATTAAGAATGTAGATATTGACAAGTATTATGATATGATTAACGCAAGTGGTGACAGCTCTTATAAACTTTTGCAAAATGTTTATCCAGAGGGTGACCGTGATATGCGTATTCCAATTGCACTTGCATTAAGTAATAATATTTGTGGTGATAAAGGTGCTATCCGTGTTCACGGTGGTGGCTTTGCTGGTACAATGATTGCATATGTACCATCTGACTTGACAAGCGAACTTGTCACAAAATTAAAATCTGTATTTGGTACTGACAACGTATTCCAAATTTCAATTAGGAATAGTGGTACTAGAATGATTGAAATTTAATTGAGGCATTTATGAGTAACATTTTTAGCAGTTTATTAGCGGCTATTTACTTTGACGATAAAGGTTTTTCGATTGGAAGTGTAGATGTCGCTTGGTATGGCGTAATATTGACAACTGGTATGATTTGTGCATTGTTTTTAATGATTTATCTTGGTAAACGTGAACAATTAGAGCCAGAATTTTGTCTGTCAGCATTTTTATTTGCAATAGTTTTTGCAATTATTGGTGCTAGATTATTCTTTGTTGTACCAAGATTTAATGAATACTTTACTAGTTGGGCAGATTTTAGAAGAGCATTTGATATAACCGAAGGTGGACTTACTATTATTGGCGGTATACCTTGTGGTGCATTAGGCATTTTTATAGCGTGCAGAATATACAAAAAATCTTTCTTTAGAATTACTGATTTAGTTGTGCCTTGCTTGTTATTAGGACAAGTAATTGGACGTTGGGGTAACTATGTAAATGGTGAGTTGTTTGGTTTTGAGATTACAAATCCAGCATTCCAAAAATTCCCTATTGCAGTTTGGGTTTACGATTACGAAGTAGGCAAATATGGCTGGCACGCAGCGAACTTCTTTTACGAAATGATGCTAAACCTAGTAATGTTTATTGTAATGATTGCATTGACTTACACTGTAAAGAAAAAATTAAAAGTAGGCTTTTTATCATTACTATATATAGTTTGGTATGGTGTAGTAAGAGGTATTCTTGAATTTGTTAAAGTAAACCAATTAATGTGGGGCAGTGTTAAAGCAGTTCAATTAATATGTTTCTTATGTGCAGCTATTGGCGTTGTAGTTTTAGTATTAGTACAACTTGGATATATAAAACTAGAGACACCAAAAATGTATGATAAACATTTTAAAGTAGTTCACGAGCCACCACCATATGTGGAACAAAATAATAGTACAGAAAGTTGAGTTTAGCTATTGTTTATTTTAAATTTTATATTAATTTAAATAGCAATATAGTGATTTTGCGGTAACACAAAGTAACAAGTATAGGAACAAGCACTTTAGTGCGGTTTTGGTGAGAAATGAAAAATAAAGATAATGTTTTAAAAATAGTTATAAGTGCATTGTTTGTAGTGTTTGGTCTTTTATTGTTGCTTGACCAATTGAATGTACCATTTATTGATGATTTATTTACACCTTGGTATACAATAGTAATTTTATTCGTAGCGTGTTGTTTGCTTGCATACGCAATTTGTAAAAAATCACCTATATTTTATATTTTATCAATGTTTTTTGCGGGGATATATCTAGTGATTTCAATTGATGCAAAAGTTGAAAACCTTGCAATGGGTAAAATTATAATGATAATTCCGTTGTTTATAGGCATAGGAATTATATTGGCGGATAGAATTTGTAAATGGTCACCTAAAGCAATGAGGTTTGGACTTGTAGTAGCAGTAAGCAGTGCAACTGTACTAGTAAGTACTATTTTGAATGTTTGGAGATATGTTATACCAGTAGTTGTAATATTGATTGGTGTATCATATATGATGTTTAGCGTATTTTCTATAAAAAAGGAAGTCAATGTCAAAGATGATGACCATTATGTAACATATGACCCAAACAAAAATGGCAATGCTGAAAATGAAAAAGTGCAAAACACTAATGATGTAGTGGATAGTAATAATCAAGATACTCAAAAAGATATAGTAAATGAAAGTTCTGTTCAAGAAGATGTAGACAAAATTAATTAAAACACGTTGAAAATCGGTATTAAATTTATTGTATTGATAAAAGATTAACAATTTTAAAGCAATAAATAATTACTAAATTAATAATTTTAAGGTGATAAAAAATTATAAAAAAATTATTTAAAAAATATAGTAGGCAAAAATCTCAATTTTCTTTAATAAAATTTTGACGATATAATTGTGTTTTTTTAATGTTTTGCTAAATTGAATTAATAGAAAATAAAAAATATAAAAACAAATTAAAAAGAAAAATCACTTAAGTAATTAAACTTAAGTGATTTTTTAAATAGGAAATTGTTTTTTGTCAAGTTATATCAATTTAAATTGATATAACTTTGTGCTTAAATTAATTTGATTTTATAAAATGTACTTAATCTAAAATTTAGTTGTTACAATTACAATTGCAATTATTGTTGCATCCACAACCACAAACGAATAACAACAATAAGATTATCCAACAGCTATTGTTGCCATTAAATCCGTTGTTGATTGGCATAACGTTTTGGTCACAATTGCAACCAAAGTTACAACAGTTGTTTTGATTGTTTGCACCTGTAATATAACCAAAAATTAAAGGTAATAAACCATTACAATTACACATATGCTAGACCTCCAAATGTTTTCTATCTTTTACTACAATATGCGTCAATTACTGAAACTGTGACACAAAAACAGAAAGAAATTATTTTCTTTATTTGGTAATATTTGAAAAAACAGCTAATAATTAAAAGCTAAGGAGGTAAAAATGGAAGAGTATGTTAATATTAATAAAGCAGACGAGGAGTTTTTAAGGAAATATATGCCGTCATATGAAGCCAGTAGTATGATTGCAGATTTTTACTCTATTTTTGGTGATAATACAAGGATAAGAATTTTATCTGCATTATCTATTGCCAAAATGTGCGTGTGTGACTTATGTTATACATTAAAACTTAATCAAAGTACTGTGTCACATCAACTTAAAATATTACGTGACGCTAAAATTGTTGGTTGTAAAAGAGATGGTAAGTTGATAGTTTATTACATTACAAATCCTTTTGTCAATGATGTAATTGTTACTGGAGTTGACAATTATCAAAAAGCTTATGAGTATAGGAAAATTGGATAATTGTATTAAGCTTGAAATTTTACAATATTTTGAGTTAAAAAGCGTGACAGACTAACACACTGCAAATGATATATTTAAAATATATAATTTAAAAAAATAATTAATTTGGGATAAAGTTTTGACACCGCACCAAAATTTATGATAAAATACATATAAGAAATTACATTTAAAAAATGTAATAAATGTTCAATCTTGTTTTGGTGTGGATATGAATGAAATTATTGCACAAAAATTAAAAGATTTACCCGATAAATCTGGCGTTTACATTATGAAGTCAGAAAAAGGGGACATATTGTATATTGGTAAGGCTCGCTCTTTAAAAAATAGGGTGCGTCAATATTTTGGTTCTCCAAAAAATAAAACCACTAAAGTTTTAATAATGGTGTCTAAAATTTATACATTTGATTATATAATAACTCATAATGAAATTGAAGCTTTGGTACTGGAAAATAATCTAATTAAAAAACATAAACCACCATACAATATTTTGCTTAAAGACGATAAAAATTATCCTTTTATACGTATTGATATGAAAGATAAGTTCCCTAAAATTCAAGTGGTACGTAAACTTACAAAAGACGGGGCGAAGTATTTTGGTCCATATATGCAAGGAATATCCGCAAAAGAGATTATGGAGTTAATACATTCAGCTTTTCAACTTAGGACTTGTAATATAAATATGGAAAATCCACCAAAAAATCACAGACCTTGTTTAAATCACCATATTGGTAGATGTTTAGCTCCTTGCACTGGCAATATTACACGTGAGCAATATATGGATATAATTGGTGAGGTTATCAAGTTTTTGCAAGGCAATGACAAATCTATTGAGCGAATTATTAAAGAAAAAATGGTTTCTGCAAGTGAAAAAGAGGAGTTTGAACTTGCAATTTATTATCGTGAAAGATTAAAAGTGCTTGAAAAACTTGTGAGAAAACAAGTAACCGCTTTGCCTAGTGATATGGATATGGACATTTTTGCAATAGCAAGCGATGGTATTAATACAGTAATTTCTATGCTGTTTGTAAGAGGTGGTAAACTTTTAGGTGGTGACAAGCAGTTAATAAATGCTTTAAGCATTGATAATGAATCTACTTTGGAAAGTTATTTGTATAGTTACTACAATTCAGATACTTTACTTGTAAATCAAATTTTAGTAAATGAGGAATTTGAAAATATTGAACTTATAAGCAATTACTTAAGTGAGAAAAAAGGTAGTAAAGTGTTGGTAGCTACGCCAATAATCGGCATTAGACGTCAGCTTGTGGATATGGCTTACGCAAATGCAAAAGATTATCTAGCTAAATGTAAGTCAACAGAGGAAAGAACATTTAATATGACTTTGGGTGCTGTTAGTCAATTGCAACAAGTTTTGAATATGGATATTCCTCCTAACAGAATAGAATGTTATGATATTTCAAATATTAGTGGTACAGATAAAGTGTCTAGTATGGTTGTATTTGAAAATGGCGAAAAAGCTGGTAAAATGTACAGAAAATTCAAGATAAAAACAGTGGAAGGCAGTAATGACTTCGCTTCAATGAAAGAAACATTGATTAGACGTTTTTCACATTTGAATGACGAGGATATTTCGTTTGGTTCAAAACCCGATTTGATTGTAGTCGATGGTGGTAAAGGTCAACTAAAATATGCATTGCAAGCTATGGAAGAGAGTTGTGTGCATTTTAATATTATAAGTTTGGCAGAGCGTGAGGAAGAAATTTATCTGCCACATTGTAGTGAACCATTAGTTTTGTCTAAAGATAGCCAAGCGTTAAGACTTTTACAAAGGATAAGAGACGAGGCACATAGATTTGCAATAACTTATCACCGCAACTTAAGGGGTAAAAGACAAACTCAAAGCGAGCTGTTACAAATTGCTGGGGTTGGTGAAAATACTGTAAAAAAATTGTTTGCAACATTTAAAACTCTTGCTGGTATAAAAAATGCAAGTGTAGAGGAACTTGCTGAAGTAAAAGGTATTAATAAAAAGGTTGCAACAAATATATACGAATTTTATCATACAGTTATTGACTAATTAGATAAAAAATGTTACATTATAAGTAACTTAATTTGTAAAAAAGATATATTTAATGAAATTAGAATTTACTTTTAGTAAATTAACTTGTATGTATATAGTAGAGGAGAGAGATGAAATATAAATTATTGGTTTGTGATTTTGACGGAACTTTATACACTGACGATTTTAAAGTAACCCAAAACACTATAGATGCGGTAGAAAAATATAAGCAAGCTGGCGGTAAATTTGTTATTGCAACTGGTAGATTGTATCAAGCAATTAAACCTTTTGCACAGCTTTTTAACCTTACTGACGAAATTGTTACCTATCAAGGCAGTGGAGTGTACGATATAAAAACAGATAGTATTATTTTATCAAATGAAATTGAAAATAAATTGGCTATCAAATTATACCAGTATGTGTATGCTACATATGGGGAAATTACTTCACCTATTTTGTTTTATGAGGATAAATGTATCGTTGAAGAGGAAAATGAGTATAATAAAATATTTTCACAAATAGTAAAAGTTCCTCTAACTTGCGTAAATAAAAAATTAGATATTTATGTAGCTGACAATAATATTGATGCAAGAAAGATTTTATTTTTAGCAGACGAAAAATTTATTAGACATATTATCAATGACTTAATCAATAAATTTGGTGACCAACTAAATGTCAATCAATCTAGCAAAGCATTGCTTGAATGTGTTAATATCAATGCTAGTAAAGCAAATGCTATTAAATGGATAGCAGAGAGATATAACATAAATCAAGATGAGATTTGTGCTATTGGTGACTCAGAAAATGATAATAGTATGATAGAATATGCAGGACTTGGTGTTGCAATGGGTAATGCAATGGAAATTACAAAAAAAGTTGCCGATTATATTTGTGATACAAATAACAATGACGGCGTTGCAAAATTTATTGAACAAGTTATATTAAAATAGTATTGGTTATTGATTCATTAAACAATTTTGCAATATAATGGATAAAACCCTTTGAAAATCGGTACTAAATTAAAAATAGTTAAATAAGTTGCACTAAAAATTAGTGCAAAATAGGAGAAATATGTTAGAGGAAAAAGAGGAAAGAGAGGGCGAACTTGTACAAGTAGATTCCTTTATAGCTAATTGTGGAGTGGAATTGGTGCAGGGTGAACTTACTCACGAAATGTTTTTGACTACCGTCAATGTAAACAGACCAGGACTATTGCTTGCTGGTTTTGAGGACTATTTTGGTGAGTCAAGAGTGCAAGTAATGGGTAATGCGGAGTATTACTATCTTGCATCTTGCTCAAAAGAGGAAAGATATAGTAAACTAGATACTTTGTTTAGACGCAAAATACCTTGCGTTATTTTATCTAAAAATGTTGAGCCTTTTGAGGAAATGTTGGAAATATCAAAAAAATACAATGTGCCATTGTTTAAGTCTAACAAACTTACATCACAATTGGTTAATGATATAGTGACATATCTTAACAGAAAACTTGCATTGTCAACAGCTGTACACGGCGTTTTGATAGAGGTCAGTGGTATAGGTGTACTAATAACTGGTCATAGTGGTATGGGTAAAAGCGAAACAGCAATGGAACTTATCCACCGTGGACATAGGTTGATTGCAGACGATAATGTGGTTGCAAAACGTATTCAAGACGAGATTATTGGAACTTCCCCAGATACTATACGACATTTTATGGAAATTCGAGGTGTAGGCATAATTGATGTACGTAGTATGTTTGGTGTAGGCTCAGTTTTAAAGGAAAAAAGTATTGACCTAGTTATAGAATTACAAGTTTGGCGTAGTGATATTGAATATGACAGACTTGGCTTGGATAGCAAGTTTGAGGAAATTTTAGGTGTAAAAATTCCAAAACTTACAATGCCAGTAATGCCTGGACGAAATTTAGCAATTGTTGTTGAGGTTGCAGCACGTAATGAGCGTTTGAAAAAGCTTGGTTTTAATGCTGTTGAACAATTATTATCTAATGTGAATTTTGGTGAGGATTAATTATGAATTATGAGTTAGAAGTACAAAATAGGGTTGAGTGGATAAAAAACATTTTAAATAAAACTGGTGCGAAGGGCGTTATTTTGGGTAATAGCGGTGGTAAGGACTGCAGTTTGGTTGAAATTTTGTGTAGAATGGCTACACCAAATGTATTATCCGTTATTATGCCTTGTGAATCTTCTCAAAATTATGGCAGTGATAGAGAACACGCATACCTTGTGGCAAAAACTTTTGATATTCCAACTATTGAAGTTGATATTACACGTGCAAAGCAAGAACTGAAAAAAGTTATTGAGCCGTTTGCGGGTAATGATGTTCCAATGGCATACAATAATATAAATCCAAGACTTAGAATGTCAGTGATATATGCCATTGGTCAAGCAAAGGGATATCTTGTAGCTGGTACTGGTAATGCAAGCGAGATTTATATGGGGTATTTTACTAAATGGGGTGACGGCGGTTATGATTTTAACCCTATCAACGATTTGCTTGTAGAAGACGTTTATGGTATGTTGAAATACTTAAATTGTCCTGAACAAATTATTGAAAAAAAACCAAGTGCTGGTTTGTACGAAGGTCAAACAGACGAGTTGGAAATGGGTGTATCTTATACCGAAATTGATAAATATATCAAAACAGGTAAGAGTGATTTTGCGGAAAAAATTCAGTCTGCTCATAATAGAACTGAACATAAACGAGTAGGTGCTTTAAAGTATAAGGAGTAAAACCTTTTACTAAATATATTAAGAATAATTAATTTTTGATAACAATAAATAAAATTATTTATAAAATTAATTTGTTTTAAAAAATTAAATTAATTTATATCTTAACATAAATTATAATTTTTTAATTGTCGCTATATCTTTGATAGCAACAAGTAAAATTTTATAAATATATTATTTTAACAAATCAATTTATATCTAAACACAAATTATATTTAATTCAATTGTCACTATACTTTTGATAGTAACAAGTAAAATGTTTTATAAGAATATTATTTTAACAAATTAAATTAATTTATATTTTAACATAAGTTATAATTTATTTAGTTTTCGTTATAATTTTTGATTTTTGCCAGATGATAATAAATAGTCGTACGATTTTTATTTAATTTATCACTGGCTTCTTTCATTGTGATTTTACCCGTATCAAAATCATTAATTACTGATATAAAATAAGGTGAGTAAACTTCTTTAGGTCTACCAAATTGTACACCACGGCGTCTTGCAGCTTGAATACCTTCACGTTGGCGGTCAATTATGTTACGTCTTTCATTTTCCGCAACGAACGACAAAATTTGTAATACTAAGTCTGATACTAAGCGGTTAGTTAATGAACCATCTGCCATACGTGTATCAAGTAGTGGCATATCCATTACAAATATATTTGCTTTTAGTTTGTCAGTAATTTTTTTCCATTCTCTAATGATTGCGGAATAGTTTCTGCCAAGGCGGTCAATAGATTTTACTACAACTAAATCACCATTTTTCAACTTTCTAATAAGTCTTTGATAGTTTTTTCTTTCAAAATTTTTGCCACTTTTTTTGTCATAAAAAATATTCTTTTCATCAATACCAAATTCCTTAAAAGCATCCATTTGCCTTTGTAAATTTTGGTCGTGAGAAGATACTCTTGCATATCCGTAAATTTTCATATGTAACTCCTATAATGAATGTGTATTTAGCTATTAATAAAAAATCACAAAGTGCTAGTAATAACACTTTGTGATTAATTTGTAATAATTGTTTTTAATATTATTTGATTATTGCATATACCTTTTTAGGCTTTGCAGTGTAGTCAGTTATACTCTTAGCAATGTTTTGCATATGGTCAGATATACGTTCCAAGTTTGATACCAAACTCAAATATACCGCACCAGTGCTAGCAGAGCATTGATTGTTATTAAGCCTTTTGATATGGTCTCTATCCAATTTTGACTTAAAGTCGTCTACCATATCCTCATATTTGTATACGGTTTCCAAAAGTTCCATATCTTGATACTCAAAAGCTTTAACCGCAAACTCAAAAACTTTATGTATTGCTTCTGTCATTTCGTCTAATTGTGCAATAGCCATATCAGAAAAAGTGGTTTTTAATCGTTGTAATTCCTCAGCATATTCCATAATATTCTCAGAGTAGTCACCAACTCTTTCCAAGTCAGATACTACGTGATAGAATGAGGCAAGCATTAATTCGTCTTTAAAGGAAATTTCTTTTGCAGAAAGCTCTACCAAAAACTTGGATATCTCTCTGTTTAAAAAGTTCAAATGCTTTTCTCTGTCTGCAAACTTTTCTTGCTTTTCAACTTTACCATTTTTAACACAACTTAATGATAATTTGAAGTTTTTATATGCAAGCTCGCTCATTAAAATAATTTCGTGTTTAGTTTGGTTTATTGCGATTGCTGGTGTTGACAAAATGCGTTTATCAATGTATTTGAATCTTTCTGGCATAAAGTTTTCTTCAATGTCGTCTTTAGATTTTTTCTCTGGTATAACCTTTGTAGCTATCCAAACAAGAGTTTTTACAAACGGAATCAAAAGTAATGTCATTGCTACGTTAAAGAAAGTATGGAACATAGCACATTGCGTTTCAATAAGGTTAGGGAACATTGCTTCAAACAGCTTATCAATAGGTGCCCAAAAGATAATAGGGAAAAATACAATAGCACCAATAACATTAAACAATAAATGTATAAAACTTGCACGCTTTGCATTTGTGTTTGTTCCAAAAGATGCAATGATAGATGTCACGCAAGAACCGATATTTACGCCAAGTGTTGCAAACATAATAGATTTAATCGGTATCCCGAATGTGCCAGCAAGTGCTATCATTATACCTGTTGTAGCAGAAGAACTTTGTACCAAAGCGGTAAGTGCCATTGCAATAATTATAAGTAAAGCAGGGTTAGTTGTTTTTACTAAAGCATCTGTAATTGCAGGTATTTTTGTAAAAACGGACATTGATTCTTTCATTACATTCATACCTACAAAGACCATTCCCAAACCCGCAAGTAATGCACCGATTTTTTTAATAGAATCTTTTTTGCCAAGCATTTGCATAAATGCACCTACAGCTGCAAGGACTGCAAACCACGCTGTAATTTTTAATGATTCCAAAGCTACAATTTGTGCTGTTATTGTTGTACCAATGTTCGCACCCATTATGATTGGGGTAGCTTGAGTTAGTGTCATAAGTCCCGCATTAACAAAACCTACAACCATTACCGTTGTAGCTCCAGATGACTGAATAACTGCAGTAACACCTGCACCAGTTAGTAGTCCAGTAAAGCGGTTACCACTAATTTTGTCAAATATTGTTCGGATTTTGCTACCCGCCAAAGTTTCCAAATTGCTACCCATAGCATTAATACCAATAAGAAAGACACCAGTACCAGCCAGCATAAGTAACACACTCTCTATAATTTCCATTACTCCAGGAATTGTTGAGGTAGCAGTGGTAACATTAGCTAATAAAGCTCCAAAAAAATTCATTTTAACCTCGCTATTTTATTCTCATATGTATAAGCAAAATTGCCTCTATTAAAATTTTATAATAATTGTAAAACTATGTCAAGCAAATAACAATAATTTATACGGGGAATAAGTAAAATTTATGACATTTTTTTATTTTGTTATTTAAAACATTCCTTTATAAAAACTATTGTTCACTAAATTTTATTATTTTGCTTTTTTGGTTATGATAAATTAATAAATAATGCAAGGTAAATTTTTAATTAGCAATATCCTTACTACTAAAACAGCTATTGAACCTTGATGTGGGGTGTTAGCTAGAAAAACAACTACACTAGTTGTGTAGCTGTTAATGGATACGGCAACGTTCTTTCCTCCCAAGACGCTTTAACAATTTCCAAACATTATTAAATTTTTATTTTATGCTTTTTTATTTTTTCTAAATTTAATTATCAATAATATGCTAACACCAACTATAATAGCTCCAGTTAGACAACCAATAACTGTTAAAGCAGTGAATAGTCCTTTCATATCTTTAAAATCGCTAATTAATTTGATTGAATCAACATAATCGGAATTTTGATAGACTTTAACTGATTGAATAATAAAATCATTTGTATCATCTAAATGATTTTCAAATATACCTATTTTTTGTCCGTATGGTCCATATACAGCATCTCGTATTTCTACTGTTAATCTTAAAAATTCCGCAGTTTGTGAAACACCACCAAAATCTGTTGCCCAAACTGGGGTGTCATCAACATATACTACATATCTGTCTGGTGTCCATAGTAGGGCATACTTATGAGCTTTGCCATCATATAGATTGTAAGGCATTTTGGTAACATTGTCAGTCATTTTATACCAAGGTGCATCATACGCATCATAATGAATAGCTTGCCCCGTATAAGTGGGATTAGTGTGGCAGAATGAAGACTCATAAACATCTACTTCACAACCATCTTTGCCACCATTTCCAACTTGAGGAGTAGCATCGCTTTGTAACCAAAATGCTGACCACATACCACTACCACGTGGTACAATTACAGTTGCCTCAAAATATCCAAATGCTTGAGTAAAACCAACATTCTTGTCATTTCCAACTTTATCCTCTCTTACAACAGGGCGAGTTTCTATTCCACTTGTAAACACTCCTTCACTTTTATCGCAAATGTCACAAATATGATTACTTTTTCTTTCACTTTTTATTACAACACCTTTGTCACTAAAATTAACCATTTGGTCACACCAATATTCATATTTTCTTTTGCCGTGTGTAGATGGTACCCAACCAGCTTGATACAATTCTTGCATATCTTTTATTTTTGCAAAATCTACATCCATAGTATTTTGCCATTTGCTATCAGTCAAATCGGGTAGAGATGTATCAAACTTATCTTTCCAATTACTACTATTACAACCAGTTGACACAATTGTAAACACACTACATACCAAAACTATTAAAAGTAAAAAACTTATTTTCTTTTTCATAATTTCCCTTTTTGCTTTTATTAAACTATATCAATTATAACATAACAATTTTACAAAATCAATATGTTATAAATAAACAAATATATAATTTATTAAATATAAAACAAATTATATTTTAAAACATATTTAACTTTTATTAGCAAAATAATGGCTTAAAAAATAAAAATCAGTTATTTAAATACAAACCTCTAGAAGCAAAATTTTTAGAGCGTTGAGTTATTGTAAAGTCGTAATTTTGTAAAAAGTCGATTTTTTAAAAATACCCACCGAAAATCGGGGGTATTTTTGTGTAAATTAGCTAAATTGTGTAAAATGGTGGTACATAAAATACATATATCTATGTACATAT
>CAJTZR010000026.1 GCA_910584035.1 uncultured Christensenella sp. | reverse complement strand
CCCACAAAAAAGCTATTTTGTGGGGACCCCTATAGCGACACGTAGTGGCATTTGACATTAGCGATTGTTAATTCAAATTGTGTCGAGCTTGATTTATCAAGCAAAAAGCGTCAGCTTTTGTTTAAATTTGAGTTCTCTCAAATTTAAAGACACATAATTTATATTTTAAATTGCAATTATTTTAAAAATATGTTATACTAAATTTAATATTATTAAGGAATGATATAATATGGATATTGAAAGATTAAATAAATGGGCTGACTTATTACTTGACACTGGTAAAAGAAATAATTTAATCAATTTTAAAGATTCAAAATCAAGTTCGGTACAAGTTATTGCCCCAAATTTTGAAACACTTTTTAATAAAGCTGACGATGGTTATACTTTTGAGGTATACGACCCAAAAATAGAAAATGAGGATAACGAATGGCAAACAGAAAGCAATTTGTCATTAGCTGAGTATTATAGTTGTTATAGTGAAAAGTTAAAGAAAAATCAAGCTTTGATATATAATTTAAGTGGTAAACCTATTAATGCCATTAAAAATATCAAGAAAAGAGCAAAAACGATTATTGAGGAAACGGGTGTTAATACAGCATTTTTGGCATTTGGTTTTATAAAATGGACTGAGGCAGAAATTTCGTCTTATGAGATGC
Organism: uncultured Christensenella sp.; assembly: GCA_910584035.1. Classification (GTDB taxonomy): domain Bacteria; phylum Bacillota; class Clostridia; order Christensenellales; family UBA3700; genus MGBC100798. The sequence continues at coordinate 19,416 of CAJTZR010000026.1, read as the reverse complement.
ACGCACCACTTTTGCTAATGCCAATTACAATTATAAATAACTCCGCATCGGAGCCATATTATTTTAGGCCGATTGATGATGAAATTATAGTTAATCCAACCTTTGCTTATAAATTAAAAACAGATTATGGCATTGATTTGCCAGAATTTTCTGGTAGCATAAATGAATATATCAGTGATGTCGAAAGTAAAATAAGCAGATTAAAATGGCAAATACAACTTGATGTAAAAATAAGTATTTTCTCTTTCCAAAAAATCAATATGTATGAAGATTTGAAAGAAAATGCTGAGAAAATTGCCACAAATAAATCAATTTTAGCATTGCTTGGATATAGCGATACTTCAAATGATTTGCATAATGATGATAAAAAGTGCGATTTGCAAAAATTGCATAACGTTATTGATGCAGATTCTAGCCAATCAGAAGCAATTGCACTTGTAAAAGCAGGTAAAAGTTTTGTTTTGCAAGGACCTCCAGGAACAGGCAAAAGTCAAACAATTACCAATATTATTGCAGAATGTTTGAATGACAATAAAAAAGTTTTGTTTGTATCTGAAAAGCTTGCCGCACTGAATGTTGTTTATGACAAATTGAAAAAAGTTGGCTTAGACGAGTTTTGTTTGGAATTACATAGTCATAAAGTGAATAAAAAGCTAGTAATAGAAGAATTAGTTAAAACTTTAAAACTGCCAAAAAGTAAGCTTTCTGGGAGAGCAGAGGCAGAGTTGCTTGCACGCAACAATGCTCAACGTGATTTAGATAACTATGCAATAGAACTGCATAAAGTACGTCCTATAATTAATACAACATTATATCATTTATATGAGTTATTTGCTAAATTTAGGAATGCTTTGGATATTGAGTTTTTGATTGGTGATATTAATCAAAAAGGTGACGAATATTTAGCACAGGCTGTACAATTGTTTACTAGTTACAAGCAATATATTCCATCAATAGGCGTTGATTATAAGCAAAATGTATGGTATGGATATTCTAATATCAATGCAGAGTATGACCAAGTAATGGCGTTTAAAGCAGATTTGAAAAGCGGTATAGAATTATGTGAAAAATTGATTGAACTTATAAGTAACATTAATAAACAATACAATTTCAATGCTAAAAATATTGCACAAATAACAGTTTTACAAGCATTCTTTGATACTGCAAAGAATAGCGGTTTTTATACTCCACAATTATTGAACAGCGATATTGATAATGTTATTGAAAGTGTTAAAGATTTGCAGAGTAAAGCAAAAATATTGATTGAGCATAAAGGTAAACTTGATGTTAATTTTGACGAGGACATTTTTAAAATGGACGGTCATTTATTGCACAAAAAATTTGTAAAACAATTTAATGGACTATTTTCAAGAATTTTTTCTAAAGAATATAAGAATATAATTAAAGACATTGAATTGTCCTTAAAAACTAATACAAAAGTTAACTATAAGTTTGCTTTACAAGTGCTAGCCGATTTGAGAGAATATCAACAAAAACTAAAGCAATATAAAGATGATAGTGAAAAAATTGAGGAATTATTTGCAGAAAATTATAAGGCAGAGTATACCGATTTTGATAGTTTGATAAGCGAACTTAAAGTTATAAAATCATTTAATAGCCTAGACTTATCTATGCAATACTTTGAGGATATGCCAGTAGACTCTTTGTTACTAGAACATAAGAGTTTTAAAGCTTTTGCAACTAAAATTAAAGACATTTTTGATGTTTATGGAAATGTTGAGAGGAGTTTGTACAATTGTTATGACAGAGCAATTTTTGACATTGAAAAGTTAAATTTAGAGGTGCTAAAAAATATATTTGCTAGGCAATTAAATAATATAGACAAGTTAAACAACTGGTGCAATTTTTCAAAATTACTTAATGAAATGCAAAAATTAAAATTGATTGATTATATTGAATATTGCATAACAAATCAAATACAAGACCAAAATATTATGCAATGCTATCAAAAGCAGTTTTATCGTGAATGGATAGAAAATTTGCTATACAATATAACAGAGGTTAAGCAATTACCAAGAATACCTCACGATGAATTGGTAAATTTGTTTAAAAAGAAAGATAAGCTATCATTTAAAGTTAATATAGCAGAAATAAGAGCGAAAGTATCCGCAGAAAAGCCTAGTATTGATATGATTGCACAAGGTAGTCCTCTTGCAATTTTATTGCACGAAGCTAAGAAAAAACGCAAACAAAAGGGCGTAAGACAACTTTTGAACGAAACAGACGATTTAGTGCAAAGAATAAAACCTTGCTTTTTAATGTCTCCACTTTCTGTTAGTACATTTTTAAGTCCAAATATTGAGTTTGATGTGGTTATTTTTGATGAGGCATCACAGATATTCCCACAAGACTCAATTGGTGCGATTTATAGAGGAAAACAATTGGTAGTTGTTGGTGATTCCAACCAAATGCCACCAAGTAATTTCTTTAATAGTATGAGCGATATTGATGACGATGAGCAAGATGATTTAGCAGACTTTGAATCTGTATTGGATGTTTATTCAACTATTTTACCACAATGCAGATTAAAATGGCATTATCGTAGTAAGTATGAACAATTAATTGCTTTTTCCAATAAGAATTTTTATGACAATGAACTGATAACTTTTCCATCACCTAAAAGTGATATAAAACAAAGAGGAATGGGTGTTGATTATCACTATGTGGACGGAGTTTTTGACAGAAAAAGCAAAACAAATATGGCAGAGGCGGAAAGAATTGTCGACCTTGTATTTGAGCATTTTGAGAATTATCCTAATAGGAGTTTGGGTGTAGTTGCATTCAGTATTTCTCAACAAAACTTGATTGAAAGATTGATTACAAAACGCCGTGCACAAGATTTGTCTAAAGAGGAATTTTTCAATTCCGAAAAAGACGAACCTTTCTTTGTAAAAAATTTGGAAACTGTGCAAGGTGATGAACGTGATACAATTATATTTAGTGTCGCTTATGCAAAAGATTCTGCTGGCAAATTACTATTAAACTTTGGACCTATTAACAGAGTTGGTGGCGAGAGAAGACTTAATGTTGCGGTTACACGTGCAAAATGCAATGTTCAATTGGTATCTTCTATGCATTTTACTGATATTGATTTATCAAGAACAAAATCGGTTGGCTCAAAATTGCTACGTGAATACCTAGATTATGCAGAGAATGGTGAAATCGCATTAGAGCGTTCAATCGTTTTAAACCAATTTGAGGAATACGATTCTGAGTTTGAAATGGAGGTATGTGACTTTTTGCGTGAGAAAGGCTTTGAGGTGGATACTCAAGTCGGTTGCTCATCTTTCAAGATAGATTTAGCCTTAAAACGTCCAAATTCTTCTGATTATGTTTTGGCTATAGAGTGTGATGGAGCAAGTTATCATTCCTCAAAAACAGCAAGGGATAGAGATAGATTAAGACAAGAAATTTTGGAAGGTATGGGTTGGCATTTTTATAGAATTTGGTCAACAGATTGGTTTAATAACAAGCAGACGGAAAAAGAAAGACTATATAATGCCGCTTTAGCTGCTATTAATTATCAACAAACTAATAATGTTAAATCAAATGAAAAAACAGAAATTAGTGCTGAAGATTTTAGTGAGCAAAACAAAACTATTCCTTTTACATTCCCTACTTATAATAAGGCTGACGAAAATGCAATATCAAAAAGTTATATGTATAGGAACAGACGCCAGATAATACTTAAAATACTTGAGGTTGAAGCACCTATGTCAGAGGAATGGCTATTGAAACGAATTCTATTTTTGTACAGACGTGAAAAGCTTACAAGTGTAGCTTGGCAAGAATTTGACAATGATATGTTAGGCTGTAATAGAGCAGGAATTATTCGCAAAAACAAATTTTTGTATTTGGTTAAAAGTGACCCTCCAATGCTTAGAGTTCCAAAAGACGGGGAAATTCCTCGTGAAATTAAATACATATGTTTGGAAGAATTGGCAAATGGCTTATTAACTTTACTTAAACATAACATATCTGCCGAAAAAGATAGTTTATTTAAATTGTTAGCTCAACAACTTGGCTTTAGCAGAGTAGGTGATGCAATTAGCTCAAGGTTCGAAAAGGCACTTTTGCTATTAAAGGAAAAAGTGAACATTGACGGGGAACTTGTGTCAATAAAAGATTAATTTAATAATGCAATTAAATGGTTTAACTTGCTAATCAAAAAGTTAAGTTTTAGAGTATAACTTGATACACGGGTTATAGAAAGTAGAAAATACTGCAAAATTAAGTTGTGTAATTTTAGTAGCTTTTTAAGTTGTATGTTGTACTAGTTTAAATTATATGTCATATATTTGAGTAGACTCAAATTTAAATAAAAGTTATCGTTTTTATATTGATAAATCAAATTTGACACTATTTGAGTCAACATTAACACTATCAAATATCACTGAGTGTAGCTTGCTTATGTTTACATTATAAAATAAATTAATTTTAAATATTTAAATCAAACAAAAAGAACGCTTTTGAGCGTTCTTTTTTGTTTGCTGTTTAATTTTCTTAATAAATAATATTAGCGTAAATATTATTAGAATTAACACAAAATATTATCTACTTTTTGATAATTGTTACTTAGTCACTTAAATATTTAAAATGTGGTTGTTTTAGTCGTTCATTACGTCAGATAAGATTTCCATTACCTTATCATAGCAACCGCCACAACCAGTAGAGCAGTGAGTAATGTCCTTAACTTTTTCAAATACGCTAAGTAAATTAGTTATGTTGTTGTGTTTATGTAATTCGTTGACAATATCCATATAACTTACTTGATTGCAATTACATACAATATAATCACCATTTGCTAAAGTGCTTTTTTTCTCTGTACTGCAAGCTACTTTTGCTGTTTTTTCTACTTTCCATAAGCCGTGTAAGTTGCAATATGCGTAAACAGCCACAAGCTCGTCATCTTCACAAATAGCAAAAGTAACTTGAGGTTTGCTACCAGCCTTTAATGCCTTTCTTTGATTACCTTGTTTTGTTTGGATAGATACCCACTCAATCAAATGCTCGCTAGTCATTGGATGTTCAACACTGCCAACATTAACAATAACTTTGTTTCCTTCAATTTTATATTCTGGCAAATGCTTTTCTGTAGCTGCATCTACACTGCCAGCAATGATTTCATTCATTTTTTCACCACAGCACAATACTGGTACACCACTTTCTTTAACTATTGCAATAATTTTTCCGCAATGATTACATTTTAAAAACTTTTGTTCCATAACTTCTCCATAAAATTCTAGTTTTATTTTTTATTAACTTAATCTTTTTAAGATTTTTTAAGTCGTCTTTAACACATTCAATTATACCATAATTTGGATATTTTGTCAATTTACAAGTATAAAATTGTCAAAATTTAGCCGTTAATTAGATATTCTTTTTATTATTTACTTTAAATGTAGTAGATTGGATAGAGTAGCAGTGTACATAGTCAATTTCAAAATCACCATATGTAATATTTTGTGGATTGTCAGTAACTAATCTTTTGCCATTAGGTATTATAGCTTTCCAAGGATTTTCACCCACTACACCATCTTTGCCACCAATCTCTGTAGATAAAAATAGGTATTGCTCAATTCCAGATACATTGCCAGTTCTGTTATAACTTGTTGTCCATACACATACATCGTCAGCATAAAACTTGTATATGTTTTCGTCCCAATATAGACCATATGTGTGGAAACTATCATAAATATCACCAACATTTTCTGTTAGCCAGTTCATACTAAAAGTACTTGTGCCAGTGCCTCTGTTGTAATCACCAATATGCAATGCTTGTTGTACAACTCCATTATTCTTGCGACCATATGCAGGTGCTTCCATTATGTCAATCTCACCACCATAGGTTTTAGCATCTAAGGCATCTTTACCAGTTTGTGCGGTAGGTGCATTATATGGCATCATCCAAAATGCTGACCAAGTACCATAAAATTTTGGTAGCCTTGCTCTTATCTCAAAGTATCCATACTTTTGTGCCAAAGCTCTATCGCTTATAATTCCAGCAGAATGCCATTTGTCCCCAACTTTTTCAGTGCGAATTTTAAGTACATTCAATTGCTCGTCACCATATGTTATAGGCTCAACAATACATTGGTCTAATGCCCAGTATCCGCCTTTACGAACAATCGGCTCACCATATTTTGTGCCGTCAAAGTTGCCAGACGGCTCAATACGCCAGTTGTTTGTATCTATTGCATTGCCGTCAAACTCGTCCCACCATACAAGGTTTTCCTCTTTTTTAATAGAGTCTAAATCAATTTTATATCCCTCGTCTACTAAAAACCAACATAGCGTAAATGTTATAACAAATACTACTGCAAATACCACCGCAGCACAAATCATTAAAATTTGTCTTTTTGCAAGAACTTTCATTTTAACCTCAAAAATCTATATTATATATCTAATAATAACATATTTTAATTAATATTGCAATATGTTGTATTAATTAAAATTACCTAACTTGTCCGTTTTTTGCTCTAGCTAGAGTATTTTGTAAATCAAATGCATAATATGAGCATATTTTCAATAGAATATATAGAGAAGTTTATCAGGAGTATGTAATATGCAAAATTATATTATGGAAAGAGTTGAAGAAGTTGCTAATTACATTATTGAAACGGGTTCAACTTTGCGGGATACGGCAAATGTATTTATGATTTCAAAAAGCACGGCTCATACCGATATGACAATTAGGCTACCGCAAATTGATACAGAAAAATACGATAAAGTGAGAGAAGTGTTAGATAAAAATCTGGCAGAAAGACATATTCGTGGCGGGCAAAGTACTCAACTTAAATATTCCCACCATTAAATTACTAATTCTATATACATAATAGGATAAAACTAATAAGGCTAATATAAAATAAGACTAGTACTTGATAGCAGTAATAGCCTTATTTTTTTTGCTTTTTTTATTCCCACAAATAACTTGACTTGATATTTTTGATATGTTATACTGAAAGTAGCCAAACAAATTGAATAAAAATAAAGGGATATTTTTCTTTTTTAATAGAAATAGTATACTTTTTATTGTTATGACACACAATAGAATTTGATAAAATGCGAATTCCAAAATAGTTAGTGTGTATAACTTAAAAGTATATCCTTTTTCTATTTAATTTGTTTGGCGACAATCGGGGTTTGCGTTTTTTGCGTCAGCTTCGGTTGACGCATTTTTTTATGCAATAAAGTCGTAAATACAAATTAAATGGAGGAATGGAAATGATTTGTTCAAATTGTGGCAATGATTTTGAGGGTAAGTTTTGCCCAGAGTGTGGCACAAAAGCAGAAGTTCCGCTTACAGCTTGCCCAGAGTGTTGTGCGGAAAGGTTAGGTCAAAGTGCTTTTTGTGCAAATTGTGGTTTTAGCTTTAAAGCCAAACCTCAATCACCTAGCCCAACTGCCATTGCAGAAAACGCCCCACAAGCAGTTAATGCGGTTATAACTAGTCAAAATGTTATGTCAGCTACTCAAGTGTCAAATAGTAATATTGTGGAAAGTGATTTGCAAATGGCTAATGCACAAGTGCAAAATAGTAGTGGCGTTGAGGGTACAACCCCACAAGGACAAGCTGTGCAAAAACAGCCAAGGCAAAAAATAGATTTTGCAGAGCTACTTGCAAAAGTAAAGATGTTTTTTATAAATATAAAAGCACCTTTTGCAAAAATATATAGATATTTTATAGCGGGTAGTATGATTTTTGCAGGTATTATCGCATTATTGTGCCTTACTGCACCTGCACAAATTGAAAGTATGTTAGGTTTAACAAACAAACTTGGTAGTGGCTTTAAAGCACTTGGCGGTGACGGCAGTGGTGCAGTAATTACTGCAAGTGTGTTTTTATTACTAACATCTCTAGCTAGTTTAGGGTATGGCGGTTTTCAAATTTACCTAGCTATGAAAAAACCATACTTTACAGTTAAAAATTATTTCTTTTGGGGCGTAGATGCTATTATTTGCTTTATGTTTTTCCTATGCGGTTGCATAGTAGCAGGTGATTGTGGCTCAAACGAACTTATGAAAGTAAGCCTAGGTTCTGGCTTTGGCTTTAGCATTGCAATGGGTGTGTTTGGCTTTTTATTTTTGGCGGGCAGAATTTTCTACGAGTTAAAAGTATTTGACATTGCCGATACAAAAGTATCAGCAGAGGAATATGCCACAATCTGTAAAAATAAGTCCGTATTAAAAATGTTGAAAAACCACGCTACTAAACAAAAAATAAAAAATGCAAGTAAACATAATAAAAAACAACACAATATAAACAATGAAAATATTTCTAATGAAAATAATCTTGTTACAAACGAGAAAAACAAAAGAAAAAAAACTATTGTTAATAAAACCAGCGATAAAAAAATGAGTAAAAAAAAGATTACTTTAATTTGCGTTCCAATTGTAGTTATGTGTCTTGTTGCTATTATAGTGCCAGCGGTTTTGATTAGTAATAATATTTTTAGAGTTGGAAAAGTTGATAAAATAAATATTGGTGATACAAAAAACCAAGTAATTAATATTTTAGGAGTTCCTTATACTGGATATTACAATGATAATAATGTTTTTGAGTATTTTAGTGATAATTATGTTGAATTAAAAAGTAAATTAGATAAGTTAACTACTACAGCCCAATATTCTAATGCTAAGCCAATATTAAGTTTTGATGATGAAGTTGATGATGACTTTGATTTTGGTGATTTAGATTTTGGTGATTTGGAAGACGATTTAAATGAATTTGATAAAACTTTTAATGAGATTGAAAAAATAAAAAATCAATTGAATAATTTAGTTTATAAATACATAAAAGTAGAATTTGATGTTAATGGTAAAGTACAAGCAATAACACTTGATAAATCAAAATCTCACAACATAAATAATGTTAGTTTGAAAACGGCAAATAGTCTTAAACTTGCAAATAAGGACATTATTGCTTTTACTGAAGTTGTGCCAGTTATAAAAACTAAATATTCAGATGGAAGTTTTTATAAGTGTACTGGGGAAAAAATTATGTTTAGCAATCCATTAGAATATAATAAAAAAACTAAAGAATATGAAGTGGTTGATGAAGGGAAACAAGATAGAGGGTTTAAGTTTACTGATAGTTGGGGCAATGAGATTGATAAGAAAATTTATGATATAAAGGTTAAAAAGAATTCAGAAATACAAACTATATACAGGTATAAAGATAGTGAAAATAGATTAAGCGAAATTGTATTTGAGGAAAATGTGCAAGAGGAAGAATATAGAAGAAATAATTTTGATGTTGTTTTTTTAAGGGGTTATGATGATAATGTAACTATGCGTAAATATAACGAAATATATTATGATGTATCTTTAGAAAAACAATATAAAGATTTAATAACGATTTTTGCTGATTTGAATATTGTTAATATTACCTCTGAGTATGAAAAATATGATGTTCAAAATAAATGCGTAATAAAAAAAGACGAAAAAAAATTGGTTTTATGCTTAGATATGGAAAGTGACCTTGTTATACCAAATAACGTTTCAATTATTGGCGAAAAAGCTTTTTATAATTGTATTTTATTAAGCGTGCTTTTACCAAATAGTGTAACTAGAATAGAAGAAAGAGCATTTTCGAGTTGCGAATTATTTAGTGTTACTATACCTAAAAGTGTTATTGCAATATCAGACTATGCTTTTAGCAATAATTTAGGATTAACAATTTACAGCGAAGCTAAATCTATAACTGGAACTGAATATTTAAATTGTCCAATTGTTTATGATTGTAACAATAATAATATTGCTAATGATGGCTATTTTTATACTATTGTAAATGGTGTTAGATATGCTATTAAAAATGATAGTGCAATAATGGCATCACAACGAACTTATTTAAGCGGGGAAGTAATTGTCCCTCAAAATATTATATATAAGGATAGGCTTTATAATATTGTTGGAATATCTAGTAAAGCTTTTAACAAGTATAATGATGAATCTATTGTTTATTGTGAATATAATAACGCATTGTATTTAGGCAATGAACAAAATCCTTATCAATTATTGGTTAAAGCAAAATCTAATGATATTACAAGTTGTGAAATAAATAGCAATACTAAAGGTATATGTAGTTTTGCATTTTATAATTGTGATAATTTAACTAGTATAACTATTCCTAATAATGTAGTATGGATAGGCGAAAATTTATTTGGTTTTAATGCGACTAATATAAACTATTTAGGTGATATTGAAAGCTGGTGTCAAATAGATGGAATAGACTCTTTTGTGAGTAGAAAAGTAATTGTGGATGGAGTAGCACTAAAAGATTTGACAGAGCTAGTGATACCTAATGGTACAACAAGAATAAGTGACTATGCATTCTATGATTGTAGCAATCTAACAAGTATAATAATACCAGATAGTGTGACCAGTATTGGTAGGGATGCATTCTTTAATTGTAAAAGTCTAACAAGTGTAACGATACCAGATAGTGTGACCAGTATTGGTGACTATGCATTCTATAATTGTAAAAGTCTAACAAGTGTAACGATACCAGATAGTGTGACAAATATTGGTAGGGATGCATTCTTTAATTGTGCAAATATTAATGTTATAAACTATTTAGGTGATATGGTAAGCTGGTGTCAAATGGATAGGTTAAGCTATTTAAATTGTGAAAAAATTGTTGTAGGTGGAGTTGTACTAAAAGATTTAACCGAGCTAGTGATACCTAATGGTGTATCAAAAATAAATGGCTATGCATTCTATAATTGTAAAAGTCTAACAAGTGTAACGATACCAGATAGTGTGACAAATATTGGTAGGGATGCATTCTTTAATTGTGCAAATATTAATGTTATAAACTATTTAGGTGATATGGTAAGCTGGTGTCAAATGGATAGATTAAGCTCTTTAAATTGTGAAAAAATTGTTGTAGGTGGAGTTGCACTAAACGATTTAACCGAACTAGTAATACCTAATGGTGTATCAAAAATAAGTGGCTATGCATTCTATAATTGTAAAAGTCTAACAAGTGTAACGATACCAGATAATGTGACAAGTATTGGTAGGGACGCATTCGCTGGTTGTAATAGTTTAACAAGTATAATAATACCAAATAGTGTACAATATATAGGCGGTTATGCATTCGCTGGTTGTAATAGTTTAATAAATGTTGAAATAGGAAATGGTGTTGCTTTTATGGGGGATAATTTATTTGATAGTTGTGTAAATCTTAAAATAATACGATATAATGGTACAATAGCACAATGGAGATACATAGAACGACCTGCAGAGCCAGAACCATCTCTTATACCAATAAAATATGAGATACATTGTATTGATGGTGTAATAAATATAGAATATCAATAACTATTAAATAAGGCTCAATATATAGTTTGATGTCGCGTTGTGAAATTAAATTGTTTATTATTCTGCACTAAAAAACAACGGCTGTTTTCAGCCGTTGTTTAAACTTTATCTAATCATATTTTTATTTTTTCAACACAAAACCAGTCAAAAATCGGGGGTAAAAGTAATATTTTAGTTGTATGCGAGTGGGGTAACGTGTGGGTTAAGTGTAATTTTGATTAAATTTTTCGGTTATCGTCATTGTCTTTTTTGTAGTTTTCTGGGACTGAAGTATCCCATAGGTTATTACGGCTTGGATTGTAAATTGCACCAAGCATTATTTGTTTTGTACCTAGCTTTTTGTTGTTTAATTGTTCTATTAGTTCCTTTGTTTCGGAGCGGTTTGAGTTTTTATCTTTAGGGCAAGGGTTGTGTACTATTGGCAAGTTGTATTTTTTTGCTAGTGCTGAAAGATATTTTTCCTCAATGTAAATAAATGGTCTTATCAAAGTTATGTTTGTCCTGCTCATATAGCTAACTGGGCTAAATGTGCTAAAGCGTCCCTCATTCATTAGGCACATAAGCATAGTTTCCAAAATATCGTCCGCATTGTGACCTAAGGCGATTTTGTTACAGCCGTTTTGGATAGCTATTGTATTTAATGCACCCCTACGCATTTTGGAGCATAATGAGCAAGGCGATTTTTCCTTTCTATCCTCAAACACGATTTTTGCTATATCTGTATCGTGGATAATTAGTGGAATATTTTCCTTTTTGCAGTAGTATTTTAGCTGTTCAACTTGGTTTTGGTCAGTTTCCTTAAAGCCTAAGTTTATATTGATAGCAATAATATCAAACTTATAAGGGGCAAATTGTTTGTAGCTATTTAAAATTGCAAGCAAGCAAATGCTATCTTTGCCACCGCTTACGCCGACAGCAATTTTATCGCCCTCGCTAATCATATGATAGTCGTCTATCGCACGTCTTGTTAAACTTAGTATTTTTTGCATAAAATAATCCTATAAAGCTAAAAGTTTGTTGGTAAATAATAGCCTATGTAAACTTGCTTTTAATGATAAAAGTATTGTAAAGCAATGCGTACGCATTATTTACGTATATTAATATACACTATTCCATTGACTTTATGCAAGTGTTTAGGTATAATAAAATAGTATCAAAATAAAATAGTATAGGCATAGTGTAAAAAAATTGAGTGTTTTTTGCAAGGTGTTTAGATTTTTTATTTGCGGAGAGATAATTAAATGGCAAATGCGGTAATTGATTTTTTTAGAGGACTTTTAAACAATGATATACTTACTGTGTTTATCATATCAATGTTACCTATAGTAGAGCTTAGAGGTGCAATACCAGTAGCTATAGAAATGGGTTTAAGTTGGTATGAGGCGTTTGGCTATGCATTTATAGGTTCTATAATAGTAGCACCTATATTGCTATTGATACTTATGCCGATTTTAAATGCTATGAAAAAGATTAAAGTATTTAGAGGACTGGCAAATGCTGTAGAGGGACTATTCCAATCAAAAGCGGAAAGCGTAAGGAAAAAAGCAAACAAAGCGGATAGCCGTAATACTGAAGATTTAATTAAAATGATAGGCGTATTTTTGTTTGTCGCAATACCATTGCCACTTACTGGAGTATGGACTGGAACAGCGGTAGCAGTATTTTTGGGGTTAGGTTTTTGGAAATCGTTGGGTTCTGTCGCACTTGGCAACATTTCAGCTGGTTTGATTATGACTGGTTTGAGCCTTTTGTTTAAAGAAAATCTAGATTTATTCCTAACAATATTTATGGCATTGGTGCTTGGTGTTTTAGTTATAAACATTATCTATCTTGTGATAAAAAATCATTTAAAAAAGAAAAAAGACGAAAACGCAGCTCAGAATAGTGAGAATGCTCAAGTTGAGCTAACAAACGAGGATAATCAAGATAAAGAAATTGAATCTGTAAATGAGGATAAGCAAGACAAAGAGCAAGAAAACACAGCACCACAAGAGGGCGTTAAAGAGAATTTAGATGGGAAAGATATTGAACAAAAAAGTGAGCCACTCAAAAGCCAAGAGGTAAAAGCGGTAAGTATAAAGAATGAAAGTGTAACTAATAACAATGTGATTAGTGGGAATAATAAAGAGGTAAATGATAAGCAAGGGGAAAATACACAGAATAAAAGAATAGATGTATCTAACATTAAAACTGATTAAAAGTTTTTTGTTAGATTTAGGATAAAATATGATTAACAAAAAACATAGTAAGGGGTTTACGAGTAAATTTGGTTTTTTAATGGCAACCGTTGGTTCAGCGGTTGGACTTGGTAATTTGTGGAGCTTTCCATATAAAGTTGGTGAAGGTGGCGGAGCTGCTTTTGTATTTATTTATATAATAATGGTATGCTTGGTTGGCGTTATTGCAATGATAGGTGAGTTTGTCATTGGCAAAAGGTCACAAGTAAACGTTATTGATACTTATGGCGGTATAAGTAAGTGGTTCAAATGGTTAGGCTATTTAGGCGTGCTTGTGCCATTTATGATATTGTGTTATTACCAAGTAATTGGTGGTTGGTCTATCAAGTATATGGTAGACTATATTGGTGGAATTGGTGTAGCAAGTGGAGTTCAAAATGTTGGTGGAATGTTTGATACTTTCACTACTAGTGTTACTATGCCAGTTGTATATTTGTTAGTATTTGCATTAATTGTTGGCATTATAGTTTTGTTTGGTGTAAACAAGGGTATAGAAAAGGCAAGTAAAATACTTATGCCAGCACTTTTTGTGTGTTTGATTGTAGTTGTAATAAAGGGGTTAACATTGCCAAACGCTGTAGCGGGGTTGGAGTTTTTGTTTAAGCCAGATTTTACAAAGGTAACTGGTTCAACAGTATTATCTGCATTGGGACAAGTATTCTTTAGTATGTCTTTAGGTATGGGCATTAATGTTGCATACGGCAGTTATATGAAAGATAGTATGAATATTGGTAAAAGTGCAGTAATGGTTGGGGTGCTTGATACAGTTATGGCATTGCTTGCGGGTATGGCAATCTTCCCAGCAGTGTTTTCATTTGGTTTGAAACCTACTGCAGGACCAGGACTATTATTTGTTGTGCTTGCAGAAGTATTTGCTAGTATGGGACCAGTTGCGGGTAGAATATTTGGTACAATTTTCTTTATGCTTGTAATATTGGCTGCAACAACCTCATCAATTGCATTGCTTGAAGTTCCCGTTCAATTTGTTGTGGAAAGATTCCATATTAACAGAAAACTTGCATCACTTTGTATTGCAGGTATAGTATTTGGCATTGGTTCATTTATCGCAATGTCTTTTGGTGTGCCTAGTTTGCAAGTTGAAAGTGTTGATTTGCTTACTTTATTTGACTCAATCACTAATAAATTGATTTTGCCAATTACAGCAGCATCAACTTGTTTGCTAGTAGGTTACAAAGTTAAACCGAAAAATCTATATGACGATTTGCAAGCAGATACTAAAAACAAATTGATAATTTACAAGATTTGGGGCTTTTTGATTAGATATATCACCCCAGTTGGTATATTGTGCGTGTTAGGTATTGGAATAAATGAGGTTATTACTGGTGCAGCTGGCTTTGAAACTTTGGCTGGTAAGCTGATGATAATTTTGTCTGCAGTCTTTATGGTAATTATTTGCGTGATTGCAAATGTAGTTGCAAATTATATGGAAAGCAAAAAGATGCAAATAAAATAATTGTTATAGGGAAAGTTTTATTTTTCCAACTGCAATAGTTTTATATGACAAACTGCAATAGTTTTATATCTCAAACTAGATTTGTAAATTTATAGTCAAAACAAAAGCAATATTAAAAAGAATGATAATTTTAAATTATTTTTTTAATTAATTTTGGTTGTTAAATCGTTGTAATAAAAATTGGTTTGCTTATAAAAGATAAAATAGAAACTTTACGGCTAAATATTATGGTAAAAAATTAAATAATGTGCGTAAAAAAACAATTTTTTAACAATAAAAATTTAATAGTTTGATAAATTAGCAAAAATAAATATTGTTTAATAAAAGTCAATGTAACTCAAATTTAAAATTTTAAAAATTTATTTTGACTTTACAAAATGAGTTTTTATATTTGTAAAAATAATTTTGTAAATAAACGCAATATATAGTTAAATTTTGGTTAATAAAAATTTAAGCAATAAATAATAGCAAAACTTTTAATTATTAGACTTATAACAAATAATTAAACTTTTTGATAGTTGTTTTAGCTAAGAATAGTCTATTTAATAGCTTAAATTAATTGCCAATAAATAAACTTAATTTATAAAAAGATAAATCTGAAAAACACGGGTGATAAAATGCGTATATGTTCGCTAGGTAGCGGTAGTAAGGGCAATTGTATATACATAAATGTGGAAGGTGAAGGCATTGTAATTGACAATGGTCTTACTTGTAAAGAGCTTGATAGCAGAATGAAAAGTGTTGGACTGGAGCTTTGCGATATTAAGCATATTTTGGTTACACACGACCACAGCGACCACATAAAGGGTATAGGCACTTTAGCAAGGAAAATTAATGCTACTATTTATGCACATCCACAGTGTTTTGGCGTTATTAAAGGCAGATTAGGTGATGTAGATTATTGTGGCGATAATGATAATTATGAGAATGGTTTTAAAATAGGTGGGGTTTATATCAAGCCGTTTAGAACGCCTCACGATGCTACATATTCGGTTGGATATAGAATAGAGGGAGAGGGTAAAAGTTTTGCTTTGGCAACTGACCTTGGCGTTGTAACAGATAGTATATTAAAGCATTTGTCAAATACCGACCTTACTATTATTGAGTCAAACCACGATATTCAAATGCTAAAAAAGGGTAGCTATCCTATGCAGTTAAAGTTTAGAATTTTGAGCAATAGAGGACACCTTGCTAATATAGAGACAGCAAAGGCGGTTGAAACTTTAGCACCTACTTGTAAGAGGTTTTTGCTTGCTCATTTAAGCGAGGATAACAACCTTAAAAAACTTGCATATAAGGAAACGAGTACAGCACTTGCTAGAATTGGTGCAACAACTGGCGATATTATGCTAGATGTGCTTGACCAGTATGTACCTAGCAAAATTTATGATATTTAAAAGGGGACGCATATGAGGAAGTTAGAAGAACTTAATAAAAGTTATTTTGGACCTAGGGTGAGTGACGGAGCAGGTGTATTTGTTGCTGGCTTTGTCTTTATGTTTATTTTTCAAATAATAGCTTTAATTGTAGCGGGTATATTCAAAGTTAATGTAGAAGAACCGCCACTTTGGTTTAATTGGGTGATGTTGTTAATAAATTGTTGTGCATTTATTTTAGCAGTGTTTGCTTTTGGAAAAATGTCAAATAAACCATTGCTTAAGGAATGTAGAATTGAGCGTAAAATCACTTGGAAACAAACTGCATTATTACCAGCAATAATAATTGTAAGTATTATGGCATTTTTGCCACTTGCTGAGGGCTTTGTTAAGTTGGTTGAACTTATTATTAAAGATAGTCAAGCATCAGCTATGAATGTAGGTCAGACTTGGTGGGAGATACTAATTTCTGTATTTTTTATGTGTGTATTACCCGCTGTTGGTGAGGAAATTTTGTTCCGTGGCGGTGTGTCAAGAGGACTTAAACGCAAAAACTATGTTTTTGGTATGATAATGACTGGCTTTTTATTCTCAATATTCCACGGCAATGCTACACAAACAGTACACCAATTTTTGTTTGGTATGGTGCTAACATTTATCTATTTTACAACTGGTTCATTACTTGCAAGTATAATAGCTCACTTTTTAAACAACTTTTTTGCAATTATGCTAGGCTTGGCTTTAGACCCACTTTTTGCAAATTCAACATTGCCAATTGGCGGAACTATTGCAATTTATGTTGTAGTTAGTATAGTTGGTTTTGTGTCTTTGTATTTCTTGTTAAGATTGTATATGAAAGTTTGCAAGGAAGCAAAAGGTTTGCCACAAAATACAGATAAAATGGCGTGGGCAAAAGATTTAGGAAAGGCGTTCACTTTAAATGGAATTAAAGATAATTATGCAAGACTTAACAATTCCTTAAAAGCACTTTTTGACGACCCTTGCGATAGTGTAAGTTTGGATGGCGATATAGTAAGGAAAGCAGAAAGCGTTGCTATAGAGAATGTTGCGGAGAATAATGCAATTGAAACTAGTGAAAATATGACTTGTGAGAGTATTTCAACTAATGACGATATAAATAATGTGGGTAGCGTAGAAGTGACCACTCATAGTGAAAATAATAAGGTAAATTCAAGTAATGACGAAATAGACAAATTGCTTGAAGAGAGCAATAAACAGACTATAAGAAAACGTAAAAGGTTTGATATTATGGCTTTGGTTGTCGCAATAGGCATTGCAATGGCAGCTTGGATAATGAATTTGTTTGTATGAATGTAAATATTTTATGTGTAGGAAAAATTAAAGAAAGCTTTTATCGTGAGGCGGTTGAGGAGTATGCAAAGCGTCTTTCACGATTCTGCAAATTTAATGTGATTGAGGTGAGCGAGAGCAAGCTTGAGGGCAATGATATTAAAAAAGTAATTTTGAATGAAGGAAAAAGCTTATTGCCTAAATTAAAAGGATATGTTATAGTTTTAGATTTAGGCGGACAAGCAATGTCAAGCATTGAGCTTGCAAATAAAATAAAAGTGTTGCAAGTAGATGGCGAAAGCGAAATTACCTTTGTAATAGGTGGTTCTTATGGCTTGTCTGAAGAGGTAAAAAAGTGTGCAGATTTAACACTTTGTTTTGGTAGAATGACATACCCTCACCAACTTATGCGAGTTATATTGTCAGAGCAGATTTATCGTGCGTTTATGATAAATAGCAATAGTGAATATCATAAATAATTGATAAAACCATTTGAAAATCGGCACTAAATACAATATTTTAGTATGAATAATTATTTATAAGAGTTATTTGAAAAATGAAAACTCCTAAAATTAAATGTAAATTTTAGTTGTCATAGTTTGAATAAATAAAGTTGTTTATATTAATGCTACAAAAAGAAAAAGGCAATGCATTATAAATATAAAAAGATTTTCAAAGGGATAGAATTAATATATAAAGTTTATAATCTTAAAATAATAAAGTTTAAATATAGCAATTTAAAATAATACATTAACTGCAAGTAAATTGCTATTTAAATGTCTATTGATAACAACAATAAAATATCTTTTGCATATACTACTATTAATACATAAAGAGAGGTATAGTATATGTATGATGATGTAGCATTGGATAAAGATTTGGCAGTACTTGAGGGGCAAGGGGCAAAGGTATTCACAATTGGGTACACTGTGCTTGGTAGACCTATTAAATGCGTTGTTAAAGGTAATTTAAATGGACCTTGTGTATTTGTTCAAGCAAGTATGCACGCAAGGGAATATATAACAACACCGCTAGTTATTGAGATGATGAAAAACTATAACGGCAGTACTGGCGTTTGGTGCGTGCCTATGGTAAATGTTGATGGAGTTTTGCTTTGTCAAAATGGACTTGCAAGTGTAAGTGACCCTAATTTGCGAGAGTTTTTACTAAATGTAAATGGTGGGAGTGAGGACTTTAGTTTGTGGAAAGCAAATGCTAGAGCGGTAGACTTGAATGTTAACTACAATGCAAAATGGGGTGAAGGCAGACAAAATGTTACCTATCCTTCACCAAGTGATTATATAGGTGAGTTCCCAGTTTCCGAACCAGAAAATGTTGCATTACGTGACTTTACAAATAAATTGCAACCAAGTGTTACACTAAGTTATCATACCAAAGGAGAGGTAATTTATTGGGGCTTTGATTGCGTTAAGCCATATTTTGATTATGCTCAAAGGATTGGCAATGTAACAGGATATCCTATTTTTGAGAGTACAGATAGTGCTGGCGGATATAAAGATTGGTATACAGCAACGACATTTAAGCTAGGTTTGACACTTGAGGTTGTAAATGGTGATATGCCATACCCTATTGATTTGGGTGTGCTACCAGAAGTATATAGACAAAATAAAGATGTTTTGGAAACAGCGGCTGTAATCGCTGAGGATATTGA
>CAJTZR010000025.1 GCA_910584035.1 uncultured Christensenella sp. | reverse complement strand
GGCGTGCAAGCACGCTAAAGCTTGTGGTGATAAATTTTAAAATAAAACTAAAAAAACTAGTTGAAAGTTGGAAATAAATAAAAGCCAATTTTATGGCCGATTACGCTCGCTTCACAAAACACAATCGTGTTTTGTGAGAAAGCACGCAAGCGTGCTTTTATTATGTTGATTGTAATAAGATAAATAAGAAAAGAGCCAAACTTATAGTCGGTCAGCCTCGTTTCGCAAGACAAAGCTATGTCTTGCGATGGCGTGCAAGCACGCTAAAGCTTGTGGTGATAAATTTTAAAATAAAACTAAAAAAGCTTGTTGAAAATTGGAAATAAATAAAAGCCAATTTTATAGCCAATTACGCTCGCATCAACAAAACACAATCGTGTTTTGTGAGAAAGCACGCAAGCGTGCTTTATTATATTGTTGTAATAAAATAAATAAGAAAAGAGCCAAACTTATAGTCAGTCAGCCTCGTATTCGCAAGACAATGCTATGTCTTGCGATAGCGTGCAAGCACGCTAAAGCTTTGGTAAAGTAATTTAATCAAAGATAAAATTGAATACTAAATTTATTAAAAAATATCCACCGATTAATCGGTGGATATTATTACTTTTTGTTATTCAACATTACTTTTGTTAAGTCGATTAATGTTTTTTTGTCTGTAGGACTTAATTGCCTTACCATATTAATTAAATAATTTTCGTCATCAGATAAATTGTTTTGCATTACTATAATGCCTTCCTCATTTTCTATCCCTAACAAATAGTCTGTTGATACTTGAAAAATATTCGCAAGTTTTATTAGATATTCGGCAGTTGGTTCACTACCTCTCAATTCCCAGTTGGTTATAACTCCTTGTTTTACACCAAGCTTATTTGCAAGTGCAGTTTGTGTTAAATTGTATTCAGCTCGTAACTCTTTTAAAACATTTTTGAAATCGGACATAATTATTACCTCTATATATAAATATTACATCAAAAAATGTATTTTTGCTTGACATATATCTTTTGATGTGTTAATATATAATATGTACATTAATTGATGTTATTATAATAAAATACGGAGGCAAAAATGAAAAAGAAAGTTTTATTGTGTGTTGCAATGCTTTTAGTTGTTATAACAGCTAGCTTGCTACTTGTAGGTTGTACATCATCTAACCCAATAAATTTTTTAGAAAAATTTGAAAAAGCTGATAACAAGATTTACTATCGTGCTATTGGCAAAGAAGGAGACTATGATTATTATGCTATTAACGGAAACATTATTATGGAAATGGTTCTGTCTGTTCCTGATGAGGAGGAAGGGCAGTCCTTTCAAGCGGTAGCATATGAGTGGTTTGACGATTATGTAATTCGGTATTTAGGTATTAAGACCGCTGGGGATGAACGTTGGGAAGCACATAAATTTACTAAAGAAGAGTTTATGGATGGCAAATATGCTACTATTCAAGATTTATATAAAGTAGTAATCGACAATATTTTGGATGAAATCAAAGACGAGCCATTTGACAAAAATAATTATGAAAAAAAGAACGGCTGGTTTGTTGGAAAACAAGGTGTAAAAGGTGTTGAGAATAAGGCATTTAAAATAAAAGGTAATGAACTTTTGTTTCAATGTGAGTATAGTGAGAATCCAGAATATTATGGCAAATTTGTGATTGGCGGTGACAAAATAGTTCTACCAGAAAAAGCTATTGAAGCAGCTAAAGGTTTAAAATAATACAATAATAATGTAGTAAAGTAAAAAGGGAATGACATTTTGTCATTCCCTTTTTGTTTAGAAAAAAAATTACAAAATTTTGTATAAAAAATAAATTGAGTAAGTGTTGATATCTTTATTTATAATGTAGCAATTGATATAGAGCATATATTTATATACCACAATAATTAAGGGTGAAAATCATAAACAACAAGCCAATTATCAATTTTGCTAAGGAGCTAAGTTATGGATAGGTGAGATAAAACATAAAAAACATATCCACCGATTGCTTGGTGGATATTGATTTTTAATATTGTATACATTTGTATGTATATTTGCAAGGTGAATAGGTGAGTGTGCACCATATTCAAATAATTATCTCTTGCTGAATTGAGGAGCTTTTCTTGCTTTCTTAAGACCGTACTTCTTACGCTCTTTAGCTCTAGGGTCACGAGTTAGGAAGCCAGCAGCTTTTAAGCTTGCTTTGTACTCGTCAGCATTTGCAATTACCATAGCTCTTGCAATACCGTGACGGATTGCACCAGCTTGACCAGTAAAGCCACCACCCTTAACGTTAACGATAATGTCAAACAACTCTGTAGCACCAGTTAGTTCAAGTGGTTGACGAACGATAAGTTTTAATGTTTCTAAGTCGAAATACTCATCAATAGTACGCTTGTTGATAATAATGCTACCATTGCCACCAGGTATAAGACGAACTCTTGCGATTGCTTTCTTTCTTCTTCCAGTGCCCCAATATTGCACTTTCTTTTTAGCCTTTGCCATATTTTGTATTCCTCCTTATTAGAATTTTAATTCTGTAGGTTGTTGAGCTTGGTGATTGTGCTCAGCACCTTTAAATACTTTTAATTTAGTAATCATATCACGACCTAAAGAGTTTTTAGGAAGCATACCTTGAACAGCTCTTGTAAGTGCTTTGTCTGAATCTTCAGCCATACGCTTTTTAAATTGAATCTCTTTAAGACCACCGATATAACCAGTGTGATAACGATAATATTTTTGCTCTAATTTTTTACCTGTAAGAACGATTTTGTCAGTGTTGATAGCAATAACATAGTCGCCACAATCAACGTTTGGAGTGTAGCAAGGCTTGTTTTTACCTCTTAGAACGCTAGCGATTTGGCTGGCAACTCTACCAAGTACAAGACCATCACAATCAACAACATACCATTTTCTTTCGATTTCTTCAGGCTTTGCCATATATGTTTTCATGGTAAAAAACCTCCGATAAATTTTAAAATTGTAAATGTTAATTCTCGGGGGGCTAATCCTTAAACTTACATTTTCAATACGCTTTTATATTTTATATTATAAATAAACTTATGTCAAGCAAAATTATGCCTATTTTTAATTTTTTGTAAAATTTTGCTATTATCGCAAAAAGCTTGCAATTTTAGACATTTTCTGAGTATTAAAGCTTACATTAAGATTACTCAACATTTCCTTGTAAAACATAATTTATTTAAATTTTATACACTTTATAACAACATAAAATTTAATAATATTAAGCATTAAGTTTGTTTTTTATTTTTAGTGATAATGCTTTGAACATTACAATCATTTACGATTTTAAAAATGGCAAATTAGGTTGAATAATACTTTAAAAGCAAAACTCAATAATTGCAATTTAGATATAAAGCTTAAAAATTATATTAATTAATCTTAAATAATGTTTTTAATATTAAACAAAAGTAATGTAAAATAAAAAAGTAAGTACATTACTTAAACTGATATTATTAACGAATGTACAAAAACAATCAAAGTGCATAAATTAATGCGATTTTACTTGATTTCTGTTTTGTTGTATACTTAATATTTTTAAAATAATGCAAAAATTAATAATAAACTTTTTCTAGCGTAAGTGGCTCGGGTGGGGCAGTGTGACCGCCATAAGACCTATCACTACTCTCAAACATTTTGTCAATGTTAGATATGTCAATTTTACCTCTTGCAATATCTAAACACAAGCCTACTATTATGCGTACCATATTATACAAAAAACCATTAGCAGTAATAGTTATTTGATAGCAATTTTCCTCAAGCTTTATTAAAGATATATCATAAATTTCCCTATCAAAATTTACTATATCTGAACCGCTTGCCATAAACGCTTTAAAATTATGTTTACCTTTTAGTTTTGCAAGTGCTTGCTCAAGCAGTTTGATATTAATACCATATGGATAATGATAATATTTTTTATAAAGTGGTCTATTTACCTTTGTAATCATTATTTTATAGCTATATGTCTTTGCTTTGGCACTAAATCTTGCGTGAAAATCATCATCCGCAATTTCGCAATTTATTACTGATATATCGTTAGGTAAAAGTGTTTTAAGTGCTAGTGGAATTTTACAAGCTTGAATGGTTGTATTTGATTCAAAGTGAATTACTTGCCCTTTTGCAGAAACACCGCTATCCGTTCTGCCACTTGCGGTAACTTTTGTTTGCTTGCCAAACAAAGAGGAAAGTGCTTTTTCCAATTGTGCTTGAATGGTGTCCGCATTAGGTTGCAATTGAAAACCAGCATAGTTTTGCCCGTCATATTCCACAATACATTTGTATTTTTTCATTAGCCTATCCAACTTTTAAATAAATTTACAATATAATAATCAGTGCCAAAAAAAAGTGATTCCGCTGGTGCTTTTACATAATAGCAATCAAGCATTATTAAAACTATCAAAATGCTAAGTATAATAAATGCTACTAAATCTCTATAAGTAAAAGTAAGCTTTTTCATTTTTGTTCTATTTTTTGTGGCATTGTAGCACCTTGCATCTAGTGCATCTGCAAGCTCGTCAGCACGTCTAAAACTACTAACAAATAGTGGTATCAATATTGGAACAATAGATAAAACACGCTCGTGTACTTTGCCCGTATCAAAGCTTGCACCTCTCGCTTTTTGAGCGGCAATGATTTTGTCAGTCTCTTCCAAAAGAGTAGGTATAAACCTCAATGCAATACTCATAGTGATTGCTATATCGTGTACTGGAACTTTAATGTATTTTAGCGGTTTTAGCAAACTTTCAATTGCGTCCGTTAATTCCATAGGAGTTGTAGTAAGCGTTAAAATACTTGTGCCAATAATCAACAAGGATAATCTTAACGCCAATTTAACTGTTAAGTCAATACCTCTATCCGTTATTGTAAATATCCACCATTGTGCTAATACAGTACCTTCTTTATACAAAAACAAGTTGATAAGTCCAGTAAAAATTAGTAGGAATAAAACCAGCTTTATGCTTTTAAGTACGATTTTCAGAGGGATTTTGGCAACTATTGTAACTATTGTCAAAAAGATTATCACATATAAAAATGCGGTGTATGATTTTGCAAAAAATATGAAAATCATAAACAACAAACTGAATATCAATTTTGCTCGAGGGTCTAATTTATGAATAGGTGAGTTGGTTGGATAATATTGACCAAATGACATATCTCTCATAATGCACCCCCTAAACTTTTGTAATTTTTAATAGCATTAACTAGCTCTTGCGGAGTAATAATGTTCCCCTCAAGAGTAATTCCATTTTCCTTTAAGTAGTCATTAACTTTTACTGCAAGTGGCACATCTAACCCCATTTGCATAAGTTCCTTTTGGTGAGTGAATAGCTCATTTATAGGCAAGTCAAATGCAATCTCTGCTTTATTGAAAACGATCAGTCTTGTGCAATACTGAGTTATTTCGTTTATGTCGTGTGAGATAACTACTATTGTAGGAGTAATAGTTTCTTTCAAACCTTTTATAAGGTTTAAAATTTGCCTTTTACCTATTGGGTCAAGACCTGCAGTAGGCTCGTCTAAAATTAAAACTTTTGGCATTATTGCAAGCACACCTGCAATTGCAACTCTACGCTTTTGTCCACCAGATAAGTCAAAAGGTGAGCGGTCTTTGTACTTGTCGTAATCTAGACCAACTGCTTCCATAGCTTTTTTAACTCTGTTTTTAATTTCATCTTGTGAAAGCTTTAAGTTTTTAGGTCCAAAAGCAATGTCTTTTTCCACTGTGTCAGCAAAAAGTTGATATTCTGGATATTGGAAAACCATACCTACTTCTTGTCGTAGCTTGCGTAAGTCTGGTTTAGGTTTTTTTTGAGTCAAATTTATATCAAAAATTCTTACCTCACCCTCTTGAGGTTTTATAAGTCCGTTTAAGTGCTGAATAAATGTACTTTTACCACTGCCAGTATGACCGATTATGCCTAAAAAGTCACCCTCATTTATGGTAACATATATATTGTTGATTGCAACTTTTTCATAAGGAGTTTTTTTGCTATAAGTATGCGTTAAATTCTTTATTTCAATATTTTGCATAGTTCCTCCTTTAGTTGTTGTTCAGTTAGTATATTATCTTGTAACTCTATTCCGTTTGCTTTTAGTTGGTTAGCAATCGCAAGTGGCAAAGGGAGGTCAAGTCCCGCTTGTTCTATCAAGTCAGTACGTTTAAAAATCTCTTTTGGAGTGTCTATCGCAACAATTCTACTATCTGTCATAATAGCAATTCTGTCACTATCAACTGCCTCGTACATATAGTGAGTTATCCAAATTATGGTAATATTATCTTCTTTATTAAGCTGTTTTGCAACTTTTAATACCTCATTTCTGCCTTGAGGGTCAAGCATAGCTGTACTCTCATCAAAAACTATAATGCGAGGTTTTATTGCAAGTATTCCAGCAATAGCAATGCGTTGTTTTTGTCCACCAGACATTTTGAATGGCGTTGATTTTTTGTGTTCACTCATACCAACTTTTTCCAACGCCCAATTTACACGCTCAATAATTTCCTCACGAGGTATACCTAAGTTTTCTGGTCCAAAGGCTATATCATCTTCAACAATGCTAGCTATCATTTGGTTATCGGGGTTTTGGAATACCATACCTATATTACTACGTATTTCAAAAATTTTGGCTGTATCCTTTGTGTTTACACCAAAAATCTCCACATCACCTAAACGTGGAATAAGTAATCCGTTTAAGATTTTTGCAAGGGTAGATTTGCCACTGCCATTGTGACCTAATAAAGCTATAAATTCTCCTTCTTCCACATTAAGACTTACATTGTCTAATGCACGAACAATGCCGTTTTGGGTTTTGTATTCTAGTGTTGCATTTGTAATTTGTATAGCTTTCATTATGTTTTTT
The DNA here is from genome assembly GCA_910584035.1 of uncultured Christensenella sp. Classification (GTDB taxonomy): domain Bacteria; phylum Bacillota; class Clostridia; order Christensenellales; family UBA3700; genus MGBC100798. Next base: position 13,274 of record CAJTZR010000025.1, on the reverse strand, counting down.
CTACCGCCTAAAATCTTTTTTTTATTTTAGCATAATAAAAATAAAAAGTAAAGTTATTTATATGCTTTTACCCCTTTTAATCGTGCTTTGGGATTGAGTATTGACATTGTTTTATTAATATAGTATAATGAAAATGACAAATTAGCGATTTATCGTATATTTTTATAAGCTAGTTATGCTATTTTGTATCTAATTGTATGTGAACTGGAGGGATATATGAGTTTAACTTTGGACGAGCAATTGGTCGTACCAGTGCCTAATGAAAGGCAATTAGCTATTTTGAATATGGGGTATTATAACTTTATTCATTTTGGCATAAATACTTTTACGCATAAGGAATGGGGTAGTGGCAAAGAGCGATTGTCTAAATTTAAGCTTAAAACTTTGGATACTGATAAATGGGTGCAAGATTTAATGTCAACTGGCAGTAAAGGTGTAATCATTACAGCAAAGCACCACGATGGCTTTTGTTTGTTTCCAAGTAAATATACAGATTATTGTATCAAGAATACAAAATTTATGGATGGCAAAGGCGATGTGATTGCAAGCCTTGCAACCTCTTGCAAAAAATACGGATTTAAGTTAGGTTTTTATCTGTCGCCGTGGGATAGGCACGAGCCTACTTATGGTACTGAAGCTTATAATGATTATTTTTGCAATCAACTTGAGGAGCTATGCACAAATTATGGTGAAATTTTTTGTGTATGGTTTGATGGTGCTTGCGGTGAGGGAGCAAACGGCAAAAAACAAAGATATGATTGGGAAAGATATTATGCCACTATACATAAGTATCAACCTAATTGCGTTATATCTAATTGTGCATATGATATTAGGTGGATAGGCAACGAGGGTGGCAAGTGTCGTGAGGCAGAGTGGTCTGTTGTTCCAAAAAGATTACAATGTTTTGACGAAATATCACGCAAGCAACAACAAAAAGAAGGCACTTTTGCTATGGCAAAAATTGATAACACTGATGATGATTTAGGTGAACGTAAGACTATTATAGATGGTGAGGAACTAGTGTTTTGGCCATCTGAAATGGATATATCGGTTACAGAATATGGTTGGTTCAACAAGCGTTGGATGAGATGGTTTTTCTCAAGAAGTGTTGATGATTTTGTAGGTTGTTATTTGCGTTCAGTTGGTAATAATGCTACCTTGCTTTTAAATGTTGGACCTAACGAAAAGGGAGAGTTACCAGCTAAATTTATTAATCGACTAAAACAAGCTAAGGCAAAACTAGAGCAAATGTTTAAAGAGCAAGTTAATACTCAAATTGAAAAAATAAACAATTATGAGTATGTAATTACTTTCCCTAAAACTGATATATCTAAAATTGTGCTTAGTGAAGATATAACAAAAAGCCAAAGAGTGGAAAGCTTTACATTGTTAGCTAATGATAGTGAAGTATTTAAAGCTAGGACGATTGGCTTTAAAAAGATATGTGTTTTTGATAGCGTTTTAACAGATAAGTTGGTTTTAAAAATTACAGATAGTAGGTGTGAGCCATTCATAAAGGACATAAAGGTTTATAGATAAGGCTATTTGCAAGGAATAATAATGTCGAAAAAGATATATTACATTTATTTAGTTAAAATGAAAGTTTTAATAAAATAATGAAAGGATAGTTATTGTGGAAAATGAATCTATTTTAGACAGGTTTCTGCTGATTTAGGTAATTCTAAAAAATTATTAGCAAATTTTTTAGAATAATCAATTTTGAAAAAAATTGTAATTTGCATATTTCCGTGATTGAAAAATTTTGATTTAAAATGTCGAATTATCTTTTGATTTTAAAATTTTATTTGTTGCTAATAATATTTATCTTTTAGTAAAATTTGCAGATAATATTTTTATAATGATATAAATATAATAATAAAATTTGTATTATCAATATAAAAATGTTTGCAAAAATAACAAAAAAGGTGTATGATTTAATTTAATAATTGTATTTTTGTCTCAAAATATATTGAGGTAGTCTAAGGTGTTTATCAAATGAAAAAGAACAAAGACGAAAAAAAATTACAAAATAAAGAGGAAATGGAAATCGAAACTTCAATCAATAGTGGTTTTGAAGATTTTGCATACTCAAATATAGATGATGATTATAATTATTACACTGAGATGGAAAGTGAGTTTGATGAACTATCTAATGACGTGGCAGTAGAGCAAAATGCTATTGCGGTAGTTGAGGATACACAAGATGCTTTGTATGCAACTAATAATGTAGTTGAAATTGTGGAAAATAAGCCTATCAAAGTACACGAAATTGCAGTCCAATCTGATGTTACAAAGGTTAATAAGTTTGACTTGTTTTTCCTAAGGCTTTGGGCGGGTATGGTAGCATTGCTTGGATATATGGCAAACGGAATAAATTATATTTTTAATGCTATATTCAAACATAAATTGCCAGTTAAATATATTAAGGCATTTTTGGTGATTTTGTTTATTATAATTTTGATGCTAATTATAATTGTTCCAGCAACCTCAAATAACACACGTTCAAATACATCACAAGACGGGCTTGTTATTTTTGAGAGTAATATGATACCTGTTATGGTTAGAGTAGATGATGGCAGTGGTGAACCTGTTTACAAATGGGGGTATTTAGATAAAAAGAAAGCCGCAAGTGGAACGGGTAGCGAATCATTACGTATACCTGCAAAATATGAGGAAGCTTTGCCGTTTAATAAATATGGTATTGCTTGGGTGAGAGTGCGTGACGAAAAAGGTCATTATTGGGAATTGATAAATAAAAATGGTAAGCGTGTAGGTGAGAGGACTTATCCAGTAAGCAGTACAGTTCCAATTACTGAAAGACCATTTGGTAACTTTACAGATAGCAAATTGGCTTGGGTTAATGAAAATGGCAAGTATGGCTATATTGATACCAAAGGCAATGTAAAAATAGCTTGCGACCTTGATGAGGCTGGCGACTTTATTGACGGCATTGCAAGAGTTGGTAGGGGTAACTATAGTTGGTTTATTTCTAAGACTGGCAAAGTAATTGGTAGGTCATATGAGTATAACGAAGTACTTGATTTCTCTTGTGGACTTGGTGCTGTAAACAAGGGTGGCAGATGGGGCTTTATTAACAAAAAAGGAAAGGAAGTTATTGAGCTTAAATATGATGCTGTAAGTAGATTTGTTGATGGTTATGCTATGGTAAAAATGGGTAAAACTTTTGGCTTAATTGATACAGATGGTCAACTTGTAATTAATACACATTGGTATTACGATGTAGTTATTGTTAATCCTATTTTTGAGGAATTTTTGCAAAATCATAGAATGTGATTTGTAAAAATTATAAAATAGTATCGATTTTTGACGTATGTTTATAAAAAATTAAAAGGAAGTAAAGTTATTGCTTCCTTTTTTTTATTTTGCTTTAATTTGAAAGTTGTTAGGGTATATGTTTGTTAGTAATTTTACATTATATTTTTTAAAAGCTAAATTTAAAAAAACTATTGAAAAAATTATAATAATATGTTAAAATATTTAAGTAATATATTACTTTTTGGGGAGATTATGAAAACTATTCAAGAGTATTTAAGTATAATTGACGAGGTTATTGAAAAGGGAAAATTTAAAGATAATTGGGAAAGTTTATCTGCTTTTAAAATGCCAGATTGGTATAGGAAAGGTAGAGTTGGTTTATTTGTGCATTGGGGTGCATATTCTGTGCCAGCTTATGGCAATGAGTGGTATCCAAGACGAATGTATTTAAAGGGCGATTTATGCTATAATCATAGAATAAAAACTTATGGTGAGAATGCTGATTACAGACAAATTGTGGAAAAGTTTAATCCTACTCAATTTGACGCTGACGAGTGGGCAAAAACTTTTAAGGCAAGTGGTGCTAGTTTTGTTATGCCCGTTTGTGAACATCACGATGGCGTAAAAATGTATGAGAGTGAACTTAATAAATGGAATACAAAAGAGCTTTTAGATAAAGATTTTATGCTTGAACTTAAAGGGAGTGTTGAAGCTAATGGAATGAAATTTCTTGCATCAAATCATCGTGCAGAGCATTATTTCTTTTTGAATGGTGCAAGAAAAAATTGCCCAGAGTCAGAGGTCACTAAAAATTTGTATCCAGAATTATATGGCCCAGCAGCACTACCTGATAGTGGTAATCCTTATGCTGATACCAGTTTGAAAGTTACAAAAGAGTGGTGCGAGGACTGGCTTGCTTCCGCTTGTGAAATGATTGATAGACTTCAACCATATGCAGTATATTTTGATTGGTGGATTTATATGGCTGAGTTTAAGCCTTATATCAAGAAATTTTTGGCATACTATTATAACCGAGCTTTGGAATGGAAAAAAGAGGTTGGTGTATTTTATAAATGGGGTTCAATTATGCCAGGGTGTGCAATCTATGATGTGGAAAGGGGGCAAATTGACGGCATAAATACTGAACTTTGGCAAAACGATACTGCAATAGCTAAAAATAGTTGGGGATATACAGAGAATAATTCATTTAAAAAGGCAGACGATTTGATTAGAAATATGATGGATGTTGTGTCTAAAAATGGTTGTTTTATGCTTAATGTTGGACCTAAGGCAAGTGGTGTAATTTGCGATGAGGAAAAACAAGTGCTATTAAAAATTGGCGAATGGTTAAAAATAAATGGTGAGGCAGTTTATGATAGTTTGCCATTTTACACATTTGGCGAGGGTAAAAAGATTGCCAATAAAGCATTTAATGATAATTTGAAATATGGTAAAAATGACTATAGATTTACATATAAAACGGGTGCAATTTATGTCGTGCCAATGTGTTCAAAAATAAGACAAAGTTATTCAATCAAGTCACTTAAGTTTGCAAATGAGGGTGGTATACGATATGATATTAAAAAAGTGGAAATTTTGGGATATGAAAATGTAAAAGTACAATTTAAACGTGATAAACAATGTATGACTTTGAATATTGCGGAAGAAATTAAAACTGATATGCCAATCTGCTTTAAAATTACTATTGATTAAATTTTTGATTGTTAAAAACGAGATATGTTTTCGGAAAGGATAAATTAATGAAACTTATAATTAATAAAAAGTGGAAAATTATAATCGGAATCGTTGCAGTGCTATTAGTATTTGTTATTATACTAAGTAGCGTGCTTGCTAATTTGCAATATGCTAAGCAAAATACTGCCTTGTTCAGCGAGGCAAGAGATGTTTTGCTTTCAACCTTTGATGCGATTGAGTTTGGAGAAAATGCAAATTTGAAAAAGGTTATAGATAATAAGAACCCAGTAAATTTTGTAAACTATAATGGTGAAGATAATTTAATGAATTTTTGGGGTGCATTGTCTGAAAAACAAAGAAAAAATACTGTCATTGTACTAGTAGCGGGACAATTATTTTTGCCTAATTGTGAGCCAAACAAACACAATCTTGAAAAATGGGCAGATATGTGCGAAAATAATAATATTCCTTATGTAATACAATGTATTACTGGTGAGACACATATGGAAGCACGTCCACCGCTAAAATATTTAGAGGATAGGTTTGCAAAACGTCACAATAGCTTTTTGGGACTTAATGCCTCTGAACTTTATAATGGCGTTACGTGGCGTGGCAAAGCGGAAAGTGATAATACAAGATACATTATTGACTTAATAAAACTTTGTGCAAAATATGGTGGGTATTTTGTTTGGACAGATACTAATCTTAATTATAAAAATGGTATGATTTTAGATTGGCTTGAGGGTAACGAAAGTTTTTACTCCGCATTCAAGCAATATAGCAAAAATATCTGTATGTTAAATCAAGAGAGTATTGCAGACCCTACTACGTACGGCTTAATGCAAGGTTTATGGCTTGCTGGACTTATTGGTAACTGGGGTGTTGCAAGTGACTGGTGGCATTGGAAAAATGACGGCAATAAATCTCTTTTTGGTGAAAATGATAAATATGTTGGTAACGACTGGGAACAGATTTTTAGCTATCCAGAAAATATGTATGTGCAGTCAATGATGCTTGCAGTAAGCCGAGGTGCAACTTGCTTTAGTCAAGATTCACCAACGTTTGCAATAAGTTATAAAGGTTCACCGATTGCGGGGTATCAATATGCAATAAGTCCGTTTTGGGAGAGGTTAATTGACGGAAGAATAGCAATTCCTAATGCTACCGATATATATGCAGCCACTGGTTTTGCAGTGCTTGGTAAACAAAATTACAATCTTAAAAATTACAACTTTAATGAGAGTGACTTGTATCCCGCTCAAGGACAATCGGGTGTAGTTCCGCTTTTACCAAGTAATTTGAGGAGTGCGGAAAGACGTTTGTTTACTGAAAGAGGTATTACTTTAGTAGATTACAAAGTATCTAATTCCGCGTTTATGAAAGCATTTGGTGAAAATGATTCAAACACTTATCTAACAAATGTAGCTAATAACTGGTACTTTATCAATAATTTGGAAAATAAACAAGGTAGCAAATATGCAAAATTCACACCACGATTTGCGGGGGCGGAAAGCTTTTATATTGAGTCAGATGAACACTCTTCTGCAGTTATTACTGATACAAGTAGTGGTTTTAAGGTATATGTCAGTAATTATCGCACAGATAAATCAAATATGATAATGCAAGACTCTAACAAAATGAACGAGTTTGGTAGTATAGCAGAATATGTTTCACGCTTTTTAACTCTTGATATTAGGGAAAATCCAAAAGGCGTAGACGACACTGCTTTGAGAAAAACAGTCATTGAAATAAAAGGTAGTTTAAATGGTGGTGAGCCGACTATTAAATGGAGTTATACTACAGACGGATACAGCAAATATACAAGAAAATATAATTATACAAAAAATTATGATGCAACTACTCAGATATTGAGGATTGAGATTGAACATAATGGTATTGTGGAATTTGAGGTATCTTATGACGATACTGGTAAAAAATATAACCCAGCAATGCGTCCATTGATAGAGGATAACTATGGCGGTATTGAGGCAGATACTACTGAATTGGCAAAACTTGTGGAAACTAAAATTCTAGATAGACACAAATACACTTATTTCAGCTATCTTGAGTATGACAAGGCATATGAAAAAGCGGTTGTTATGTTAACAGAAAAAATTTATACTCAAAGCCAAGTAAATAATCAAATTAAAGAGCTAAAAAAGGCTATAAATGATTTGATTAATGTTGAAAAAGAGGTAAATTTACTAAAAACAATTTTGGCAAAAGATAATAACCAAGCTATTGTTTGGGAGGCATACGATTACTTGCTAAGGGAACTTTTGTCTTGTCAAAAGTATGTTAATGGTAGGAGTAATGATTTAAAATATGCAAGTATTTACAGAAATAAAAGTATTAACTGTACTTTTGCTACAAAACGTAATGCATTAAATTCAGCATACAAAAAATTGAGTGTTTATGCTTAATAAAAACACATATGCAACTATAATAATTAAAGTTATCAAGGCTAATACTTATTGTAGTAGCGTACTGGCGAATGTTGAAAAATTGAAAGTAAAAAAGGTAAATATTTACTTTTAAATAATAAAATTATTTTACGAAATAACTAGGAAATTATGATTTATGACAAATTGGTACGTGATTTAGTACCCAAATTATATGAAAAGCAAGGTAAAACTTGTATAACTGAACAATTGGAAAACGAAGAATATGCAAGTTATTTGATTCAAGCACTTGATAGAGAAATATTTGACTTTAAAAAAGCATTTGAGGGAGAAGATGATGAACTTGCAGTTAAAAAAATGGCAGATTTAGTGCAAGTTTTATATGCAATACTTGATTTAATCGGTGTTGAACACTCTTCTTTTGAAAAAATTCGTCTTGCAGAAGTGCAAAAGTTAGGTGGATATGATAACCATATTTTACTTAAAGAGGTAAACGATTGATAAGTTCGTACAAAAGATTAGTTGAGGTGTATAGTGCAAGGTTTTAATGCGGTTTTTAATGAAAATAGCAGATTGCTTATTTTGGGTAGTTTTCCAAGTGTATTATCTTTTCAGAATGGTTTTTATTATGGAAATCCGAGAAATAGATTTTGGGGACTAATTCAAGAGATTTTTGGTGGCAGTATTGAAACTATTGAGGATAAAAAAGAGCTTTTGCTTGCAAATAATATTGCATTGTGGGATATTGTGGCTGGTGGTACAAACCAAAAACAAGGCAAGCAAAGCAGTAGTGATAGTAACTTGGCTTGCGATACGCCCGCCGATATAAAATGGATATTGAGTAAAACAAAAATAACAAAAATAATTTGTAATGGTAAAAAATCTTATGAATTATTTTGTAAATTTTATCCAGAGCTAATAGATATTACTATCTGTCTGCCGTCAACTAGTCCAGCAAATGTGAGATTTGACAAAGCTTTGTGGATAGAACAATTAAAACATTTATAAAAATTGTCTAGTATATTTTTTATAGTAAATTGTATTTATAAATAAAGTATTTAAATTTGTTAAAAGTATTTTACTGCTTTTGCTAAAATGCTAGTTATTAAAGTACCTTATAAATTGTAAAAAATAATTTGATGATAAGGTTGCTATTTTGACATAAATGTTTTGATTGAAATGATTAATTTTGATAAAAATATTACATTAGGAACATATTAACTTTTAGCTTTAATTTAAGTTAAAGAATATTAAGTTAAATTATAATTTAAAAAATAAATATACAAAAATTTATATTAAACAAAAAACAGCTTTTTAAAGCTGTTTTTTGTTTATAATTAATGATTTTTATAAATAAAATAAACAATTTTTTTGTTTATTAGCTTGGAAAAATTAGGATAAGTAACATAATGAGTAAAACTGTCAAAAAAAGTATACTTTTTTTGACAGATTTTTATTTACTATCCATTATAACTAAATGTTCTGAAAATGTAAAGTTTATGTTAATATTTATAAAATAATCTTATTTTAAACTATTATAATTATTAGCCGAGTATTAATTGTTAGTTTGAATAATGATATTAAGAAGTAATAAATTGTTCAAAGCAACCATTATTTTTTTATATTTTTATTCAATTAGATTAAAAACAATAGGCTACTTTTACTTTTTGAACTCGGCTACTGATAGCATTTCCGCTGTAGGTGCCCATTTGCCTACACTTGCTATGCCAGCTTTGCAAGATGCTTTGCTTGCATAGCCTTCCTCTGAAATGCAAAGAATTTGTCCGTTGTTTGCACGTAAACGATAACGGAATTTATCTTGTTTATCCTTGTAAATCTCAAATTTAGGATTTGTAAGTGTTTCGTATTTGTTAAGTGTTTGGTCCTCGATTTTATCTATAACACCAAATTTGCGTACAGAATCTATACCATTTTTACAACTGCTTAGGGTAGTGTAAATACCTTCGCTAACTGCAATTGTTTCTTTATTAGAGGCTTTTAGCCTAAAGTTAAAGTTGCCCTTTGGGGTCTTTGAATAGATAAAATATCCTTTTAGTTCGTTTGCCATAATTTTCTCCTTTGTATATACATTTATTTTTTCACTATTTAAAATAAGCAAAACGAATTAAAAGAAAGTTTGCTTATATATTAATACAATTATATATTAACATAAATTTTTATTTTTTTCAATACCTTAATCAAATTTTGCTTGCAATTTTTTTAATAAATTAGTTTTTTTAGTATAAAAATTGCATAATCTGCCCATAATAAATTTGCTTTTGATGTGCAATAGAAAAATAAAATACATATTTTAAAGTTTTAGCACACTAAGTAATTTGATTTTAGAGGTTATTATGAAAAAATTAATTGTTTTAGGTGTTTTATTGGTTGCGGTAATTTGTACTTTTTGTTTAGTAAATCATAAGGAAGAAGATTATTTGAGAATACATATAAGGGCTAATAGTAATAGTGAGTACGACCAACAAATTAAATATCAAGTCAAGGATACTGTTGTAAGTGCATTAAAGCCAATAGTTGACAGCATACAAAGTAAAGACGATATGATAAACATTTTAAATCAAAATGTAGAGCATTTAACAATGGTAGTTGATAACAAATTGCGTGAATTAGGTCAAAACTATACCTCAAAAATAAGGATAAGTGAGGAAAAATTTCCAACTCGTTCTTATGAAGAGTTGACTTTGGGTGCTGGCGTATATGATGCAATTATTATTGAACTTGGCAGTGGTAAAGGTGATAATTGGTGGTGTGTAGCATATCCTCCTTTGTGTTTTGTAACTGCAGAGGGTGATGGTGAAAATATTGAGTATAAATCTATATTTAGCAAATGGCTAGGTAATTAATTTTTGTTAGTTGTAAATTAATCATTAATAATTTGAGTTGTTTAAATTTAAACAAAACAACGCTTTTTGCTTAATAAATTAAAACTAACACAATTTTAATTAACAATCGCAATGTTAAATGTTACTATGTGTTGCTTGACAAAGCTTACAATATATATACTTTGGAATATTAATAAAATTTATTATTCTTAATTAATAAAATTGCTAACGCTTTTTGAATATTAAAATATATGAAATTAACATTCATTTTCTAACTATTTAAATAATTGAGATATTTAACATTAAAAGAGTTAAATATCTTTTTTATAAATGACATTATTTATATTTTGTAAACTAACTAACTAATTAATTGCTTAATAAAATACTATTTTTAAATGTTTATTAAAATTAATTTACTAATTATTTTGCAATAACCCATTATTTTAGTTGTTATATTATTGGAAGTTATCCATATACCCCGCAAAAAAGCTATTTTGTGGTGACTCTGACAAGCGTGGCGTAGCCACATTTTGCCGTAACAGATGTTGATTCAAACTAAAGTGCTTGTTTAAGCAAGCAGTATTACATTAGCAATACAAAATTTTAAGCGGGATTAAATTTACTTTCTATAGTTAATAATACATAAATATTAAAAAAAAATGCGTATTTGTAGTTTAAAAAGTATGTAAAAGTGCAAAAATTAAAATAATTCAATAAAGGATAGTGGAATTATGAAAAAATTTGATAAAACACAATTTGTTAATATTATAAATAAAAACAAATTATTGATTACTATCATTTGTGCGTTAATTGCTTTTGCTTGCTTCACTACTGCGATTGTATATCCTTTTACAAGTAGCAATGTTGCTCAAGTAGATAGCTTGGAAGCTGCTGCAATTCGTAAAGGGGATAGTGGCAGTAAAGTAAAGGAGATTCAACGCAAATTAAATGAGTTAGGCTTTAGTGTTGGCAGTGTTGATGGCATTTTTGGCAGTAAAACTTTGCAAGCAGTTAAAAATTTCCAAAAATCAAGAGGTCTTGTAGTGGACGGCATTGTTGGTAATGCAACTGCAAAGGCGTTGGGTATTACACTTTCAAGTGGTAGTAGTGGTAATAGCAACTATTCTGGCGGTGATATTTATTTGCTAGCAAAAACTATTCACGCAGAAGCAAGAGGTGAACCATATATTGGTCAAGTAGCAGTTGGAGCAGTTGTGCTCAACAGAGTAAGAAGTTCAAGCTTTCCAAATACAATTTCGGGTGTAGTGTATCAACCTTGGGCGTTTACTGCAGTGCACGATGGTCAAATTAATCTTGAGCCAAATGATAGTGCAATGCGTGCTGCTAAAGATGCAATGAATGGTTGGGACCCAACAAACGGGTGCTTGTACTATTTCAATCCAGCAACTGCAACAAGTAAATGGATATGGTCTCGTGAAGTAAAACTTACGATTGGTAAACACAAGTTTGCAATTTAAGGAGGGGTTATGGAACTTACAAAAAGACGTAAAATGACAATGTTAGCAATAGTAATGATTGCTTTGCTTGCAGCGGTGATAACTTTAAGTGTGTTTGTGGGAATATATGTTAAAAAAGATAAAGAAAAAACACGTGACCTTGACGCATTTTATCAGTCTGCATACTATGCTTTGGTTGGTAACTTTGTAGATATTGAGAACGACCTAGCAAAAGCAAGAGTTATGACAGATAGCAAACTTTTAAGACAAAACCTTTTGAAAATCGATGTTAATTGTAACTTAGCCAGTCAAAACTTGCAAGTTTTCTACGCAAACAATGAGGGAATGTCTAACCTTATGAGCTATATCAATCAACTAGGCGATTATTGTGTGTTTTTAAATAGGGAACTTGATAAAGGCAAAAGCTTAACCACTTCACAAATGGAAAACTTAAATAAATTGTGGGGTGTTTCAAAGGAATATGGTAAGCTTTTAAATAGCTTGCAAGACTATGCAAAAGACGGGGATACTTTCGCACTAATGTTAGGTGCAAGTAACGAAAAGTTTGAGGATATTTTGTCAAGCATTAATAATGGCAGTATAGAATATCCGTCATTGATATACGATGGACCATTTAGTGATGGCATAATAAATAGAGAGGCAAAAGGTGTAGTGGGTGAGGAAATTACACCAGACCAAGGCAAAGGCTATGTAGAAAAATACCTTGTTGGCTATGATATTGAAAATATTGAGTACGCTCAAGATAGTGTAAACAGAATACCAAGTTATTTGTATACTGTTAAACTAAAAGGCGGTAGACAATGTTCTGTTCAAATAGCAAAGAAAGGCGGAATGTTATTGTTAATGGACTTATTCCACGAAGTTGTAGAACCTACTTTGACAATGGAACAATGTAAAAAGGTGGCAGAACAATATTGTGAGGCTATCGGACTTAAAAATATGAAAGCCGTTTGGATAAATAATAACCAAAGTAATGTATATATCAATATGTGTTACGAACAAGATGGTATTGTAAATTATCCAGATATGGTAAAATTGAAAATAAGTCTTGATACTGGAGAGGTTATAGGCTATGAAGGATTGAATTATGCTTTTAATCACGTACAAAGGACTTATGAAACGCCAACCATTAGCGAAGAAGAGGCAGTATTAAATGTTTCTGCTATATTGGAAAATGTTGAGGTTAGATTGGTTACAATTCCTTGGAATACTGTTACTGAAAAATTAACTTATGAGCTTGTAGGCGACTTAGACGGGGAAAAATACTTTGTGTATGTAGATGCTTATACTGGTGATGAGGTAAATGTTTTGCGTATGATTGATAGTAATCAAGGCGATTTGTTAATGTAAATTAGTTGTGATTAAACTAATTAGCCAAATAGTTTCTTAACTTTTTAAAAATGTAATAATAAAAACAACAAGGCAAAATTAATCATTTTGCCTTGTTGTATTTTTTGTAAAGTCGTAAATTTGTAAAAAGTCGATTTTTTAAAAATACCCACCGAAAATCGGGGGTATTTTTTGTTAATTTGGCTAAATTGTGTAAAATGGTGGTACATAAAATACATATATCTATGTAC
>CAJTZR010000024.1 GCA_910584035.1 uncultured Christensenella sp. | reverse complement strand
GTAATTTGGTTTTTATTATTTAATATTGAAATTGATAATTTTTGTATAAAGAATTTTGCATGTTCAGTATGGGTAGATGTTTCAACTATAGTATATTAATATATAAATAATAAAAATAAGACAAAATAGAAGATAGTTTAGGGTAAAACGCAATAAATTATAATTAATAGCTGTACTATTTTTAGGTTTTAGCTTTTGTAAAAATGTCAAACATAGTAATAATGAGATGAGTTTTATTTAACACAAGTTATCCTATTGAAATATACATATTATATTTATTATTCTCTTTACTTTATTTTTTTTATATGATATACTATATTAAATATAGTAGCATGGAAAATTATTGAGAATATAATTACGAATGTAGAATTGATGTGTTGATGTAATTGCTTTCCAAGTCATATTTGAAAACGCAAATAATGATTTATATATAATTATAAAATTGCGTATTTTGTGCTATATCAAAACATAATTTAGAATAAAAGGAGAATACTAATGAAAAATATGTTTTGCAAGTCAGATAATTTAAGAAATGAGAGTGATGTTGAACAATTTTTTATAATTAAGTTAATTGATTATCTAGGTTATAAGGAAGATAATGTCTATACAAAAAAAGTGCTTACAATGCGACAATATGGGAAAGGCTCAAAAAAGACTTCTTTTATTCCTGATTATCAATTGAATGATTCTAAGACTCCACTTGTTATTGTAGAAGCAAAGTCTCCAGAAGTTAATATTATTCCATATATTCATGAGGCACAAGAATATGCTTCCATAATCAACAGAGATTATATAGGGAGCAATCCAATAAAATATTGTATAACTTCTAATGGAATTGTTACTTATGTGCATAAACCGGATGAAAAAAAAGAAATCTTAAAATTGTCTTTTTCTGATTTTGAAGAAGAAAATGAAAATTTTAAAAAATTAAAATCAATATTGTCTTTTCAAAATTTAAAAAAATCAACAATTTTAGAAAAGAAATTTGAATTTAAAAAGCCTGATATTAACGAATTAAGAGCAGTACTTTATTCTGCTCACAATAAAATACGCAGTTCTGAAAAAATCGGCCCAAAGAAAGCGTTTTATGAATTTTCAAAACTACTTTTTATAAAAATAAACTTGGATAAGACTATTGAAGAAAAAATAAATAATGGTGAAAAAATAGGGGCTGACGATTTCGCATTCTGCACAGATTATATTGATAAGCAGACTAAGATAATTGCTGATCCTATTAATAATTTATTTATACAATATAGAAATAAGTTGGAGAGTCTTGTTGCGAGAGGTGAAAAGAAGCGTATATTTAGTAAAGATGAAATAATTAATTTGAAACCAAGCACAATTAGAAGTGCAGTAGAATTAATACAGAATTATAATTTGAAAAGCGTAGAAGACGATATAAATGGTAAGGTTTTTGAAACTTTTCTAGAATCTTCTGTTAGAGGTAAGGAGTTAGGCCAATTTTTTACCCCTAGGTCAGTTGTTAAATTTATTGTTAAATTAGCTAATTTGAAGTTCAACTATAATAGCTTTGGAGAATTAGTTCCAGAAAAAATTATTGATGGTTCTTGTGGAACTGGTGGCTTTTTGATATTTGCTTTAAGTGATCTTTTTAATAAAATTCCTAATTCGTTAACTGATGTGGAAAAACAAATTTTAAAAGAAAAAATTAAAAAAGATAGCATTTTTGGCGTTGATGCTAGTGAAGATGACATAGTTCCAATTACTAGAATGAATATGTATCTTCATGGGGATGGAGGTAGCCATATATTCTTGGCAGATACCCTTGATAAAGACATACAAATTGAGAAAACATTAACACAAGAAAGACAAGATGAATTGTTAGAATTTAAAAATACAATGAAAAATATTAAATTTGATTTAGTTTTGACAAACCCACCATTCAGTATGAAGTACGACTCTAAAGTCCCAGAAGAAAATAGAATTTTAGAACAATACGAAATTAGAAAAATTACAAATAAGAATGTTGCGTCATTGAAATCAAACATAATGTTTCTTGAAAGATATTACGATATCTTAAAACCAGGCGGTAAATTGATAACAGTAATTGATGAAAGCGTATTAAATACAGAAGGTCAAGGAAAACATATGTTAGCATTTAGAAAATGGTTAATGAAACGATATATAATAAGGGCAATAATTTCTTTACCTAAAAATACTTTCGTAAATCAAGATGCTGGTGTGAAGACGTCTATAATCTATTTAACAAAAAAAGTCAGTGAAAATGAACAACAACCAAAAACATTTATGGCGATAAGTGAGGATGTAGGTCATAATGATGCTGGAAAGATAACTTCAGAGATGGGAGATTTGGATCAAATTTATGAGGATTATTTAAGGTTTGAAAGAGGTGAATTTAATGATTAGCTTTTCAATACAATTAAATGATAGTTTAAAAAGAATTGATTGTAAATTTTTTAATCCTCAAGAAAAAATTCTTAATATTAATGATTCTGAATTCTACATTTTTAAACCATTTGGAGATTTAGCGTATGTAAATGGTGGTAAAAGATTAAGTAAAGATGCCATAGTTGATAAAAACGGAAGCATATATTCTTTGCCTTATATACGAGGTGAGGATATTAATAATGAATTAATTGACTTTGATAATGCTGTGAAAATCAGTGATGAAGAATATTTGAAAATTATGAAATATTCATTGATTAAAGGAGATGTTTGCGTAACTAATGTTGGAACAATTGGAGCAGCAGGATTTGTATCTGAAAAGCAAGAAAATAGTTTTTCAGAAAATATAGCGAGGTTAAGAGTGAAGTCCACAGAACTTTTATTGCCAGAATATTTGTTTTATTTTTGCTTATCAAAATATGCAAAAATCCAATTTGATAGATTTTTTGTTGGCTCTTTACAATATAAATTAAGTTTAGACTCAATAAGAAATGAATGTAAAATAATTTTACCTATAACCAATGGCAAAATTGACTTGACAAAACAAAAAGCATTAGTAAAAGATGTGAACAACATTGTTAACAATCAATTCGTTTTAAAGAAAAAATTGCGGAAAGCAATATTTGATAATAATAATTTTATAGAAAAGACATTAAATATATTAGATTGTTCTAAGTCAAAAAAAACAAAATATATTAGCAAATTTTCAAGTGATAGTACAAGACTAGATGCGTTAAATAATAATCCTGGTTATATCGCATTGAAAAATTATCTAGAAACTATTGAGACAATTTCTTTAAAAAAGTGCTTAAAACCTAATACTACTAGAGAAAAATCTCATAAAGATTTTTATGAAGTTGTTGATTTGGCAAATATTGATGATGACCTTGGAGAAATAAGAAATTCGAAAACTGTTACAAAGTTAGATTCTGATAAAATTATATTAAATACTAATAATATTGTTATTTCTAAATTGCAAACTGATAAGTTAAAAGTGGCATTAGTTGATGAATATAATAATATGAAATGTGGTTCTTCTGAATTATTACAATTTGAAGTTTTACCTATGTTTGATAAAAAATTTATATTATACGCATTAAGAACACAGATAGTTAAGCAACAATGGGAATATAGCCTTACTGGTTCTTCTAGAATGAGAATTAATGAAGATATTATTTTAAATACAAAAATAATATATCCAAAAGATGAAAATATTAGAAATTATATCGTTATGAATATTGATAAAAACATTTGTAAAATAAAACAACTTTCAACAGAAATAAAAGATATTGTTACAATCGTTAGTGATATTTTTAAGAATTTTTTTAATATTTAAATAATTTTGAAGTGAAACACATTCTACCAAGTGATAATAAATACACAAATTTTAAATTATCCAAAGACATTTATTGATATATATCTCATGGTACATAGTATAAAATTTAAGTGTTCTTAATATATACGAGTTACTTTTATAATATTTTTAAAGCGTCAATGAATTTAAAAATAATGGTATGAAAAATTTTTAAATAAACAACAAAAAGCCAAGAAATGAAATCATTTCTTGGCTTTTATCACAATTCGTTTTATCCTATTAAAAAATAATTTTTTGTACTCATCAACCTTTTGTTATCTTTGTTTGTTAATTTGTGGTTATGAGTGTTTCAATTTATAATTGTTATTCGCTTTGGTCTTCTAGGAAACGAGCACTTTCTGCAAATTTAATTACTGATTGTACTGAGTTTTCGCAACCTTGTTTTGTAGAGTAAGATTCGCCTACACCAATAACTGCGTGTTGATTGTTATATAGTTTGAAACGCCAGTTACCAGCTTTATCCATATCTTTCTCAAAGTTGTCCTCATTAACAGCGGCTTTTTTGAACGCTACGATTGAGTTTGACTTTGGTTTTGATTTGTAAGATTCACTTTCAAACAAAATTTGTCCGTTGTTTGCAAGTAATCTAAAGTGATATGGTCTTGCAGAGTTTGAATCGTTTTTAATAATTACAAATTTACCAAATGACTCTACTGTTGGGTCAGTTGTAATAATTGGCAACTCTTCATCATTTTCGTCAGTAGTTGTTGTAGCTTTTGTCTTAGCTTTTTTAGGTAGTTTGTTTTGACCTACAACTGCTGGCTTATTCTCTGATGCAGTCTTTCTTGGATTTGAACCAGTTTTTTCCTCAATTTCAGTTGCAATTTGAGCAGCTGTCTTTTTAGTTGTTTTAGTAGTTTTCTTAGGTAGAGAACGTGGAGCAGTAGTTGCTACAGCCTCATTTTCTTCCTCTGCAGTTGTTGCAGTAGGTGCTTCTTTAACAACATTATTTTGTTGAGGTTTAATTACATATGTATAAGTAGGAGTTTGTTGCACTGGTTGTTCAACAGGTGCTTTTTGATGTTCAACATAAGTTACTGGTTTAGGTTGAACAACTTCCTCTGCTACCTTTGTAGGTGCTACTGGTGTAGCTTTTGGTTTTTCCACAACTTCAATTGGTGTTGGAATTGGAGCAATCTTTTCAGCAACAGTAGCATCAGATTGTTTGTTTTCCTCAACGGCTGTAGCTTTAGGTGCTGGAGCAACATATTTAACACTTTCAACATTGTTAACTGGTTGAGCAGGAGCTACAGGTTTAACTGGAGTAGCAGTTTGAGTAGGAGCTACTGGTTGAGTTGCTACTGCAACAGGTTCCTCAACTTTAACCTCGTTTTCAATAACCTCAGGTTCTGGAATAGCTATATTTTCAATAGCTACCTCTGCAACTGGTTGCTCTTCTATTGTGGTAGCAACTTGTTGAGGTTGTTCTACAATATTTTCCTCGTCTTTAGGGTTTTGAACTAGACTAGAGTTGTCTATATTTTCATTTTCCATTGCTTTTTTTGCTTTTTTCTTCTTTTTCTTAGAAACGGCAACAATGATAGTTATAACTATTAGTAAAACTACAACGGCAGCCGCTGCAGCGATAACATACCACCAAAGTATAGAAAAGTTAGCGATTTTAAAAGCTTCCGCCTCTAAAAATGTCATAATTTTGTCTAAAAAGTCCATTACTATGCCTCCGTGAAATCTTAATATTATAAATATAACACATAAATCTATTAAAGTAAATAATTTTTATACAAATTGTTAATTTTTTTGTCTATTTTTGTTAAAATTGGCAATTTGGGTGCATAATTTTTAATATGAGTATTGAAAGTATATTATCTATAGTATTTGCATTTTTAGGGTTGATTTTCGGAGCATTATTAGCTGTTTTTACACAAAGTAAGCACGAAAAATTTGTACAATATGCAGAAAGTTTGGCATCAGGCTTTATGCTTGCGGTTGTATTTTTTGATTTATTGCCGAATGCGAATGAAAATGCTGAATTTATAACTGTATTTTTTGGCTTGCTTGCGGGCATAGTCACTATTTTGCTATTTAATAAAATTAGTAATAGAGAAATGTGTACAAATTCCACAAAATATGCTATAATGAAAAATATTGATAGTAGCAAGCCACAAAGTGGTAGCGATAGCAAAAGGCTTATGGCTGGACTTACTACTGCGTTTGCAGTGGCATTGCATAATATTCCAGAGGGCATTGCTTTAGGTTCACTTAATGGGCAAGAGGTATTGATATCTACTGCAATTTTAATTGCTTTGCATAACATCCCAGAGGGTGTGGCTATGAGTATTCCACTTGCGAGAATTGGTGTAAAGTGGCATAAAGTGTTATTTTTTGCATTGATAACAGGTGCTTGTACTGTGCTTGGTTGGGGTATTGGTGTGCTTGTTGGGGGAATATCTAAAGAATTTATTGCTTTTATGCTTGCAATTTCAAGCGGGGCAATGTTACAGATAGTTTTTGGTGATTTGATTACGGAAATGCAAAATAAAAATTGTGGCAATATAACTTTACTAGGGTTATTGTTTGGGATGGTTATTGCGACACTTGTTTGATTAAAAAATAACGTAACAAAAAATTAAAAGAGTTCCTAGTCAAGCTTTGCATACATTATATCTCAAACTTTGTTTTAGTAAAATAATAAAATTAAACTTGTGATAACATAGCTTTTATTATTAATAACATTAGTCATTAGATAAGGAAATTGAAAGTGTTGCTAAATTAACAGGCGTGGACGAGAGTGCTATCAAAGCCCCTCTGGATGATGAAGAGCGTTCACGTAATCATTTATTGTTAGAGGTTTTAGGATTGACAAGCAGCTCTGACAATGAAGTTTTTGTAAAACTAAAGACAGCGATAAGTATTTTTTAAAAGATTAAAGTTAATGTAATGCTTGTATTTAATTAGTTTGTCAATAGGTAACTAAAGCAAGTATTAGTAGGTTGGATATTTGTTAAGGGACAAGTGACACAGATAGTTTGTTAAAAAGCTAGCACAATTAATGTTAAACAACAATTAGTTGGTTTATAGTGAAAAAACAAAAAGTCAATAAGATTAAAAATTATATATGAAAGATACTTTATAACTATTGACGATTACAATTGATAGAAAAGTGTGTATACAAATTAAGATTTTGTTGTGAGTTAAGTTATAAAATCAATTTGATACAAACTTTAGATTTTTGGGATAGAGGTTCAAAAGACAATGGAAACTTTGATTTTAAGTGGTGAAAAAGCAATTGAGTTAGGTGCAGAGCTTATTAAGGCTGGTGAGGTAGTTGCATTCCCTACAGAAACTGTGTATGGGTTGGGGGGCAATGCCTTAGATTCTGCTTGTGTTGCTAAAATTTATCAAGCTAAGGGTAGACCAGCAGATAATCCACTAATTGTGCATATTGCTAAAGTAGAGGATATTTATCCGCTTGTATCAGAGTTTAGCGAGAGGAACAAGAGGGTAGTTGAGAGATTTATGCCTGGTCCAATAACTGTGCTATTTCCAAAAAGTGATATTGTGCCAGATAGTGTAACAGCGGGGTTAAAAACGGTTGGAATAAGAATGCCAAAAATGGCTACTGCTCGTAAGTTTATTGAAGCGTGTGGCGTGCCTATTGCTGCACCATCTGCAAATGCGAGTACAAGAGTAAGTCCTACAACCGCAAACCACGTTTTTGAAGATATGAGAGGAAGAATTCCGCTAATTATTGACGGAGGCGATAGCGAGGTTGGTATTGAGTCAACAGTTGTTGATTTGACGGGTGAAATTCCTACAATTTTAAGACCCGGGGCAATAACTGCGGAAATGCTTGCAGAGGTTGTAGGCAGTGTTAGAACTCATAAAGGTGAGGTTATAAGTTCCGCTCCAGCACCTGGTATGAAGTATAAGCATTATGCACCTACTGTGCCTATGGTGGTAGCAAGTGATATGCAAGCTTTAATTGCCGAGTATGACAGACAAATTGCTTTGGATAAAAAACCGCTTTGTTTGATAAGAGGACAAGCTGTAGATATTATAGGTGATAGAAAGTTTGTAAATTTGGGTGATAGCGATTTTGAGGTGTGTCGCAACATTTATAAGAGTATGAGAGATGCTGAAAAAGTTTGTGATTACATTATTTGTATTTACTTAGAGGATAGCGAAATTTGCAAGTCTGTAATGAACAGAGTGCTAAAGGCAAGTGGGGGAAAGATTGTATGAAGATTATATTTGTATGCACTGGTAATACTTGTAGGTCACCAATGGCAGAATATTTGCTACGTGATTACTGCAAAAAGAATAATTTGGATGTTGAGGTATGCTCAAGGGGACTTGCTTGCTCTAACGGCAGACCTATAAGTGAAAATTCCTACCTTGCCTTAAAGGAGTTGGGGATTGACGCAAGTGGTCATAAATCACAAAGTTTTATTATGCGAGATTTGTTTGAGGCAGATTTGATTGTTACTATGACAAATGCCCATAAAAATTTGCTTATCCAACACTTTAACGCTGGTGATAATGTAAAAACTTTTGCCGATGTGAGTGAGGTTAGGGATATTATAGACCCTTATGGTTGCGATTTGAATTACTATCGAGCGTGTCGTGACCTCATTGCTGAAGGCGTAAAAGGATTAGTTAGTTATTTGAACTTAATTTGATTTTTTAGTCGAAAAATGACTAATAAAAGTTACATTGGTTATATCAAATGTGAAAAATATATAAATAATTTGATAATTAATATCGTAAGGTATTGAAAAATTTTTAAAAAAGATGTATAATAAAATTTAGTAAGATTTGGTAAATGTGATAGGATATTAGAAATATTAGTTAAAAAAGCAGAGCTATTTGAGTAAAAGATTTAACTTGTAATATAGTTTTAATTGAGTATTCTAGTATTATGTACATTTTAATCAATCGGAATACATATAGGATGGTGTTTTATGAAAATTGCAATTGGTTGTGACCACGGCGGGTTTGTGCTTAAGGAAAGTGTAGTAAATTGTCTTAAGGAGTTTGGGGCGGAAATTATTGATTGTGGTACTAATTCCGAAAGCAGTGTTGACTATCCTATTTTTGGGGAAAAAGTTGCAAGACTTGTTGCCAATGGTGAGTGCGACAAAGGCATAGTAATGTGTGGTACTGGAATTGGTATCAGCATAAGTGCAAATAAAGTTAAAGGTATTAGATGTGCTTTGTGTCATAATGAGTATACTGCAAAAATGACAGCAATGCATAACAATTCCAACATTCTTGCAATGGGTGGTAGAGTAGTTACTCCAGAGCAAGCGGTAAGCATTGTTAAAGCGTGGTTGGATACACCATTCGAGGGTGGTAGACATATTAACAGAATTAATTTGATTAGCGAAATCGAAAAGAGAGAGGACTAATTAATGATTGAAGAATTATTGCAAGAGATAGTTGCTTTGGAAAAAGAGCAAGATCTAAAAGTTAAAGCTAGTGTGCAAGAGGGCAAGGATATTGTAAACAAAGCACGTGAAAAAGCAAAAGAAATTGAAAGCGAAGCAGATGACAAAATGAAAAAGCTAGCTTTAAAGAATGAGGAAAAGGCAAAAAAGGACGCAGATAAAAAGTGTGCGGAAATTATCAGCAAAGCAGAGGCGGATGCGGATAAGATTTTGGCAAGTGCAGAGAAAAATAGCGATAAAATCGTAGCCGATATAATTGGGAGGTTAGAAGCAAAGTATGCCTAATGCAACTATGAAAAAGTTAATAGGCGTTGGCAATACGGGCGACAGACGCAAGCTACTTAAGAGTTTGACAAAACTTGGCTGTGTAGAAGTGACTGACTGCAAAACCGATATGCTAGAGAAAAGCCAAATTAATGTGAGTGAGTTTGATGAGATTACATTGAAACTTGCTAGGCTTGACTTTGCGGCAGAATTTATCAAAGAGCAGAAAGTTGTTATAAATAGCCTTATCAAAAAGAAAGTTTTTGATATAAAGCTTGAAAAGCCAAATTTGTTGGAACGCAAGCCTGAGGTGGACTTTGAGGACTTTTGCAATTCCAAGGAATGGGAAAGTGAGGTTTATGATAAAATCGCAGTGCTTGAGGAAATGAAAAGCGAGCTTGTGGAAACTAAATCTAAACTTGTAAAAGCAAAAAATCTTTTGGCTCAAGTATCTGTGTATAAAGATTTGCAGTGTAAGTTTACAGAGTTCGGTGCAACACGTTATGCGGACGCAATTTTGGGCAGTATGCCAAAGTCTAAGGTTGAACAAGCAAAAGAGATTGAAAACAGTTTTAGTGATGCTGTGGTTGAAATTTTGGGTGATGGTCAGCTAGTGGCGGTTGCCGTGCTATGTTTGAGAGAGAGTAGTGAGGAGATTTTGTCTAAACTTGCAGATTTAGAGTTTGTACAAAATACTTTAAATATTAACGATATTCCAAGTAAAAAAATTAGTGACTTGCAAATTGAAATCAAGCAGTTGGAGTTTGAAATAAACCATATTGCAGAGGTTGTTGCTAAAGACTATATTACAAACGAGTTTAGTAGTAAGTGCAAGTTGTTACAAGATTTTTATAATGTGGAAATGCAAAAATTGCAAACTCATAAGCTTATGGCGGAAACTCAAAGTTCATTTTTATTTGAAGCGTGGTATCCGTCAAGTTGTGAGGAAACTATTACAAGTGTGTTAGAGGAAAGTCCGCTTTCGTTATACTTTTACACACGTGAGCCACTTGAGGAGGAAACACCACCAACATATACTGTTAATAATGCGGTGGTATCTTCTTATGAAAGTGTAACTAATATGTTTAGTGTGCCTAATTATCACGAGATAGACCCTAATCCTTTTGTAATGTTTTTCTTTATACTATTCTTTGGTGTAATGATAAGCGATGCGGGTTATGGTTTACTTATGACACTTGGTGCAGGTATTATGCTTGCAATCAAAAAACCACGTAAGCACGAGATGAGCCTTGTTAAAATTATTTTAGCAGGTGGTATCTCAACAATATTTTGGGGTATTTTATTTGGTGGATATTTTGGTATAGATATAGATGTTATCAATGGTTGGTTTGGCTTGCCAGCGGGAACGAAGTCTTGGTACTGGTTTAGCCCATTGCAAGACCCAGTTATGATGCTTGCATTATCTTTGGGTTTAGGCATATTCCAAATGCTTGTGGGTATGGGTATAAATGCATATTCATTATTCAAAACTAAAAAACCATTTGACGCTATCTTTGGTGTATTCAGTTGGTATGTATTACTTTTAGGCTTAGGCTTGTTTGCAATGGAAGGCTTTTTATTCAAAGGCAACAACGCTATGAAATACACTGGTATAGCAATGTTAGCAATCGGTTTGGTTGGACTAATGGTTGCTGGTGGCTTGCATAAAAAAGGCGTAAAAGTAGTATCTGGGGCTTTTGGTAATTTGTATAGCATTATTAACTTTTTCAGTGACTTGTTGAGTTATACAAGATTGTTTGGTTTAGGTTTGGCCACTGGTGTTATAGCAATGGTATTCAACCAAATAGCAATGGTAATGATTCAAATTTTACCAATAGTAGGATACCTTGTTGCGATTGTTTTGTTACTTGTAGGACATCTATTCAACATTGCAATTAATACTTTAGGTGCGTATGTACACAACTCAAGATTGCAATTCGTGGAATTCTTTGGTAAGTTCTATGAGGGCGGTGGTAGATTGTTTGTACCACTTGGTAGTAGTATGAAAAACTACAACTTTACTTTGGAACAAGAAAGTAATAAAAAGGCTAATTAAATAAGAATGAAAAACAAAAGCTTGTTGTAGTAAAAATAATAAGAAAAATAAAAATATCTATCAAAAATCGATAGTAAATTGTAAAAAATTAATTTGATGACTTGACTTTAATAGTTAAGTAGTTTAAAAATTGATTTGTGAAGTTAATTTGTTTAATATAAATTGATTTAAATAGTTAATTAAATTATCGACTGCTAGTGCAAAATAATAGTTTAAAAATTGCAATAGTATGTAGTTATAAAAATAAAGAATAAAACTCTATTGAGGAGGAGTAATAAAATGAGTTTAGGAATATTTTATGCGATTTTAGGTGCAGCCCTTGCTGCTGTATTTGCAGGCATTGGTTCAGCAGTAGGCGTAGGCTTAGCAGGACAAGCTGCTGCAGGACTAACTGCGGAAGACCCAGACAAGTTCTCAAAAGCTTTGATTTTGGAACTACTTCCAGGTACTCAAGGTATTTATGGCTTGATTATTGCATTTATAGTATTTATTAAAATCAACTTGTTTGGTGATATGGTAACTTTAACTGATGGTCAAGGTTTGGCTATTATGGCAGGTTGCTTACCAATGGCAATTGTTGGTTTGATTTCTGGTATCTATCAAGGTAAAGTTGCAGCTAGCAACATTGCAATGATTGCAAAAAGACCAGAGGCTTTTGGTAAAGGTATCACTATTACTGCAATGGTAGAAACTTATGCATTGCTTGCACTATTGATTTCATTCCTTGCTGTATTTATGTTTAAGATTGCATAAGGAACAATTATGAATAGTAGTAAAGTTATTTTGGATAAAATCATTAATGACAGCAACGCCATTATTAATGATAACTTGAGCAAGGCTAATGCCCAAGCTGACGAGATAATTGCAAAGGAAACCGCTTTGCAAGAGGAAAGAATTAAGCAGTTTGAGGGTGGCTTAAAGGCAAGTTATGATGAGATAATAAGGCGTAGTGTTGTGGTTAGCAATCTTGATGCGAAAAAGATTACTATGGACGCAAGAGCAAAAGCGATTGACAATTTGTTTGAAAAAGCAAAAGAGAAGCTAGTTAATCTTGATAAAAAGAAATATCTTGCAATAGTGCAAAGTTTAATTGCTAAATACGCAGAAGATGGTGACAGTGTGATTATATCCGCAGTTGATAAAGATAGAATAACTCAAAAATTTATTGATGATACGGCAAAAAAGCTTGCTATTAAACTTACACTTTCAAAAGAAGTTGGTAATTTTAATGGTGGGTTGGTTCTTGCTGGAAAAAACAGCGATAAAAATTTGACTTTTGATATGGAATTGCAAAGTATCAGAGAAGAGTGCGAAACGCAAATAGCAAATATGCTTTTTGAGGGATAATATGGCGGGACAAAGTTTAATCTATTCAAATGCCAGAGTAAAAGCTATGGAAAACAGCTTGCTATCAAGCGAAAAGATAACTAGAATGGCATATTCGGATAGTTTGGGTGAAGCTATAAAAATTTTGTATGAGTCTAACTATGGTGGTGGATACACTATAGACAATCCCTATGCTTATGGAGAGATACTTAGGGCAGAGGAAGAAAAAGTCACTAACTTTTTACGAGAGGCAATGCCAGATAAGAGTGGGTTGCAAACTTTGCTTACAGTAAACGATTACCATAATGCCAAAGCGTATTTTAAAGCAAAATGTGTTAAAGGTGTGGAAGTTAGTAATATGCTTTTGCCAGCGGGTAATATTGAACTTGCAGTTATTGAAGAGGCTGTTCAAAAACAAGATTATGCGAAATTGCAAAGTCAAATGGCTAATGCATTGAAAGAACTTGAAATAGCTTTAGCAGAGGATAATATCTCTCCACGATTGATAGATATTACACTTGATAAAGCGATGTATGAGGATATTTTGTTAGCTTGCAAAAAAGCAAATGTTAAAAGCATTACAAAGTATTGGAAACACAATATTGATTTTATAAATGTAAGCACAATGCTTAGGTGTAAAAGAATTAATGCTGATATTACTTTTTTCAAGGAAAATTTGATTGCTGGTGGCGAAATAAATGATTACATTCTTGAAAATTTGTATAAGGAAAGCTATGATATAATCGCTGAAAAATTGAGATATACTACACTTGGTGAGATTATTGCAATTGGTGTTAATGAGGCTAAAGCGGATAAAGGTTTAACTCAATATGAGGTGCTTTGGGATAACTATTTAATGAATATTTTTAAAGAGGATAGAGCAGATGTATTTTCTGTAGCACCGATTGCGGGATTCTTTATTGCAAAGAAGATTGAGATTAAAATGTGTAGAATGATATTGACTTGCTTAAAAAATCGTGCGGATTTGCAAGAGATAAAAGCAAGATTGAGAGGTTTTTATGCGTAAAGAGAAAATAGCCGTGCTTGGTGACAGCGATATTACACTTGCATTTAAAGCGATTGGTATGGATGTTTTTAATGCAAACTCTGTTGGTGAGGCAAGTGAAAAATTAAAACTTCTTGCAAGAAATTATTCTGTTATATTTATTACGGAAGATTTAGCTATTCAAATTGAGGAACAAATTGCTAAATTTAAAAGCAGAACATATCCAGCAATTATACCTATTCCATCCTCAAAAGGTAGCACTGGGTATGGTATTGAAAATATTAAAAAAGATGTTGAGCGTGCAGTCGGCACTGACATTTTGTTTAATGATTAAGTAAGTGTTTTTAATTAGACTGGAACTTGTATTTAAAGCAAAAATTTGCAATATCCTAATTGATTAAGTTGGTTAATTGTGAACAAATATATTACTTGTCTAACTATGATAACAAGATATTAAGGTTTTATGAACAAGTTCAAAATGGAAATTATAAATTGTTAATTGTATTTTTAATTACATTAAAGATAAAATAATAAAAATAACGCCGAAAATCGGCACTAAATTGCAAAACGTAAGGCTTTTGCAAAAATAAAAGTCAAAGACTAAAAGAGAGGTTAGCCTATGAGCGATGGAAAAATTATAAAGGTATCTGGACCGCTTATTGTTGCGGAAAATATGCACGATTGTAAAATGTTTGACGTGGTGCGTGTTTCAAGCAAGAATTTGATTGGTGAGGTAATTGAGCTTAGAGGAGATAAGGCATCTATTCAAGTATATGAGGATACAAGTGGTCTAGGAGCTGGTGAGGTTGTTAAGACTACTGGTGAGCCATTGTCTGTAGAGCTTGGTCCTGGTTTGCTTGAGGGTATGTATGATGGTATTCAACGTCCACTTGATAAGCTTTTAGAGGCTTCTGGTGATAGAATATCTAGTGGTGTGGATATGCCCGCACTCAATTATACAAAAATTTGGAAATTTGAGCCTATCCTTAAAAAAGGTGATAAGGTTATGGCTGGTGATATAATTGGTTCAGTACAAGAGAACACTGTATTCAACCATAAGATATTGATACCTTTTGGTGTTGAGGGGGAGATAGTAGACATTAAAGAGGGTGAATTTACCGTTAAAGATACTATTGCCGTTGTAAAAACTGCAAAAGGTAAAGTTAATATTACGATGATGCAAAAGTGGCCAGTAAGAAAAGGTCGTCCTTATAAAACAAAAATGTCACCTAATAAACCTCTAATTAGCGGTCAAAGGGTAATTGATACATTTTTCCCAGTTGCAAAAGGTGGTTGTGCTTGTATCCCAGGACCATTTGGTAGCGGTAAAACTGTTGTTCAACATCAGCTTGCTAAATGGGCAGATGCAGATATAATTGTTTACGTTGGTTGTGGTGAACGTGGTAATGAGATGACAGACGTTTTGAATGAGTTCCCAGAACTTATTGACCCAAAGACTGGCGAATCACTTATGAAAAGGACAGTACTTATTGCAAATACTTCTGATATGCCAGTTGCTGCTCGTGAGGCAAGTATTTATACTGGTATAACTATTGCGGAATACTTCCGTGACCAAGGCTATAATGTTGCTATAATGGCAGATTCATCTTCAAGATGGGCAGAGGCTTTGCGTGAAATGTCTGGTCGACTTGAGGAAATGCCTGGTGAGGAAGGTTACCCAGCTTACTTGTCATCTCGTTTGGCAGAGTACTATGAGAGAGCAGGTATTGTTAAAACTTTAGGACAAGAGGAAAGAGTTGGGTCTGTTACAGCTATATCTGCGGTATCACCTCCAGGTGGTGACTTGTCAGAGCCAGTATCTCAAGCAACATTACGTATAGTTAAAGTATTTTGGGGGTTGTCTGCATCACTAGCTTACAGAAGACACTTCCCAGCAATAGATTGGTTAACAAGTTATTCCTTGTATGACGATAAGTTGTCAGATTGGTATAAAGAAAATGTAAACGAAAATTGGATGGCATATCGTGCAAGAGCTTTGAAACTTTTGCAAGAGGAGGCAAACCTTGACGAAATAGTAAGACTTGTCGGTGTAGATGCGTTGTCACCAAAAGACAGAATGATAATGGAAACAGCAAAATCTATCCGTGAGGACTATTTGCACCAAGACGCTTTCCACGAAGTTGATACTTATGCTTCATTGACAAAACAATGTACAATGTTAAAACTAATACTTGATGCACACGATTTAGCAAATAAAGCTATTGACGAGGACATTGAGGTTGACGATATTTTGGAACTGCCAGCACGTGAGGCAATCAGCCGTTCAAAATATATAGAGGAAGCAAATATGGCTAAGTTTGAGGAACTTGCAAAGCAAATGGCAAGAGAAATTGACAGCCTAATTGCTGAAGGAGAGTTATAATGCTTAAAGAATATAAGTCTATCAAAGAGATTGTCGGACCTTTAATGCTTGTTGAGGGTGTAGATGGTGCGAAGTATGACGAGCTTGTTGAAATTGTTCAAGAAGACGGCAATATTCGCCGTGGTAAGGTGCTTGAGGTTAACAGAGATAAAGCACTTGTACAACTTTTTGAGGGTTCACAAGGTATACAAATGAGTTCATCAAAAGCAAGGTTTTTGGGCAGAAGTTTGGAACTTGCTTTAAGTGAAGATATGTTGGGACGAGTTTTTGACGGCTTAGGCAATCCTCGTGACGGCGGTGCACCAATTATACCAGAGAAGAGAATGAGTATCAATGGTCAGCCAATCAATCCCGCTGCTCGTGATTATCCCGATGAGTTTATACAAACTGGTGTTTCTGCAATAGATGGTTTGAATACTTTGGTAAGAGGACAAAAGTTGCCAGTATTCAGTGCATCTGGTTTGCCACACGCAGAGCTTGCAGCTCAAATCGCAAGACAAGCAAAAGTACTTAACACTGACGATAAATTTGCTGTAGTATTTGCTGCAATAGGTATCACTTATGAGGAAGCTGATTTCTTTATGCAAGATTTCAGAAAGACGGGGGCTATTGAAAGAGCTGTATTGTTTATGAACTTGGCTAATGACCCAGCTATTGAGCGTATTGCCACACCAAAAATGGCACTAACAGCTGCAGAGTATTTGGCGTTTGAGAAAGATATGCACGTGCTTGTAATTATGACAGATATTACTAACTACGCTGAGGCATTGCGTGAAGTATCTGCTGCAAGGAAAGAAGTTCCTGGTCGCCGTGGCTATCCAGGTTATATGTACACAGACCTTGCAACTATTTATGAAAGAGCGGGCAGAATACGTGGCAAAAAAGGTAGTATTACTCAAATACCTATTTTGACAATGCCAGAGGACGATAAAACTCACCCTATCCCAGACCTTACTGGATATATTACAGAGGGACAAATTATTTTGGCAAGAGATTTGCATAAAAAAGGTGTTCAACCACCTATTGATGTTTTGCCATCATTATCAAGACTTAAAAATAAAGGTATTGGTAAAAATAAAACACGTGAGGACCACGCAGATAATATGAACCAATTATTCTCAGCTTATGCAAGAGGTAAAGAGGCAAAGGAACTTTCTGCCATTTTGGGTGACGCTGCATTATCACCAGTTGATAGATTGTATGCTAAGTTTGCGGAGGAATTTGAGACAAAATACGTTTCTCAAGGCAATTATACTGACCGTACAATAGAGGATACTTTGCGTATTGGTTGGGAGCTTTTGACAATTTTACCAAGAGCGGAAATGAAGAGAGTTCGTGATAAATATTTGGAAGAGTATTATGATAAAATAAAAGTTGAGGACTGATTATGGCAAGTAAATTAAAAGTCAATCCTACACGAATGGAATTAAGACGTCTTAAGGATAGAAAAAAGACTGCCGTTCGTGGACATAAGTTGCTAAAGGATAAATCTGACGAAATGATTAGGCAATTTATAGGATTTGCAAAAGAAAATATGCGTTTACGACTTGAGGTGGAGCAAGAACTTGGCAATGCTTTGGCAGAGTTTATGCTTGCAAAATCTGTAAGTCAAGACAGCGTTATTTGGGAAGCTTTGAGTATGCCCGCAATTGGTATGGAGCTAGAACTTGGTACAAAAAATATTATGAGTGTAAATGTTCCAGAGATTGAAATAAAAAAGACGGACAGCACAAGCCTTTATCCATATTCTTTTGCAAGTGTTACAAGTGAGCTTGATTCCTCAATTAGCACAATATCATTACTTGCTGAAAAGTTGATAAAGCTTGCAGAGGTGGAGAAAACTTGCAATATGCTTGCTGGTGAGATTGAAAAAAATCGCCGTAGAGTTAACGCCCTTGAGTATATTATGATTCCTCAAACAGAGGAAGCAATTCACGATATTACAATGAAATTAGACGAAAACGAAAGAGGTAATATTGTACGTTTGATGAAAGTTAAAACAATGCTTGCTAATAGGGAATAATAAAAAGAACAGCTAATTTTTAGCAATTACCCCCGATTTTTGATAGGTTTTTGTTTTGTGAGGTGTATATGCATAAGAAAAAAGTTTTGATAATTGCTATATTATTACTAATCATCGCAATGACTTGCTGTCTAGTTGCTTGCTATAAGGACAAGCCTAGTGACGATACACCTGTTCAAAGTGCAGATGTTGAAAGTTTTGCCGATTTGAATGTGTATTTGGGTAATGGTGTGCTATTGCCTAAAGACAAAGCAGAAAAAATTACTTTTAATGCAAAATCACCTACGCTTACAAAAGAGTTTTTTGACGAGCCAAAAAGTTATAAGCAAGATTTTCAATCTGCTAATTTTGCGGTAAAGAAAGATAATCTAACTATCAATTGCATAATGGTGGACAATAGCGAAAACTTAGAAGAAATAAAAAGTTTAGATGGTTGGACAGATGTCAATTTAATTAGTCTTAAGGCTATTAAACAAACCACTGAAAAATCAATTAGATATTGCTTTATTGATAGATTGTTTAAATATGAAATAAATGTAGACATAACCGACAAAAATAAAGTTGATGAAAACTCTGCAATTATTGAGGCATTTATTAATAACTTTGCAAGGTATCCAATTGTTAACTTGAATTAGAAAAATGTTGGTGAATAGATTCTTTAATTAGGTAATATTTAGAGTGTAAATATAAATTTAAATAAAAACTCACTTTACTTGTTTAAGGTGAGTTTTTTAATTGCAAAATGTATTGTTTAAGTGTAAATTATGTTTAATAGTATTACACGCTATTACTGTAGAATATCCCACCACTAGTTATATTCAACTAATAGTTATGGTCAGTAGCAATAAATTAGATTAAGCGTATCATATTATATTGATATAATGCGGTTAGTAAGGAAATATCTTGTTACAAAAAATATATCATATTTTTACAATACAGAGATGTTTGGTATTGAAACAATTTAATGTAGAATTGGTTAGTAGTAGCTGTGAGAGTACTTTGATTGTGTATGTTGCTATCATAGTTGAATAAACGAGAGTTTTTACAATTTTGCTAAGTCCAAAAAGATAAGTAAAAATATTTTTGCAATTTTGGAATATTTGAAAAATCTGCTCATATATTTAATGTGTGAGGTGGATATGAAAAAATCGGTTAAAAGAAGTATAATCGCAATAAGTATTATGCTTGCATGTATGAGTTTGGCAATAATTATGGTTGGTTGCGATAAAGTAGATAAAAAATTGCAATCTATGCAAAATAGTGTATCATATTACAGCGATACTATGATGGTTGGTGAGGATAACAATTTTTATGTGGAATTAGTTAGTGGTAGCCGTGAGAGTGCTTTAATTGCTGATGGTGAAGTAGGTGAAATGACTGCATATTCTACCTTAAATGTTACACCAGTTGGTCTTGATATGACAAACAGAGCTTGCACATATAAAATCACTGGTGAAAATGGTGAAATTGAGGGCGGACTTGAAAAGAATATTTTAGGTATCAGCTTTAATGCAAGCATAAGTGACTTATCTAAAATTGGTAAAGTTAATAAATTATTTATAACAGTTGGCGAGAATACTTTTGAATATACTTTAACTAGTATAATGGAAAAGGGTATTGATTACAAAAAAGCTGTTGAAAGTGTTTACAATAATTGTGCGAGCGATTTGGAAGGAATGTTTGACGGCAAAGAATTTAAATGTGAAATTTATACAAAAATATCTTGCGATAGGTCAAAAGACCCAAAACAATATTTTTGGTTTGTAAATATTGTTGAGAATAGTGACAATATGTTCTGCGTATTGGTTGATATGCAAACTGGTGAGATAGTTGCAAAAAAACACAGATAAGCCTACTAAAAAGGAAATCAGTCAAGTAGCTTTGTAAAAACTACTTGACTTTTAGCTATGTATTAAGGTTTATTGTGTTTTAAGATTATTTGCAGTTAAAGTAGTTGTCATTACCGCAGTTATTGCAACCGCAACCACAACCGCCACAGCAGCATAACCATACAATAAGTAATGGTAAAATGCAACCGCAACCATTATTGTTGCAGCTATTACCACAGCCGTTACCGCAACCG
>CAJTZR010000023.1 GCA_910584035.1 uncultured Christensenella sp. | reverse complement strand
AACTCAACAAGGCAAAATTAATCATTTTGCCTTGTTGTTTTTATTATTTATTTTCCAATCTTTCAAGCCAATAGTTGGCTACAATAAGCTATTCAATTCTACAAATCAACTTTCATTTTTTAAGTAAAAATTAGTTTTATTATTCTAACATTAATTTTCACTCTAAAAAATCTTTTAATAACTAGTTCACAATAACAATACTATCAAACAAGTGTATTTTTAATTCTAGGTTTTGACCTGTTTTAGTGGTATTCAAAATAACAATACTCTCAAACCTCAAATTTATAAAAATTTGATTTCAAGTAGTAAGAAAGCTGTTATTTGAATTACATATATATTATATCACAAATTATCATAATTTGCAAATATTTCACACAAATCTTTATCAATAATAATTAATTGTTCATCTTTAAAATCATATTTATGCCTTGTTTGTAAAGTTAGAACAGCAACTTCTCTACTTCTGCAATGTTCATAAAATAATTCAACATCTTCTTTAGACAGATATTCTTGCAAATTCAATATTACCAAACATTTTAAATCTATCAGTTCTACTAATACATTAATAAACAAAACTAATTTTTTCAACATATTGTCAAAATAACTTTGTATTAATGGTGAAAACATCTTTCAATAAAAGTTTCAAAATTATCTATTCTTTTCTTGTCAGAAATTCGCCTTTTTAATATTTCGTATTGCTTTTGCAATGATAAATTGTAAAAATCCCTTTTATTCCTAGAATCTTCTTCTAAACGCTCAGCAAAATTTAGATGTAAATATTTCATTAGTACTCTCCATATTATTTTTGATTATTAATTTTATAAATTTCAAATATTTCTAAATATTCAATAAATTGGTGAATATCAGCAGTAGAATCCCCTTCCATAATCTTTGAAACTTTCCCACTCATTAAAATTTTACTAAAATTTGGAATTGATTGATTGCATCGCATTTTTAGTCCACGCTCAACATCCAAAGCTTCAATTGGTGCGAAAGATTTCTTTTGAATTTGTAACTACATTTTTTAAATAGTATTGAATTTAGTAGCTTAATGCTATTTTCTCTCGAGACAAACTAGAGTTTCAATATGGGAGGTGTTGGGGAACATATCGTAGGGTTGGATTTGGGTTGGGGTGTAGTGGGATTTTAGGATTGAAAGGTCTCGGGATAGGGTTGCGGGGTTACAAGATATGTAAATTATATTTTTTGGCTGGGCTTTAAGTAAGCCTTCTAGTACTTGTGTGTCACAACCTTTCCTTGGTGGGTCAAGTATTACTATAAAGTCACCTTTTTTGCAAGTAGCTTTTGTTTGTATATTTGTTTCATTTTTGATTTTTGTTTCTTTATCTAATTTTGAACTTTCATTATTTATCTCGACAAGTTTTACTGTAGAAATATAATTTATTTGCCCGTTTATATCTGTTATTTTTTGTATATTTGATTGGGTTTCGTTTTCTACTTGTTTATCCAACTTTGAATTTTCACCACTTATCTCATCATTTTTTAATGTAAAGTTAGATATTGTTTGCTCATTTGAAGATATTATTTTTTGATTAGAGTCATTTGATAATAACTGCTCATTTATTTTATCAGCTAGCTTTGGCAACTCTACTGCACTATCACCACAGATATTTGTTATTTTATCTTGATTACCATTTAGCTTTGCTAATTGGTTTGCGTTTTCTACCGCTTGAGGAACAATCTCTATTCCATAAACTTTATCTGCTATATCTGCAATTATATTTGTTAGTACTCCAACACCAGAGTACGCATCAATCACTATTTTGCTTTTGCAATCAATAACCAACTGCTTAACCTTACTATAGATAGCATCACGAATATTGTCGTTGATTTGCATGAATGACATTGGATTTACAAATGTTTTGACACCTAAAATATCTGTTTGAATATCTTTTTCGCCAAATATTACATTTGCATTATACATTATCAAATTTGTGTTTTTAGTATTGTAAGACACATAAAATGAAAAATTAATACCGATTTTTGATAGGTTTTTTACAAATTCATCGGCATATGCAAACTTATTGCTATTTACAACTATAGTTACACTTACTATATTATTAAGCTTTCTAAGGACTAAATGTCTAAGTAATCCTTTTTGTGTTTTTTCGTTGTAACAAGTTAATTTTAATTGATTTGCAACTTCTAAAAAGACACTGCAAAACTTATCGCACCAATCACCTAACAAATAACATTTGTCAATTTTCACAAAATCGTGAGTGCGTTCCTTAAAAAAACCTAAGCACACTTTACCATCTTTTTCAAACAATGGGAATTGTGCTTTATTACGATAATAATAAGTTTCTGGTGATGGAACTACTTGCGATACTTCAGTATCCAAACTAGCATATTTTTTTAAGCAATTAGCTACATTTTCTCTTTTAATTTGCAGTTGTTTTTCATATATAATATGTTGCATATCACAACCGCCACAACGCCTAAAGTGAGGGCATAATGGTTGAATTCTATCCTTAGACGCTTCAAGCAGTTTTATTACTTTTGCCTTAGCAAATGATTTTTTGACAAATGTTATTTCACACTTTACCCTTTCACCAACTAAAGTAAAAGGGATAAATACGACTATCCCGTCTTGCCTTGCAACACCTTCGCCGTCCATCCCTACACTTTCAATTTTTACTTCAATAATGTCGCCCTTCTGCATACTATATCCTTATAAATTTCTTCAAGAAGTTCTTTATTTT
Source organism: uncultured Christensenella sp. (assembly GCA_910584035.1). GTDB lineage: Bacteria > Bacillota > Clostridia > Christensenellales > UBA3700 > MGBC100798. Next base: position 17,658 of record CAJTZR010000023.1, on the reverse strand, counting down.
CTTCTGGTATTCTTTTAGACAACCTAACTTTTACTAGCATTGCTCTCAGTGCTTTCATTGTAATAGGTGCAGTATCTATAAACTCTACAATCTGCTGAGGATATTGCAAATATGCCTCTGCTAAAAAACTTGCAACTGCTTTAACTACAAAATTGTCTTCACTATCTACTTTTGCTAGCACATTTAAAACATCGTCTAAAAATTCCTCATTTAAATAATGGAACATAAAGGCATTTATAGCAAACTTTACGTGCCAAATATCTTTATCTAACAAACCTACCAAATAGTCAAAAAACACTTTGTCATTGACTTTGATTGAGTTTGCAATAATATCGCTTGCTGCCCAATTATCATTAATTGACAAAAAGTAATCTACACCCTTTAACTTTTCCTCAAAAGGACTATTACTATAAACTATTGCAAGGCCTAAAAGAGTTAGTTCTTCATAGTCTAACGGCTCAAGTTTCATAATTTCCTCAAGAGTAAGTTTTGATGCTATCCTTTCAGCAGCCTTATGCAATACAGCTGTTTTAATGCCATAGTATTTATAATTGCTTGCTAAAAGTTTTTTAAAATGTGACCTAAAAAAACATTCCTTGTCTTTAAATTGATATATATTATCAATTTCCTCAGTTAGTATGCTAGACATTATTTCTCCTTTTTAAATAGTGCTTTTGCTCGTTTAATAATATCTGTATCAAAATACACTTTACCTTTGCCGTCAAGCTTAAATTGGTCTGCTATAAAATTGCCTATTTTAATAGTATAAATAGTTATTAATAATAATGACATAATCATAAATATAGCTGTTGCATCAGTGATTCCTGCAAGCATAAACAAATTATATTTTCCGTCATCTATGCTATTTAGCATAGGCATTAATATAATACAAAGCATTGCAAGAGTGAACATTGTCCCATACATTATAACACGCAATGCATTAAATGGCTTGCATACATTAAACAGAATTATTGAGAAAGTTAAGTATACACTTATCAAAACAACTGTATTTAATTGTTCGATTGGAATTTGCACAACGCCAGTCACTTGCGACAATATCATTAAAATGAACACATTTACCGCTACAGCTATGCCCGCTGGTATAACCCGCTTGCTGACATTGACAATAAACCGCCCGTCAATTTTCCTATTATTTGGCTCAAGTGCCAAAATAAATGATGGAACGCCAATACTGAAAAAGCTAATAAAGGATAAATGTATTGGCTCAAGAGGCATTTCAATACCCATAAATATCAACATAATTTGGAACAACATTGAAAATACTGTTTTAGTTAAAAACAATGCACTAGCACGCTCAATGTTATTTACAACTCGTCTACCCTCTCCAACAACCTTAGGCATACTTGCAAAGTTACTATCAAGCAAAACAATTTGTGCGACATTTCTAGTAGCTTCTGAACCATTTGCCATAGCAATAGAACAATTAGCTTCCTTAAGTGCTAAAATGTCATTTATTCCATCTCCTGTCATAGCAACAGTATGATTATTCTCTTTAAAAATTTGCACTAGCAATTTCTTTTGTGCTGGATTAACTCTACCAAACACAGTGTACTCCATTGCTACCTCACGAATTTCCTCATCAGTCATATTGTGCAAATTGATGTATTTTTCAGCATTATTGATACCAACACGTCTTGCAACCTCACTAACTGTTACTGGGTTGTCTCCGCTTATTACTCTAACATCTACACCATTTTCCTTAAAGTAGCCTATAATTTCTGGTGCATCAGCCTTGATATTATCCTCAATAACAATTACTGCTATTGGAGTATTTCTAGTTGGAATTACCTCAATATTATCTGTTGCCATACCATTTTTACATAACAACAAGCATCTAAAACCTAGTTTTGAGTTTTCTTCAATAACCTCTTGTATATTTTTATTAAGCATATCAGTAGCATATTCTGGTGCACCAAGCACATACAAAGCCTCGTCCTTAAACTTTACGGCAGTACATTTACGCTCAGAAGAAAAATGAATTACGCTTGCTGCTTGTATATATTCCTCTTTACCAAAATACTTAATTAAAGCATCTGCCGTTTGATTGCTTTCACCCAATGCAAACTGCATACTGGATATAATTTTATGTATTTCTTCTTCTGGAATTTTTGCACATTCAATTTTTCTAACACTCATTGTTCCGTCAGTGATAGTACCAGTTTTATCTAGGCAAAGCATATCTACTCTTGCCAAAGTTTCAATTGAATAAAGCTGTTGCACTAACGCTTTTTGTTTTGCAAGTCTTACTACACCTACCGCAAGGGCGACAGATGTCAACAAGAATAGTCCAGCTGGTATCATACCAATAATAGCAGTGCTTGTAGGAGTTACAGCAAGCCTATATGCAGAATACAATTCTCCACCAGTAAAACTGCCTAAATGACCTATAGCATAAAATAAAGTATCCTTAAATGCAAGTCCCTTATTTACGGCAATGTCCATTAACGCATCATTCCAGTTAGTGAAAAAGCCACCGATTGCCAATGGAAAAATAACAATTGAGATAACTTTAAATATAAACTTTAAAGAATGTAATAACTCAGAATCAACCTTTTTAAATTTCTTTGCGTCCATAGCAAGTTTTTGGATATAGTTATCCTCTGCGATATGATTAACTTCTGCAACACAACTGCCACTTACTATAAAACTACCAGATAATAAGGTATCTCCAACCGTCTTTTTAATAGCTTGAGATTCACCAGTCAATAATGCCTCATTAACCTCGACTTCGCCCTCACGGATAATGCTGTCAGAACAAACTTGAGCTCCAGTTTTTAAATGAATAATATCGCCAAGTAAAATCTCATTAAGTTTGATTTTTACCTCTGTGCCATTTCTAAAAGCGTTTACATCTGGTGAGGATAAAAGCGATAGTTTATCCATTGTAAGTTTTGCTCTAATTTCTTGTGCTATACCAATTATTATGTTTGCACTTATAATCAACATAAATGTAAGGTTTTTAACTCCGTTAAAATCCTCAATTACAGTAATCAACCAAATAAACACCAAAAAGCAAATCAAGTTGAAAAAGGTAAAAATATTGCCAGCAAAAATACTAAAATAGGACTTAGAACTTCCTATTTTAACATTGTTAACATAACCCTTTTGTTTTCTCTCTGCGATTTGCTCGTCAGTAAGACCCGTAGTTATATCTACGTCTTTTAAAGTTAAAGGCTGTCTTTCTTTTTGTTTTTTCATAATTCACCTTTTGATATATTTTACTTGATTAAATTTTGTTAAACACCATAAGCTAATGTTACAAATTATAAACTAAAGCATAGGTTTGAGAGTGTTGTTATTTTAAATACCACTAAAACTTCTGCCATTGAGTGTTTTGTCTGATTTATGTTTGAGAGTATTGTTTTTTTACATACTACTAAAACAGCACATATGACTGGAAGCTTAAGTGATTAGTTTAAGAGTATTGTTATTTTTAATATCACTAAAACTCCGTATCCTTTCCTATGTGCGATATTTATTTTAAAATTTATAGCACTAATTGTATCATACAAAAAATGTTGTTAATAGCAAATTTAAGACTTATCCGTGAAAGATATAAACTTTACACATAAATAATTATATACAATAAGAACTAAATTTGCTATTTTTTCAATAAAAGCAAAATTAGCCGAGGACAATTTAAGTCTTCGGCTAAGATTTATTACTTTAAAATCTTAATAATCATATCCGCAGCTTTTTGGTAATCAGGATTTACAATATCCTCAATACTACCATTATCACAAGCTTTAGCGATAGCTGGATTGATAGGAATTTTCGCAAGCAATGGAACTCCTAATTCCTCTGCAACCTTATCTGCCTTACCCTCGCCAAATGGATAGATTTTTTTGCCACAATCTCCACACTCAATATAGCTCATATTTTCCACAATACCAAGTATAGGAATATTCATAAGTTTTGCCATATTATAGGCTTTTTTAACAATCATTGATACCAAATCTTGCGGTGATGTCACAATTACAATACCATCAATAGGTAATGATTGAAAAGCTGTCAATGGAATATCTCCCGTTCCCGGAGGCATATCAATAAACATATAATCGATTTCACCCCAATGCACATCAGTCCAAAACTGTTTTAAAACATTAGATAACATTGAACCACGCCATACCACAGGGCTATCTGGAGTTTCCAGTAATAGATTAATGCTTATAGCTTTTATACCAGTTTTTGTAACAGCTGGAATCATACTTTCACCATCACTTGCAATGCCACTTTCTAAGCCAAAAATATTTGGAATAGATGCACCAGTAATGTCACCATCAATTATAGCAGTATTAAAACCTTTTGACCTAAACGCACAAGCCATACTTGCTGTAGTAAGTGACTTACCTACGCCACCTTTACCACTGACAATACCTATTACTTTTTTTATTTTGCTATTTTTGTTTTGCTCAAGCTTTTTAAGCACACTATCACAGCTACCTTTTTGTCCACAACTTGAACAATTTCCATTACATTCACTCATTGTACACCCCAAAATTATTTAACGTTTACATAAATAGGCAAGATAATTTCTTGTGCATTATCTGTTCCACTATTTATTGTATATGAGTAAATATCAACTTTCTTACCTGAACTTGATAAGTCACACTCAAATAATGCTTTAGTACCACTAAGATTTTCAACTGCATATACAATGTCTTTATCTCTGTTAGCACCTTTTGAATAATCTACTGAATATTTCTTTGCATATAGCATATTTTTCAAACTCAAACGCTCTGAATAATTAGCATCATAAATAAAGCCGTCAATATTAAGTCCAGATAATTCTGACAATTCAACCACTATTGCATTACTTGTATCTATGCTTGTATAGTCAAGCAATACACAATAAACATTTTCAACATTTCCATCAGCTAATTTATCAGCTAAAATCATTGCTCTCTCTTGTGCAGTACTAAAACCAACCCTTAGCACATAGCAATTTGTAATTTTAACATTACCTAATTGAGCATTTGGAACTTCCGCAATCAAACCACCAACTCTCTTAGTCGCATTTATAGCAACTCTGTATACATAACAAGTTTTGATTTCACCGCCAGTCATTCTACCAACAATACCACCAGCAATCGCATATCTATCAGCTTGACCATTTATACCAGTTGTTGCAACTACAGTCCTTGAGCTTGTACCATCATTTTCCACATAACAATCAGAGATTAAGCCACTATTAATAGCTGTTATACCACCTGCGATTGAACTTACTTGACTTGTAGTTGACGCAGTAGTTTCAGCCTTAACCAAGCACTTACGTACAAAGCTGTTTGTAATGTTACCAGTATTATTCACTGCAATGCCACCAGCTTTTACGTCTACAAGCAATGACTCCGCAATAATATTTGATGAGAATATGCTTGCATTAAATATAGTACCAGTATTATTGATTGCAATACCCGCAACATCACATACTGAACCTGCATCTATTCTTGTACTTTCTGACTCACTATCTGCAAAACCTTTTGCAGTAATATCTGTATCCAAAAAGCCTACGCCAGATATATTACCCGCATTGTTAATAACAAAACCAGCTGTCTTGCAATTTGTCTCAAAATTACTATTTATTAAAAATACATTTTTGATAGTGCCATTATTTGTTTTTGCAAGCAATGCTACATATTCGTATTTTTTATTTTCATCACACGTAATTTTAATATCATTAAATGTTACATTTTTAAATTCCGCACCACTAGCTATTTCAGTAAACAAACTTACTCCAGCAGTACTATCCTTAACAATAAAGTTGATATTTTTAATTATCTTATTATTTCCGTCAAACAATGCATTGAAAGCACCTACATTGACATAGAAATTGCAATTACCACCATCAATCTCATTAGCCAAATAATACTTTTCACCAGCTACTGCGTGCTCCATCATATAAAGCAAACCGCCAAGATTCTCTACCTTTTTATAACCTTTAAAATCGTTATTCGCCTCTTCTGTATCAAGTCCAGTTGCGATTCTTGGAATATACTCAACTTTAATCTCAGTATTATTCTCATCCATATAGAAAGTTTCTTCACCTACAAGTACGCCATTAGCAAAATCAGCCATAACATAAATTGAGATATTCATTACCTTTCCTAGATGTGAAGGGTCACCTACAAATTTAGTAGTAATATCCAACTTAGTTTCGCCCTCTTCAGTAGTTAATTTTTTATCAGAACTTGCAACAGATGCATCATTACTATAGAAAGTTATTCTATAATTGTTAAAATCATCTAATTTCGTCCAACGTAACATATCAACATCAGTCTGTTTATCGTCTTGACCAATTGTTTCTTTTTTTATGTCAATACCTTCAATTTTTTTAGGCTTTTTAAAGGTTACAGCCTCGCCACTCTCTTCACCTTTCTTAACTTCGGCCAGTTCAGAATCAAGATAAATTTCTGGGTGATCACGATGAATTGCTTGAATAAACAATTTGTAATCACCACTTATATCAAAAGTTTTGCCCTCATTTCTCTTTTCCCAATCTTTTTTGTAACTAGTAATTGCACTACTTAAGTTACCCTCGTTGTAAGACCTTGAACTGCTAGATAAAGTAGTTACCAAATACATATCTTCGCCAACAACGGAATCACCAAGTTTTTGCAAGTAAACTCTGTAATTGGTAGCAGATGCAACTTCATTCCAAGTAATTGTGTCTTTAAGCACAACTTTAGGAGTTTCTAATTTTTCCTTAACCTCGTATCTTTGTTCCTCTGAATATGCAGAATAAAAACTATTAGTGCTTTCAGCTCTTACTGTAAACCTATATATATTAGGTGAATTTACACTTGTAATTGCAATTTCTAAAGAATTTGTAGATGTTGTATGTGTAATATTAGCACTATCTGCGTTGTGAATTTCTTTCACTTTGTAAGTTGCAGCACCATCAACGGCATCCCAAGTCAACACAAGACTACTTTCTGTAACTTTTAGTTCAAGATTTGTAGGCGTGTCTAATCTACCTTTTGCTGCATAACCAATAGGCTCACAATAATCACTGCTTACAGTTTTTACATTATCACCAATCGCACGAATTTTAACTGTAGCATTGCTCTCACCACCTATAGAATACATTCTACTAGTAGTTTCAAATTCTTCCTCGTCATTTATTTTAACACCATATTTTTCGCAATATCTTACTTTGTTCCAAGTAACTATACCGCCGTCAAGTTCCACCTTTGGAACAGCCAGTATAAACCTACCTTGGTCGTCCTTGCCTTGTGTGCCAGATGTTGCACAAGCTGCAAGCGATGCAACTAGCACTAACATTAAGCATATTACAAAAAATACTTTAGTAAATTTTTTCATATTTTCTCCTAACCTTAAGTAACCTTATTTTATCTAAATGTTATCAAATATAATTTGCAAACAATTTGCTTAGCAAAGCATTAGTATCATCAACGCTTGACATTTGATAAATATCCTTAGGCATATTTTTTATTTTAAAGCCGTCTTTAGCTTCACACTTTAATAACGCAACTTTTGTGTTGTCTACAAGAGTAGTTTGTGCAAAAGTCATAACAAAACAACCGCTCTTGCCTTCTTGCTCAATAGTAACTATACCAATAACGCTATCAGTAAAGATATTGTCATTAACTTCTTCCTTGTATTTTTCAATTTCAAGATTATTAAGTTCACCAATGATTTTCTCAATCTTACTTGATGTAGCAGTAGACTTTGAACCCGCATCACCAAATGATACGCTTGTAGAAGTTACATTCTCTGCAGTCAATTCCAATTTGCTAAATTTAAAATCAGTATTACAGCCAGTTAAGCAAAGTAATAAAACCACAAGCAATACAGCTGTTAAAAAAGCGATTTTCTTTTTCATAACAAATCCTCCATACGCAAAAGTTGATAAAATTACAATCAATATCCTTACACTATAATTGACAGTATTGATTGTTTGTGTTACAATGTAATAAACCATTATAGCTTATGTTTAAATGCAATCTATATAGTCCTCATAAATTAATTTATGCGATTTTTGGCAAATTAAACATAACTTAATATGCTATATATAAGTTTTAATTTTATTTAAACAAAAATATTATACAACATAAAGGTGTTGTTGTCAAGACAATATTTTACTATTAGGCGAATATACTTTAAATTTTTTAACAACACTTTTAAAAAACGAGGGATAAAAATGCCATTTTCCGCACTTAGCAAGGATGCTTTGATTAACAATAGCACAATTGTAGACAATATGTTCATAACCGGCTTTATGCCAAACGCAGACGAGATAGCCATAAAAGTTTATCTATATGGCTTGGTGCAATGTACAAATAAAATGCAAAGCAATAACACTTTAGATAGTGTAAGTTTGGCATTAGGTGTGGAAAGGAATCAAATTATTACAGCAATTAAATATTGGGAAGATATTGGTGCGGTAAGAATTACAAGCGAAAATCCTTTTGAGTTTGAATATATACCATTGAAAACGATTGCAAGCAAGCCACGCAAATACAATCGTGACAAATATACTGAATTTATAAGTCAAATTGAAAATATGATTTTATCACACACACTTACTCCTAATGAGTTAATTAAGTATGTGGAAGTAGTGGAAGACTATAAAATCAGCACAGAGGCAATGGTGCTAATTGCAAAATACTGCGTAGATTCAAAAGGTCAAAACATACACACAAACTACATACTTGCAGTTGCAAAAGCTTGGGCAAATGAGGGTATAAGAACTATTGAACAAGTAGAAAGCAAGCTAAAAGAAATGGAAGCTCAAACAGAAAATATGCGTATGGTATTTTTGGCACTTGGTCTTAAATCTACTCCCGACTTTGAGGACAAGCAATATTTTATCAAGTGGACAACCTCTTGGGGATATGATTTGGAAAGTGTGCTATACACTGCTAAGCTTTGCAAAAAACGTGGCGGTATCAAAAAGTTAGACTCAATGCTTGATGGCTTTTATAAACTTGGTTTATTTACACTTGCGGACATTCAAAAGCAAAGTGAGTATATTGAGTTTGCAAGAAATCTTGCAATAAACATAAACAAAACAATTGGTGTATACTATGAAAATATTGACACTGTTGTGGAACAATACATTACTGACTGGCTAGAGAAAGGCTATGATGCAAAAGGACTTAAACTAATAGCAACTTATTGCTTTAAGAGGAATATTAAAACTCTTGAGGGAATGCACCATTTATTAAATAGGTTATACGAAAATGGCGTTGTATCAACTCAATCATTGCAAAATTATTTTGAAAAGTTACAACAAACAGATGTAAAGATTAAAAACATTTTACACACTATTGGCACAACACGTATGATAACAAATACTGACAGAGATTACTACAACACTTGGTCTAACATATGGGGTATGGATGATGAGATAATTGACTACGCAGCAAAGAAGTCTTGTGGCAAATCTTTGAGCTTTGCATACCTAAACAGCTTGCTTGCAACCTTTAAAGAAAATGGAGTAAAAAGTGTTGAGGAATGCGAAAAAATCTCAATTAACCCGTCAAAAATCGATACTAATAGTACAAATTCACAAATAATTAATGATAAACACATTTACTCTAAAGAGGAATTAGATAATCTATTTAACAAGGAGGACGAGTCAAATTTCGACTTTTAATTTATGGATATAAATGCACTTAATAAAGCAAAAGAACTTGTTAATAGCAGACGAACTTTAGCACTTGAATTACAAGAAAACAATATTGAACTATGTAAACAAAATAAGGAATATTTGCAAATATACAATCAAATAAAGCAAAATACTTTACAATTAAGCCACGCTTTAGCTGAGGATAAAAGTATTAGTAAATTTGAAAAAAAAGACAAAGAGCTTAATGCAAAATTAAAAGAGTTGGAAAGCAAATTGCTAAATGGCAAAAATACTTATCACTGCCCTATTTGCAATGATACTGGTATAGTGAATGGCAAATACTGCACTTGCTTGATTACTGAATACAAAAAGATTTTACGTGAAAATTCTGGAATAAACGGCTTACCAACATTTACATTTAAGGATAATTATATTGCAAATATAAAATGCAAACAAAGCAATAATCTTACAAAGCTATATAGCTCAATGCTTAACTATTGCGAGGAGTTTCCAAACAATAAAATAAAAAATCTATTGCTTTGTGGTAAAGTTGGAACGGGAAAGAGTTGCGTATTGAGTAGCACAGCAAATTATTTGCTAGATAAAGGTTTTAATTGTATGTATTTTACTGCATTTAATCTCAACTCATTATTTTTAAAATACCACACTACAGATTTTAAAATGCGTGGTGAGATAATGGATAGTTTAATCAATGCTGACCTTTTGATTATTGACGACTTAGGCACCGAGCCAATAATGAAAAATGTCACAATTGAGTACCTTACTACCATACTTAATGAGAGAATACACAATCACACCATTATTGCAACAAATTTAGGTGAATTGGAACTACAAAATAAATATGGTGATAGGGTTTTCTCTAGGATAACAAACAAAGATACTACTAGATTACTATATCTTGATGGGGACGATTTAAGACATATTGGCAAGTAATCAAAATATAAAAAACAATTTAAATAGAACAATAACAACTTGATTTAAAAAAATTGTCTTATTGCTTTTATGCAATAAATTATTCAATCTACACTAAATTTTTAACAACTAAGTTTAAAAATAGAGTTTTTACTGAATTACAATTTATTTATTATATTAAATTTAAGTTAAAACAATTGCAATAAATGCTAATACTTTAGTTTGCAATTTAACATAATTTAATTACAAAAGCTACTGCAAATAAGAGGTTTATATGAACAAACTACATTATATTTCAATGTTGGTTTCCAACAATACTGGTGTACTAACACGCATATCTGGCTTAATTTCAAGGCGTGGTTATAATATTGAGAGTCTTTCCGTTTGCAAAACAGAGGACGAAAATCTTTCAAGAATGACAATATCTTTATATAGTGACGAAAAACAAATAACTGCCCTAAAAAATCAGTTATTAAAACAAATAGATGTTAATGGTGTTACAGAATTAGCCGAGGACGATTCCGTTTTGCGTGAACTATTATTGATTAAACTTGAGGTTACTGCGGAAAAGCGTTCGGAAATTATAGAGATTTGCTCAATTTTTAAAGCAAAAACTATAGACTTAAGTCAAAATGCAATGGTGCTTGAACTTACTGGTAGCCCTCGCAAGATTGATGCTTTTGTAGATGTACTACGTCCATATGATATAATTGAGCTTGCAAGGTCTGGAACATCTGCCCTACATCGTGGGCAAACAATAATAAAAGACTTTTGTCTTTAATTAATTTATAGAATTTTAAGAGGTACATTTGTGGAATTAAAAAAATTAGATTATAATTTTTCCGTTTGCAAAGTTGTAGATTACTCACTTGTAAATTTGCAATCGCAATTTTGTTTTATAGAAAAGACAGAGGAGGAAAATTCCTTAGTATGCCTAACAAGCAATGTGCCTATCAACGTTACACAACGTGAGGACGGCTGGAAAGCTTTTCGAGTGCAAGGGAATTTAAATTTTTCTTTAATTGGCATATTATCTAAAATTAGCAATATTTTAGCAAATAATAATATCAGTATATTTGCAATATCAACTTTTAATACAGATTATGTTTTTGTTAAAGAAAATAGCTTTCAAAAAGCTTTAGACATTTTGAGAGAAAATGGTTACAATATAATTGATTAAATATTAATTGCTTTTCACTAAATTACGTAAATAGATACAATGAATTCAATAGTATTATTTAACCACAGCAATATGTACAAATTCAATAATCAAAACTTTAAAAGTATAATATTAATGCTATTTAGTACAATTTTGTTCAGTTAAAATACTTTGTCTATCTTTTATGCGTTAAAACGAAGCGAGTTTTACTATTATGTACAAAGATTAAATACTTTTTAACTTTTGTAACATTAGCGACAAAACTACTCCAGTTATTAAACTTTTTTAAAAAATTGCATAAAATATATTGACATACGTATTTTTAGCGGTTATAATAAAAATACAAAATCGCATAATGCAAGGGACATTATGGATAGTATAGTTTAGATTAGATTAGAGGAGATTTTAATTATGTATATTTTATCTAGGCGATGGTGTCGCCCTATTAATTGACGCATAAACTCTAATGGAAGTATGCGTTTTTTCTTTTAAAGTAGCATTTAATACCGATTTTTGATAGGTTTTTCAAACTTTTATAAAAATCAACACAGATAAAAATTAATATAAAGAGAGGATTTAAAAATGAAATTTAACGAAATAGATTTTGATACATATCACAGAAATTATCCAAACGAGGCAGGTTATTTTGGAAAATACGGCGGTGCTTATTTGCCTGACGACCTTAAAAAAGCAATGAAAGAAATTACAGATGCATATTACACAATATGCAAATCGTCAAAGTTTGTAGGTGAACTTAGACGTATTCGCCGTGAATTCCAAGGCAGACCTACCCCAATATCACATTGCGAAAGATTGTCAAATAAATATGGCAATGTACAAATTTATGTAAAACGTGAGGATTTAAACCATAGCGGTGCACACAAACTTAACCATTGTATGGGTGAAGCTCTACTTGCAAAATATATGGGTAAAAAGAAAATTATTGCAGAAACTGGAGCTGGTCAACACGGCGTTGCTCTTGCAACTGCAGCTGCATATTTTGGGTTGGAATGTGATATTTATATGGGTGCTGTAGATATTAAAAAGCAAGCACCAAATGTTGCAAGAATGAAAATACTAGGTGCAAGAGTTGTTGAGGTTACTGAAGGCTTACAAACATTGAAAGAAGCAGTTGACGCAGCTTTTGCAGCATATAGTAAGGAATATAAGGACTGCATTTATTGCATTGGTTCAGCACTAGGTCCACACCCATTCCCTACTATGGTAAGAGATTTCCAAAGTGTTGTCGGTATTGAAGCAAGAGAACAATTTTTGCAAATGACTGGCGAACTACCCGACAATGTAGTTGCTTGTGTAGGCGGTGGCAGTAATTCAATAGGAATGTTTTCCGCGTTCTTAAATGACCCAGTAAATATTATTGGTGTTGAGCCTCTTGGTAGAGGTACAAAACTTGGTGACCACGCAGCAAGCCTTACATATGGTAATGAGGGTATTATGCACGGCTTTAATAGCATAATGTTAAAAGATGCAAATGGTGAGCCTGCTCCAGTTTATTCTGTAGCAAGCGGATTAGACTACCCTTCTAGCGGTCCAGAACACGCTTTCCTAAAAGATATTGGAAGAATTAAATACGACACTGTGGGCGATGATGAAGCGATTGACGCATTCTTTGAACTTTCAAGACTAGAGGGAATTATCCCCGCAATTGAATCAAGCCACGCAGTAGCTTATGCAATAAGACTAGCAAAACAAATGAACAAAAGTAGCGTACTAGTTTGCTTGTCTGGCAGAGGTGACAAAGATTTAGACTATGTAATTGAACACTACGGCACAAGAGAAAAGAAATAAAAGTAAATATTAATTGTTAATAGCCACCATATAAGATATGGTGGCTTTATTTTGTTAAAATATAAATATACTTTTTTTTAATAAATTTGCTTTTTTATTTATAAAATGGTTATAAAATAAACTTTTTTAAACTGCAATATCAACTGATTTGATTTTTGTCATCAATGTTTTTATTATTGCTGAAAAATTCTGGAGGTTCTAAGGCTAAAAGCCTATGCTTAATTTGATATTTATTAGTTCGCTTTTCCAAAACTAAATAATCAATAAAGCCAATAAACATAAGCCCATAATAAGTTAAAACACGCCATAAAAGCATACCGCTTGCTCCAAAATCATTGGTAATACCACTTGCGATATAGACAAAAATAGATGTAAACGCAAATTCGATACCTCCACTGCCGCCTGGAGTTGGGATAAAAACACAAGTTGTAATTGCAAACGAAGTACCACAAATTACAAAAAATATATCATTATAACTACATTCAATATTGAACGCACGCAAAATATAAAATGTAATTGCATAATAAACAAACATTGTTATTGCTTTAATTAAAAAACAAATTAATGTTGTCCCTTTATGTTGCCATAAATTTTTAAAGGCAGATTGAGTATCCTCGCAGTATTTTTGAAAGTTTGGTATAGCTGGCTCTATAAATTTTGATAAAAATTTTATTTTACCTAATAAGCTCAACAATTTAACTAAAAGATTAGCCGTTTTTTTACTACACGCTAACAAGATAATTATACCAAATGTTAGGAAATTCATAGTAAAACCTATTATTATCATTGGCAATAAGTTCCCTGTTGCTGCAATTAATTGCGGATAAATTGCGATAGATAAAATAGCAAACAAGTTTGTAACTGCCATAAAAATGATAAAATTCATCATTAATATACCAGTAGATTGTGCTGTCTTAACACCAAGCCTAGAGTAAGAATATACTTGAAAAGGTTGTCCACCCGTTGCAAATGGAGTAATGCCATTAAAAAAATGTTCCGTATTAGCAATTAAATAGGTATCAAGCATACTAATATCACATTGTTTTGTTTTTGTTAATATACAAGTTGTAATTGGGGATAAAATAAAATAAAAAATTGTTAAACCAATTGCAGCAAATAAATATACTATATTAATTTGCTTAAATGCTTCTATTATATTTTTCGTGTCAGTTGTTAAAAAAATAATTAAAAGCAAAATAAATATCGTAATTGCTAACCCAAGAATTATTTTACTTAACAAGCTTTTAAAACTATACTGATTTTTTTCTTTTTTATTCATTTTTTTAAATATTTATTAAAAATACAATCTTTTTTTGTTCATCAATTATATTAATTGATGAACATTTTTCATATATTTTGGTATATCTTTCAAATAAAACTTGCATAAATGTATAATATTCGATAAAAACTTATTTCAATTGACAAAATATTGTAAAATTGATATAATATAACTATAAAAATGTTCATCAATTAATATAATTGATGAACATTTAAAAATAATATTATACCACTTTATTAAAATTAATGGTATTTGAGGACTGTTTTGAGAGAAAAGAAAAAACTTAAAAAGAAATTAAGAAACTTGATTAAAAATTTTGGTTTTACAAAAGATGAATTAACAGAGATAAAAAAAATGTATTCTGGTGAATATTTTGATATAAATGATTATGGATACCAACATCTTTTACAATGTTCAAAAGATATTTGTAATGAATATTCAACTCTACTAAATGAGGAAATGCTACAAAAGAACAAATCTCCTCGCAAAAAACTTAATATATTTAAATTTTTACATTTTTATTTAAAAAAGTCAAAAATATTAAAATTGATATTCCCTATTCACGGATTCGTACTATATGCAGAGGAAGGTTTGCAAGCTGTTGTTGGTCTTGTAGATTTAAAAGGATATGGCTTTATTAATAAAAATCTTACTTTTACCCCCAACTCTTTAGTAATTGTCAAAAAATCAAATATATTCGCTTTTAACATTACCATTGGTGACAATATATTAAATACTAGCGGAACATTAGCAAAACTTAGCAAAATTACTATTGAAAGTAATTGTTGGATAGGTGCTGGCACAAAAATTTATGGTAATGTTACAATAGGAAATAATGCGGTTATTGGTTGCGGAGCAATGGTTTATGACGATATACCATGTTACTCTCTTGCAGTTGGTCGACCTAGTAAAGTTATACGAAAAATAACTTGCAATGATAGTTTGAATTTTGATAAAAAAATCGCTTTAAACTTAAATGGCAAACAATTTGATGTTGTCAGTCAATTAAGT
This sequence comes from uncultured Christensenella sp., assembly GCA_910584035.1. Taxonomy (GTDB): domain Bacteria; phylum Bacillota; class Clostridia; order Christensenellales; family UBA3700; genus MGBC100798. Next base: position 1,854 of record CAJTZR010000023.1, on the reverse strand, counting down.
AAGGGAAAAGTACCAAAAGCATTTGTACATATGGTTAATGGTATTCCGTTTAATACAATGGATAAAAATCTTGCACATTTAATTAATATTACTAGGAATTTATGTTTTGAATACAATTCAAACGAAACAGCTTTAGCAAGAAAACAAGAAATACTTGACATCTTGTTTGTTGAACACGGAAAAAATCTAAATGTTGGAAGTAACATATATGTAGATATGCTAGGAACAATCAAAATAGGTGACAATGTAACAATTGGAAATAATGTATTTATTGGTGGAAATATTAATATTGACAATAATTGTATTATTGAAAACAACACTATTTTATTCTCATCTGGACATAGTCTTATAGCAAAAGAAAGAATAATGAATTGGTCTATAACACAAGGATTTTATGAATACACTCAATACAAAACTATCAAAGTTGAAAGTGATATTAAAATTGAGCAGAATGCTATTATTACACCAAATAGCATTGTAAATTGCAACGTTCCAAAAAATTCCCTTTATGCAAAAAATAAAGTTATAAATTAAAACTAGTATTTAGTCAAACCCAACAATATTTAAACATTGACACTTACTTTTATATGTGGTATAATATGATAAATCAAGAAAAAAATAAATATAGTTTAAAAAAATTAATAAGCAAAATAATTTTAGGTTTAGCAATAACCATTTTTATTTTACTTTTAATTATTTTTTTAACAACTGATACTAAAAATATAATAGAGGCTTTTAGACAAATAAATATATCTTATTTATGTGTAGCAATTAGTTTAACCTTATTATATTTTTTACTATCCCCTATCGCAACTTGTATTCTTACTAAAATCAAAAAATGTAATATTAGTATGACGGATACTTATTTAATAGCTAATACGGAACATTTTTTTAATGGCATTACTCCATTTGCAACGGGCGGACAACCTTTTCAAGTCTACTCATACTCAAGACTAGGTGTAAAACCAGCAGATTCTACTGGAATTTTAATAATGCACTATTTGATTAATGTTGCTTTTATAAATTTATTCGCTATAATATCAACAATAATATATCCACAACTATTACAAGCAGTAGGCAATCTTTTACCTTTAATTATAATAGGTTTTGTAGTAAATATTTTAGCTTATGTTTTAATAGTCTTGCTTGCTTGTTCTAAGAAAGTTGCTGACTTTTTAGTAAATTTACTTACAATTTTGAGCAAAATTAAATTTTTAAACAAATTTATTGTTCCTTCAATTCCTGCTTTTAAAAAATATTGTAGTGATACACAAAATGCATTTAAAGAATTATGGAAACATAAAGGCATTACATTAATTTGTTTTTTAATTCGTGCAATAACAATGCTAGTATATTATGCTATTACTTTTTATATTTTAAAAGCTTTTAATATCAATTGTAACTACAGCGATATGTTTTTTGTAATGTGTGGCACTGCATTTGTAATAATTGGTTGTGTATTTATTCCTACTCCTGGTGGTAGTGGCGGTATTGAGTTTGCATTTACCTCTATATTCGTGTTTATTGCAAGTGGTATAACAAGTGATGTTGGTGCAAGCGGTATGTTATTATGGCGAATACTTACCTACTATGGCTTAATGTTTATAAGTTTTATTGACTACTTAATTTTGGAAAAACGTACAAACAAGTTTGAAAAGGCTCATAGACTTTTTGCTATTGAACCACCAATTTTAGAGACTAGCGATAATGATTTGAATAGCTGTATCAATGAAAAATTAGAAACAGAGAATGTAGAAAATAATGTTGATTTATCTATAGATAAAAATATCAATGCTACTGAATTAAATGAGGATAAAAATGATTAATGTTATGTATTCGGGCAATAGTGCCATA
>CAJTZR010000022.1 GCA_910584035.1 uncultured Christensenella sp. | reverse complement strand
AAAGTATACAAAAGGTGTATAATATATTTATCAAAACTATAAAATTATTACATAAATATTACAATTTCATTAAAAATTGCCATTAAAATAAAGTGTCAAAAAAGGTATACTTTTTTTGACATTTTTTACACATTATGAATATTGTCCACAAATTATCAAATAATTTATTTGTATAAAAATATTTTTTTATTTAATTCATTACTATAGGTCAATTTTGAAATTTTTATCAAACAATTAAAAAAATCAAATTGTCAACAATCAATAGCTTTATTAATTAAAAAAACTATAAAAAACAAGCGACATAAAGTCGCTTTGATGTATTACATTAATATTTACTTAAATTAAATCTAAACACACAAAATACAAATAATTTTTTATCAAAAAAAATCAATCTTAAGTTAAATTGTTATTTACAAATAAATGCAGATTTGCATTTTTACATACTTAATAATAAACATATTTTTTGATATTTTGTATTCTATTTAGATATAATATTCAATAATTATTTTTTAATTAAAAATTAGTTTAAAACTAATCTTGCTTACTTGGTAGGCATTCAATTAATACAGCATTACCTTCTACTGTAAACTTGCCCTCTGCAATGTATGGTAAGAAGAAATAGTCACCTTTTCCAATCTTTTTACTGTAGTTTTCACCTTTAATAACAGCTTCACCCTCTAGGCAAATATACACACTTGGAGCGTAGTCCATTACAAAGCTACCGCCTTTTAATATATGTCTATTTTCTGCAAAACAAGTAGTATCGTCATATGTAATCAACTGCTCTTTAACATATGTTTGCGTATCGATTGCAATTTTAGGTACGATTTTCGCAAGGTTAATTGCTTTTTCACCTACTAAATTGTAATCAAAGCAGTCCAATGCTGTTGACTTGTCCAAGCCGATATATTTTTCTTCCTCACTGATTTTGTAATCACCGCACCAATTTTCTGGTTGGATAGTAAAGTCAGTTGGTTCTTGAACCTCTACAATAGTACAACCTTCACCGATTGCGTGGATAAGTCCACCTGGTATTAGATACATATCGCCAACGTGAGCATCAACGCCATTCAATATAGTACGCATTACATCTTTGTTTTCCAAACTCTCTTCCTCAAGTTTAGAGAATTTATCTTTACCCACATATTGATTAAAGCCAAAATAAATTTTAGCATTTGGTCGTGTTGCTATTACAAGCCACGCCTCTGTTTTGCCGTACTCACTATTGAAATATTTTTTAGAAAAATCTTTTGTTGGGTGTACTTGAACTGGTAGCCTTATTGCACTATCTAAATATTTTACCAAGCAGTCATATTTTCTATTACCAAGCAAAAGTTCCTTTTGTTCTTCCAAAAAGTCGTCAAAAAAAATATCTGTACCTTTGATAACAGACACGCCGTCACGCTTACCAAAGTATTTTGGATTGATTGCCTTTACTTTACTAGCAATCCATTCTTCGGGGAACAAAGTATCCTCTGCCTTTTCGCCACGTAGTTCGGCATATTGCAAACCACCTAAGTAAATTCTGAAAACTCTGTTTAAGTCAAAAAACAATGGTTCGCTCGCAAGTTTCTTTTTATCCATAACACACCTCACAATTATACTTTTAATTTTGCAATATCGTCCAATGTTGGCATTGATTCGATTGCACCTTTTTTACCTATTACTACACCACAACCCAAGCTTGCAAAGTCCATAGCATCTTTAATGTCGTTTATAGTAAGTTTTGCTTCGCCAATATTCAATTTGTACAAAATGCAACCAATAAAACAATCGCCAGCACCAGTAGTATCCACAACTTTGACATCGGCTGCTTTGCTAAAATAGCTGTTACCTTGTCTATCATAAACGATTGCACCAGCACCACCTTTTGTAACAATCAAAAGTTTGCTATTTTTTGCAATGTCAAAAATGCTACTTATTGCTTGCTTTTCGTCTTTAATATTTGTAAGCAAGACAAGTTCCTCATCTGTTACTTTAACAATATCCGCATAAACCAAAAATTCCTTAATTGTATTTACGCAATTTTGGATATTATCCCAAAGTCTTTCACGAACATTCACATCAAAAGACACAATACAATTATTGGCTTTGGCAAGCTCAATACTACGAATATGTGCATACTTTGATGGTGACTCCACTAGTCCTACAGAACAAAAGTGTAAAATGTCGCCCTCTTTTAGTATATCTGACGGAATTTCAGATTTATCTAGCATTAAGTCACAACTTTGTTTGCGGTAAAAATTAAATTCCCTATCCCCATTTTCATCGTGAGATACAAATGCAAGTGCAGTTTGACAATTTTTATCTATAATTGTATAGTCAGTGTTAACGCCATACTTTTGCATATTTTTAAGCAAAAATCTTGAAAAAATATCTTCACTTAGTTTGCCTAAATAGCAACCTACACCGCCTAGCTTTGCGATACAAGCACAAACATTGCTTGGTGCACCACCAGCTTTGGCTTGAAAAGTGAGTTCCTCACCAGTAGGCATAAAGTCAATTAAACTCTCTCCAATACAAACAACTTTATTCATTATAACCTCTTTTAAACTTTTATTGTCTTTTTTAAAGTGCTGTAATACATCCAGTTACCAAAGTTAATAGGTATCATAAATACTTTTGCTCTAAATAGATTATCACTAAATTTTGAACCTTTTGGCTCAACATCGCAAACGCTTGAGATAACTAAGTCCTCCTTGATTTGCTCTGCTGTCATATCGCCACACTCCCAAGTAATAACCTTTTGCTCATTTGGCAAAATATCAAAATAGTTATCGCTGAATGGGGCTGTAATTGTTTTTGAATGTAATCTAACAAGTCTTGTGAATTTATCCGCAGTCAAGGTGATTTGTGCTTTGCCGTCATTTACAACTATTTCAGAATTAATAGTAACAACAGGTAAATTCAAATTCTTTTCCTTATTAAACAATAGTGTTTTGTGTGATACAACTTCGCCGTCTATAATCAAGTCAGCTACAAAAACATAATCTTTTAAGTTATAAGGCATATCTTGGCTTTTTAGCTCTTCCATAGTAATTGTTTTTACAAGTACTGAGGAATTTGCAATCATTTCACACTCAATTTGGTTATGTTTAACAACGTGACCTTCAAAGTCGCATAATTTGTAATCAATTTCACACTTGCCACTCTTTAGGCTATCATTTACTAAGTACAAATCAAGTTGCTTTTTAGTATCCTCAATTGATAGCATAATTGGTGCAAAGAAGTGTTTTGATGTGTATTGTAACGCTTTAAAGTTACCATAATAGTCAACACTTGACCAAGAACATACTGGCCAACAATCATTGTACTGCCAAAATAGTGAGCCGTTACATCTGCCCTTATGTCTACGCCAATGCTCTGTAGCATCTCTAATACATTCTTGCTCACAAATTTGTGACAAATAAATATAGTCCTCAAATTTCTTTGGCAATCTAAAACGTGATGCGATATAGAAAGCCATTTTCATATTACCACTTGCACATTTTTGGTGGTTTGTGAACACCTCGCTTGTTAGTGAGTAATCTTCTGGTTTTGCATAAGTTTGGATAGTTTTAATATCTGGCAAACTCTCAAAACCGAACTCGCTACAAAATCTTGTCATGCGAGTACGATAGTATGTCATAGGTTTCAAGCCGTGCCATACTGCCCACAAATGCGTATCACCAACATTGTCGCTAGAAAAACCAACGTTATGTTCAATGCCGACTGGTGTACCAGCAATATAAGGTGTATTTTTATCAAATCTATTAACAGCTTCTGGCAAGATGTCCCAAAAGAATTTTTCAGTCCACGCTACATAGTCAGTACGTAATTTCCAAGCGATAGCCATAAGCTCAATCTCATTATTACCGCACCATACACCTAAACTTGCGTGGTTGCGTAAACGTAGTACTTGATATTCCACCTCTTTAAGTACATTGTCCCTAAAAGTGTCTATAAAGAATGGATATGGTTGACAAGCAAATGCAAAGTCTTGCCATACGATAATACCATATTCGTCACACAAGTCGTAAAACTCATCACTTTCATAATAGCCACCGCCCCAAACTCTAATCATATTAAAGTTGCAGTCACTAGCAGATTTTATATAATACTCAAGTTTTTCTTTGCTTGTTCTATTTACAAAAGTATCTGACGGAATCCAGTTAGCACCTTTTGCAAAGATTGGCTCGCCATTCAATACAAACTGGAAGTTTTTACCATACTTATCACGCTCTTGATTGATTTTTATTGTACGCAAACCAATCTTTTGAGTTTTTTCGTCAATGACATTTCCGTCACTAAATAGTTGCACCTCAACAGTGTATAGAGGTTGCTTTTCAGTGCCAGAGATATCTTTTATCCACCAAAGTTCTGGTTTATCAACATCAAACTCAACAGCAAATTTTTCCACACACTCATTTTTATTTTCATAAATTAGTTTGCCTTGTGGTGAGTAAACTTTTACACCACACTCAACACCAAATTTGTTGTAATTGTCAATAATTGTAGTAATTGAAAGTTTTACATTGCCTTCATTGTGTGTTTGATTAATTAAAACATTGTTTAAATTTGCGACATTTAAGCCTTCCACATAAATATCACCGCTTATACCGCTTGGTGTCAAAATTGGACCCCAGTCCCAACCAAAATGGCATTGTGGTTTACGGATATGTGGAATACCATTCAAGCCATTGCAGTTTGCGGGTGTAGTTTCTTGCTTTTGCTTTTCAAGCACATATTTAACCGGAGAATAAAATCTAATTTTAATTTCATTTTCCGCCTTTACATATTGCTTAACATCAAACTTGTAGCAAATATGATGATTTTCACCTTTACCAACTAAATTTCCGTTTACGAAAATATCACAAATTGTATCCAAGCATTTGCATACAAGATTAATTTTTTCAGAGCTTAAAATCTCTTTTGTTAAAGTGAATTTTTTTGTGTATTCCCAATCTTTTTCACTCACCCAATACAAGTCCTTTTCATTAGTACCGTAAAATGGGTCGATAATCAAATTGTTATCCAATAAATCAAGATAGTTACATCCTGGAACTGTTGCGTTATACCACTCGTTGTTTTCAACTTGTCTAAAACGCCATTCACCATTTAAACAAAATTTCATAATCAACACCTCATATTTATAATTTTGATTTGTTTTATTTTTTTATCAATTGTCAATTTTAATAAATTTAGTTTTTAACCCAATTAATAATAAAGTAAAAAACCTTGCTTAATTATCTTATTGCAAAAACAATTGATTATCAATTATCGTCATTAATTAACCAATAATTTTAGCTTTTATTCCCTCAATATTTTGAATATCTTCAATTAAAAGTTCCTTCAGTTGTTTTGCAACTTCTCTATACTCAGATTTATGTATTAAATTTTTATGTTGAGCTTTATCCTTTTCATTATCATACAATAAATCTTGCTTATACCATTTACTAGAAGCATTTTGAAGCCCTAGTGAAAAAGGTTTTTTAACGCTGTAAGTATATTTATCTGTAATTATAGCTCTACCTAATTGTGATTCACTTATCTGCAAAAAGATATGGTCTCTACCCTTATCGTTTTCTAACATTTGAGCAATGCTCTTGCTACGATAATTTTGAGGTATTGGAGTTTTTGCAAAATCTAAAATAGTTGATGTAACATCTAGCAAGCTAACCAAACCATCAAAGTGTTTACCAATATATTTTTTGCAAGCCTCAATTTTTTCAAGTCCACCACCAGTCATAATAAATGGAATATGTGTGCTTGCATTGTGACAAGAACGCTTATATTCAAAATTACGTGTTTTAAAGTGACAGCCGTGGTCAGAGGTATAAATTATAATTGTATCATTCCAAAGTCCTTTATCCTTCATTGCTTTTATAAAGTCTGCAAAGTTTTGGTCAAGCCTTTTGCAACAAGCAAGGTAATGTGCAAACTCCGCCTTATAATCACCATTCAATCCAACTAAGTCTTCAGGATATGGATAATCTTTAAATTGAGTATCCTCACCCTCAACACATTGAAAAGTGCCCTTACCATTTTGTTGGTGTGGTTCAAGCTGTGATACCATTAAGAAAAATGGTTTATCGCTATCATAATTTTTTATATAGTCAGTTGCAAAATTATTTATACAATCGCTTCTAACCCCTTGAAAATCGACCCTATTATTGTTTTTATCAAAAAGGAACCCACCATTTATATCAGATGTAAACTCCAAGCAATCTGCTGCTAGCCAATAATCATTATAGCCACCTCTAAGCTCACTAGGTACTGCTTTTATTTGTAAATTATTGTGCGGATTATGCCCATCAGTATCAGACGCTAAATGCCATTTACCAATATAAGAGGTATTATAGTTTTGCTTATTCAAGCATTTTGCTAAAGTATTTTCCTCATCTTTTTTCAATGATATGCCATTTATATAACAATCATTTTCACTAGCATAAACACCTGTTTGAATACACGCCCTCGCTGGACCGCAAACTGGTTGCATTGTGTAACAATTATCCATAAAGATACTCTCATCTAACATATTATAAATATTAGGCGTAACTTTTTCATTAATTGTATCAAATCTTTGTTGGTCACTAAAATAAAGGACAATATTCATAACAAGACCTCCTATTTTTTACTAAATTATTTTACTATATATTATATATTTTACTATAATTTTATTATAAAGTCAATAGCAATTTTTTTATTATTATATATAAGAGCAATTTATTTGCACATTTTTACGCAAAATATTACTAAAAAGTATACATAATTTAAACATTATGCTTGTATTTATATGCAATGCTTATTTAACATAAAACAAATTAGCATCTTGACAAATTAAATATAAAGTGCTATTCTAAAATCAATTAATAATTAAGCCGTAAAGATAGTCTATTTGTAAAAATATGTGGTGCAACTTTACAAAAAATAAATTATAATTTTAGAGATATATTTTTTGTGCCGTAACTTTTTCACATTTAAATTGCAAATGATTAATAAGCACAAATATTTATCACTTTAATATTAATTGGTTCTAATATTTTTAAGAAATATAAAATTTACAAGGGGGCAATATGAGTTTAACAACTACTTTATTCAAGTTGATTGATTATTTTGGCTATCTACCGCAAAACACATACCACAACAAAAACTCAATCAAACTTTTAAAAGACGAGATTTATTGTTTAAAGAACCAAAAAAATTGCACCTTTGATTTATATTGTGATAAAAATAAAAAAACTACCAAACAAGCTGTATTAGTAAATTTACACGGCGGTGGATTTGTAGCTGGCGATAAAAAGTATCGCAAGTCTTTTTCAGAATATTGTTTGACACTAAATGTTAAAGTAATTAATATTAACTACAGCTTAGCACCAACACATAATTTGACACAAATTCTTGAAGAGTTGGTTTGTTTATTTGACTGGATAAAAAATAACAGCGAAAAATATTTTATTGATATGGATAAAATTATCTTATGTGGTGACTCTGCTGGTGCATATCTAGCAGCTTGCTTAATTGCATTATCTACAAATAATGAGTACGCTAAAGCAATAAACCTACCGAAAATCGATACTAAAATAATAGGTGCGGTATTTTTTAGTGGTGTATACTACCCTACTGACTCACTAGATAAGCATATGGTTTTAAATATTAACCATTCACTTTGGAGCTATCTTTGCGGTGAAAAATTTATTGATGTTGAAACTTGTAAAAAGCACAAATTGTATAATTATATAAATATTGGCGACTTTATTACAAATGAATTCCCACCAACTTTCGTATCATATTCCACCACAGATATATTTTGTAAAGGTAACGGCGAAAAGTTAATATCTAAGTTTGAAAGTCTACAAATTCCATATAGAGCGGTACATTCAAAAAATGCTATGCACGACTGGCAAGAAAATATGTTTACTAAATCTGCAAAACGCACATTAGAGCATTTTTCAAATTATATCACTGACCTACTTATGGAAAATATAAATAAAGATAACAATAGTATAATTGATTTATAAGATGATTATCTTTTGCACTAGTTCAATTTGTATTTACTAGGCTATCACTTGTTTTGAAATTAATTAAATAGCTAAATAGATTTAACGACAACACCAATATTATTTGTAATTTTATAAGCATAAAATAATTAGTTAGATAGTTTAATTTATTCACAATATTAAAATTAAAAATGTAGAATAAAAATTTAATCTAATAAAAAAACTGATTTTGAATAAATTTTATTGTAATAAAAAAATCAACTAATTTGAATAAATTAAAAGCTAAAAGTGCAACATTAAATACCATTTATGTTGCACTTTTTAATGATTTTTTAGTTCAATGTGAGCAAGTATGTGAGTAAGTTGTTGCTTGGAGCAATTTATTACATAAGATTTAACTATTTGCAAACAATAAAAGGCTACTAATCGTAGCCTTTTATTTGCTTAATATCATTTTATTTAAGTTTTTATTTTTTTGATGTTAATCTATTATTAGATTAATCTACTTGCAATTATAAGTTAATTACTTAGTTCTTTTGATAAGCTCATCACACTCTTTAGCAAGCTCTTTTGGTAGCTTATCGCCAAATTTAGTGTAGAACTCTTTAATGCCTTCAGCCTCTTTAGCCCAAGCAGCGTTATCAACAGCAAGAATAGATTCCAAAGTCTCCTTTGAGCAATCACAACCCTCTAGGTTAATATCTTTAGCATATGGAACATAACCGATAGCAGTTTCTTTAGCGTCAACAGTGCCTTCAATTCTCTTAACCATCCAGTCAAGAACACGCATATTGTCACCAAAACCAGGCCATACGAAGTTACCATTGTCATCTTGACGGAACCAGTTAACATTGAAGAATTTAGGTTGCTTATCACTAGGGATTTTGCTACCCATCTCAATCCAGTGACCAAAGTAGTCACCCATATGATATCCGCAGAATGGAAGCATTGCCATTGGGTCTCTTCTCAATACACCAGTTGCACCAGTTGCAGCAGCTGTTGTCTCAGAAGACATTATTGAACCTACGAATACACCGTGATTCCAATCTCTTGCTTGGTATACAAGTGGAGTAGTTTTAGCACGGCGACCACCAAAGATAAATGCACTCATTGGAACACCAGTTGTAGACTCAAACTCAGAGCTGATGCAAGGGCAGTTAATAGCTGGTGCAGTAAAACGGCTGTTAGGTTGAGCACCTTTAACATCTGAAGTTTTACCATTCCACTCATTGCCTTTCCAGTCAATAGCATTTTCTGGAGGATTCTTATCCATACCTTCCCACCATACAGTGTTGTTGTCTTTATTCAATACAACGTTAGTGAAGATAGTGTTTTTCTTAGTAGCTTGTAAAGCGTTAGGGTTAGATTTAACAGATGTACCAGGAGCAACACCGAAGAAACCATTCTCAGGGTTGATAGCATAAAGTCTGCCATCTTTACCAGGTTTAATCCAAGCAATATCATCACCTACGCACCATACTTTGTAACCAGCTTTCTTATAACCCTCTGGTGGGATAAGCATAGCTAAGTTAGTTTTACCGCAAGCACTTGGGAATGCAGCACCCATATAATAAATCTTACCATCTGGCTTCTCAATACCTAGGATAAGCATATGCTCTGCCATCCAACCCTCGTTACGTCCTTGGAAAGAAGCGATACGAAGAGCGAAGCATTTTTTACCTAGTAGTACGTTACCGCCGTAACCACTATTTACAGAGATAATTGTATTATCCTCTGGGAAGTGGCAGATATATCTCTCATTCTCGTCAATATTGCATTTTGCGTGAGTACCACGAACGAAATCGTTACTATCACCAAGAGCATCTAATACATTTTGACCAACTCTAGTCATAATCTTCATATTCAATACAACATAGATAGAGTCAGTAATCTCAATACCAATTTTAGCAAGAGGTGAACCAACAGGACCCATTGAGAATGGAATAACATACATTGTTCTACCTTTGTAAGCATCTTTTAAAATGCTGTTTAACTTTTCATAAGCCTCAGCTGGGTTCCACCAGTTATTTGTAGGACCTGCATTAACTTGCTCCTTGCTACAAATAAAAGTTCTGCCCTCAACACGTGCTACGTCATTAACAGCTGTACGGTGCAAATAGCAACCTGGCAAAAGCTCATCGTTAAGTTTAATCAACTCGCCTGTAGCCAAAGCCTCATTAGTTAATTTGTTGTACAATTCTTCGCTACCATCAATCCAAACTACGCTATCAGGATTGCAAAGTTTTTGTACTGAATCAACATACTCTAAAACTTTCTTGTTCTTAGTCATTTTAATACTCCTTTTAAAATGTTATTATTATCAAATTTAATATGTGAAAATTTTCCAGTTCCCACTAGATAACATTATATCAAAATTTTTAGTCCATTGCAAGAATTTTTTGCAAAATTTATAAAATTTTAATAATTATCTTTCACTTTGCTTTTTTTTGCTGTAATCCATTATATATTTGTACAAATTAATAACATCATCTTTGTACTCGCCAGCATTTTCGCAAACCTTTTTATAAACCTCGTCTTCCCTATTGCTGTCTAGCACTTTGACATTGTTATTTTTTTTATACTCACCTATACTTTTTACAACATTTAATCTTTCCACATAAGCAGACACGATTATTTTATCTAAATTGTCAATTTCTTTCCTCAACTTTTCAAGCTCATTCATAAATTTTACTCTCCATAACCATATCCAAAATACTAATTGCTGTAACACATTCAATACAAGGAACAGCTCTTGCTACAACGCAAGGGTCGTGCCTACCTTTAATTTGAATTTGTTTATTTTCTAGCTTTTTAAAGTCAATCGTGTCTTGAGGTCTTGCAATACTAGGTGTAGGTTTAACTTTAACGGCAAACACAATAGGCATACCATTTGTAATACCGCCATTGATACCGCCATCGTGATTAGTAGTAGTCACCACCTTTCCATTTTCCACCTTAAGATTATCATTATAAACTGAACCTCTAAGTTCACTCTCCTCACCAAAGTCAATACCTTTAACTGCAGGCACGCCAAATATCGCTTTTGCGATATTATTTTCTACGCCATCAAATATAGGTGAACCAACTCCCGCTTTTATTCCCGTTACAACACATTCAATTTTGCCACCTACACTATCCAAGTTTTCTCTAGCGGTCAAAATTTCCTCTCGCATTTTATCGGAATTTTTTATTGCTTGAATAGGCATTTCTCTCAATTGCTCAAAAGTAGCATTATCCAACCTACTGCCAAGCCTTTCACCTTTGATACTGCCAATTTCCAAAATATTAGCACAAATCTCAATGCCCATATTTTTTAAAATTGCTAAACATAAACTTCCAGCCATAACCATTGCAGTAGTGATTCTTCCAGAAAAATGTCCGCCACCTCTAATATCGTTAAAGCCATTATACCTTACAAAACCACTGTAGTCTGCGTGAGATGGTCTTGCAGTTGTTGCCATTTCAGCATAATCTTTACTTTTACAATCACCATTATAAATTACCATTGTAAGAGGTGTGCCAGTAGTATAGCCATTGTAAACTCCACTTAGGTATTGCACCTCATCAGCCTCACGCCTTGCAGTCATTGTTTTGTCTTTTCCACTTGCACGCTTTGCTAGATACTTATTAATTAGTTCAGCATCTACAAACTCACCGCTTGGCAAACCGCTTATCACAACACCAACACTACTGCCGTGTGACTCACCAAAAATACTTATTTCCAAATTTTTACCTAATGTTGATGACATTTATATCACCTCCCAAAGTAATGTAGTCCTCCCAAAAATTAGGATAACTTTTTGATACAACTTGAGCATTTTCTATCAATACTTTACTATCTGCAAATGTTGCCATAATTGCTTGCATCATAGCCATTCTATGGTCGCCATAACTATTTAGTTTAACCCCACCTTTAATCTTACCGCCTGTTATAACTAAATCATCACCACTAATGTTAGCTTCAATGCCAAACTTATTCAAAACTTCTGCGGTTGCGTTTAGTCTATCACACTCTTTAACTCTAAGCCTTGCACAATTTTTCAATGTGGAAACACCTTGCATATTTGCCAATAACACACCGAAAATCGGGGCTAAATCAGGGATTGTGTCAATATCTATATCAAATGCTTTTCCTTTGCTTGCTTTTTTCACAATATCAAGTACAATTTTATCACCTTGTTTTGAATTATCTTTTGGTAGTGGAAAATGCACTCCAGCAACTTCCCAAAATGCTAAATTACTATAATCTATTTCTGGGTACAAATCATAATTTTTCGCCTTTATATCCTCACAATTAACCTCAAAGCCATTTTTTATTTTTGTAACTTTTCCGCCAAATTGTTCTATAACTTGAATCGTCATATCAACATAGCCACTAGATACAAGATTGCCATCTATTTGAATACAAATATTTATTTTTGTAGCAAATGCACCCATCATAATTCCGCTAATAAATTGAGATGACATTCCACCATTTATTACAATTTTATCTCTGCTAAACTTTCCGCTTATAGAAAGTGGCAAACCAACATTTTTATCAAAACTAATGCTATCGCTCATTGCTGTAATTATGTCACTATAACCACGTTCGCCAAGCCTACTACTACCCTCAAAAGTTGCATTAATGCCAAGCATTGCACAAATAGGAATAAAAAATCTAAATGTACTACCACTCTCACAGCAATCAATTTTGATATTGTTTTTTAAATTTACGCCAGCAAATTTAACGCAATTTTTATTTACCTCAAAATTTACACCCAAACTATTTAGTGCATTTAATGTAGCTATTATATCATTACTAAATGTAACATTATTAACCACTGCATTGCCACCACAAAATGCAGACATTATCAAAAGTCTGTGCATATGTGATTTTGAAGGTGGCGGAATAATTTCCCCACTTAATTTTTTAGGTGTTATCTCAATATCAAACTTACCTTGCAACACATTTTCTGTCAAATTAATAGGTGTACCGATTTTTACATTTTCCAACCTACAATCTCCTATTGCCACTGGGCGTGCAATAGTAATGTAATCGCCGTGACGCTTTTTATCATTTACTGCCATTTCCCAAAGTTCGTCCGCATTCAAAGGATAACTCAAAGGCATACCAAACTTATTAGCAACAGCTTCCAACTTTTCAAGAATCTTAGTTACACTCTCTGTGCCAGCAAACTTTTGTGCAATGTAATACAAACCAATCAAAACAGCCTTGCCGTGAGCCAAAGTATATTTACTATCCTTTTCAATACTATGACCCAAAGTGTGACCCAAGTTTAAAAGTTGTCTCTTGCCCTTGTCAAAAACATCACCACTTACATACTCGTCTTTTATCTTTACGCATATCTCAATTATTTGCTCTAAATGGTTATCAAAATCTTTATTTATTAGTAAATCGAATAAGCCTTTATCCTCAAGCACTGCGTACTTTGCAATTTCACCAATGCCGTCTGCAATCAAATTGTCACTTAAAGTTTTCAAAGTATGCGTATCGCAAATAACCATTTTAGGTTGATAAAATGAGCCTACTTGATTTTTACCTGCGGAGATATTTACAGCTGTTTTTCCACCAACGGAGGAGTCAACCATACTAAGCAATGTGGTAGGAATATTGATAAAATCAACCCCACGCAAATAACTGCTTGCAGCATAGCCTACCATATCACCACAAACGCCACCGCCTAATGCAATAACTAAGTCCGTTCTAGTAATTTCTTTTTCTGCCAAAAAGTCGTAAATTTTGCCAAGCTCAATCAAATTTTTACTACCTTCACCATTTGGGAAAGCGTAAGTCACAATTTGGGAAGAAAAGCCCTTAAAACTTTCAACCACACTTTTCAAATATAGCTTTTGCACAGCATCATCAGTTATGATAGCAATTTTATCATAACTTTTTATACTATTTACAAGTTCACCAACTTTTTTTAACAATCCATCTTGAACATACACATTGTATGATGGTGTTGTATTAATTTTTATAATTTTCATAATTTTTACGCCTATAGCGTCCATTTTATTTTTTTTATTTATCAAAATATAAACTATGTGTCGTTAAATTTGAAAAAACTCAAATTTAACAAAAGCTAATGCTTTTTACTTGTAAATCAAGCTGACACCATTTGAATTAACATCTGCTACTGCAAAATACCCACTCGAGTGCTTTGCGACCGCTTCCGATAATATAAATTTACTTTATTTAAACAAAATTTTACTTTTTATCTACCAAAGCGTGTAATGCTAAGCTGTAAGATTTTGCACCAAAACCTGCAATTACACCCACGCACACTGCGGAAATTACTGAGTTATGCCTAAACTCCTCACGTTTATGCACATTGCTCAAATGTACCTCAACACAAGGTGTTTCAATACTACTGATTGCATCTCTTATAGCAATAGAATAATGTGTATATGCACCTGCATTCAAAATAATGCCGTCATAAAGTCTACCACTATGAATAAATTCAACAATCTCTCCCTCAATATTGCTTTGCACAAACTCTATGTTTACACCTAACTTTTCAGCCTCTTTGCTCAAATTTTTATTTATCTCTTCCAAGCTATTGCCACCATAAATTTGAGGCTCACGTATGCCAAGCATATCAAGATTCACACCATTAATCACCAATATTTTCATAATAACTCCTTTGCTTTTGCAATAACTTGCTCCGCCATTTTATCTAAATCACCATCACAAATTGTAATATTTGCCACTTTTTCATATTGTGCAAGTCTACTTAAATACAATTCGTTTAATTGTTCTTTACTCTTTTGTGTTACAATCGGTCTGTCACTGTTTTTTATCCTTTGATAACAAACTTCAAAAGGACAATTTATATATACAACACAATAATTTTTTAGCACCTCTTTATTTCTATCACTTATTATCGCCCCGCCACCTAAAGATAAAATCAAATTATCTTTTTGTGCAAGTTCCTTAAGTGCATTATACTCTAACTCTCTAAAAAAACTTTCACCAAAATTTTCAAAAATATATGGAATACTTTGATTTTGTTTTTTCTCTATATACTCGTCAGTGTCGCAAAACTCTAACACCATTTTATCCGCAAGCAACTTTCCAAATGTTGTTTTGCCACACCCCATAAATCCGCATAAAGCAATTACCATTTTTCAAGTTCCCCCTTAGTCAAAGCGATAATTTTCGCAATATCACTATCCTCAAAAACACCACCATACCAATATTCGTGAGATTTCACAGCTTGTAAAACCAACATTTCTAAGCCATTTTTATACTTAACTACAGCCCTTTCCGCATATTGCAATAATTTAGTTTGATAAGGGTTATAAATTGTATCATAAACTGCTTTTGCACTGCTTACAACCTCAAAATCAATAGGTGAACTCTCTATATTTGGATACATTCCAACTGGTGTACTATTGCAAATCAAATCATATTGCTTTTTAGGGATAGCTGATATATCCACAACCTCACAACCTTTAAATTGGTTTTGAATATTCAAAGCCTTTTCTTTAGTCAAATTACGTACAGCTATGCACAAGTTTGCTTTTTCATATTGCTTTGCAATCATACTACCTACACCGCCACAACCTAAAAGCAAAATATTGCCATTAAAGCCAGCAAGTTCCTTTACACTTTCACAATAACCATACACATCTGTATTATAACCTGTTAAGTTGCTATCCACACAATTGACAACACCTAAATGTATACAGCTTTTATCAAGTTTTTGACACAAGCCAAAAACATCTTTTTTGTAAGGTATGGTAATATTAAAGCCGTCTAAATGATTATTTTTTACAAAATCATTTACATCGTCCGTTTCATACAATAAATATTCCGCATTTATACCGCTTATCTCAAACAAGATATTATGTATAAATGGAGATAACGAATGCCCTAATTTTTTACCTAAAAGTCCAAATTTTTTCATACTCAAAAATCAATTATTTACATTTTTTTTAAATGTATATCTTTCATTTTAATAATTTAAAAATATCATTGCATAAACTATAATCACAATATTAAATACAATAACAACCTAAAAGTTTTTAATGATAATATTAGCAACAAATCTATTATAATTTAAATGTTATACGACTTTTAAATTACTGAAAACAACAAAAATACACATAAAATTTAGTTTATATATACTATTTTTCTTTTTCCTTAAACCCGTTAAAAATAGTCTAAATTAAGTTTATTAAATGGTTTTTCAACAAAATATGCGAAGCATAATCACTTAATTTGCTCTAAAATATCCACTATTTCCAATGGTTTATCCGCAATATATTGCACTCCTAAACTTTCGTGCAAACTGCGAGGTCTAAAGCCCCAAGAAACACCAATAAAAGTTAATCCGCTATTTTGTGCTGTTTGGAAATCAACTTCGGAATCACCGATATATACACTTTCCTCACGCTTTGCACCCATAAGCTCTAAAGCATACCATACTCCACTTGGATTTGGCTTTGGTTTAATAGTAGCACTCTCACCAATTGCAACTGGCAAATATCCATTGAACATTTTGTTCGCAAGTTCTTTAACCCCCGCATCAAACTTATTGGAAACAACACTCATAGATATGCCTTTCTTTTTAAGCTCCGCCATAAGTTCAAGTATACCCTCATATGGTGCAGTACTATCATTTTTATGTTCATTATAATATTCCATAAACACTGCAAAGCATTTATCAAATTCCTCTTTTGTAAAACCAGATGGCAACGCTCTTTCAATCAACAATTTTACACCATTGCCAACAAAAGATAAAACTTCGCTCATTGTTCGACTTTTGTATCCGCATTGTGAAAGTGCATAATTAACACTATTATACAAATCGTCAATTGTATTTAAAATTGTTCCATCCATATCAAAAACTACATTTTTTATCATTTTTTCACCATTTTATCAGTGATTTTTTCACTTTATTTGTAATAATTATAAACCAATTACCCATAATTTGTCAATAATCATAGACAAAAAAAATCACTGCTTATTAACATTAATTATAAATATTGTAAAATAGAATAAAACATTAAAGTTTTAGTAAATATATAAATCTATTTAAAGTATTAGTTTGATAACACATTATTTAGTATGCAATAAAATTTAACTTTTTACAGCAAGCACAATTATTGCTACTACAAATAGCGAACAAATTTGACATTATGGTATTTTTATCTGCACCCAAAAAATAATGATAAATTGTATATAAATAATTGCAATCAATAAAATATTTTCACAAAACAATACTCAATGTAACTTGAATATAAATTTATAAAATAGTATCAAAAAAAGTAGCAACCAAGTGCTACTTTTAAATATTACGTTAACTTTTTATTTAATAAGTTCCCTAGTCATTCTTACACCAAGATAGAACTTTTTGTTACGTATCATTGTGTTATAAATTTCCTTTTCAAGCTCTGCTCCGCCTAATTTCAATGCACTTGCAAAATCTTCTTTTGTGATATGAGTATTATATTCCACGATAGTTAGAATGTGATTTTTATCCTCGTCATACATACATCTTGTATTATACTCTTCCACACAGCCAAGACATTCAAAAAAGCCTTCCCACACACTAGAGATTCTATCTTGTGTAAACACACCTTTACTACCGCCATTTGCAATAATATCACTAACAAAATTCCTTTCATTGCAAAATTGTACACGTCTTAGATTTTTAATATAATCAGATGTTGATTTTCCATTTTCAATGTTATATTTTTGGTGATAACCATTGCCAGACTTAACACTACTTAGCACATAAAACATACCGTGATACAAGTCCCCACCCAAATGTTCGTCAATATCCATAACAACTTGATTTGAGCTAAACTTAGAATAATCACCAATGCAAGCTTCTTTCATATAACTATTGCAAAGCTCAGTTTTTAAATCATCAGTACTATCAATAGCTATCTTTCCAATATAAGCAATATCTTCTAACATCATTTGGTCAAGGCTGACATTCATAATATTTGCAAGAGCAATCCAAACAAGTGGGCTGTCTGGAAATCTATCCCCTTTTTCCCACATACTAATGCTTTTATTATTGTAATCTATAGTAAGTCCCATATCCTTAAGTTTTTCATTAAGAATATCAGCAAATGCTGATTGTGTTACTGAAATAGATTTTCTATAATACTTTAGATTCTCTGCAAATTTTAACATAATTACCTCTTTTGAATGCTATATAATTATACATAATAAAAAGTGTGTTGTCAAGGCAATTTGTAAATATTTTTCCACAACTTGTAGACAATTTTTCTTTACAAAAAAGATTAGCCGACAAAAATCGACACTAATACATTTTTTTATAACTTGTACTTGTAAAAATAATTAGCAATATCTACCTACATAGCCTAAAAATTAGCAGACTATTGACTAAAGCAAAAATTTATGATAGAATTATAATAATCAATTTATAAATGGAAAGGGAATTTTATGAAAAGTTATTTAGTTGTTATCATTTCACTTTTAGTAGCACTGGTTATTGCAACTCCTATATTTTTAGTTGGTTGTACAAGTGATAAATATAATATTGCAAAATATCCAGCAGCTAAGTCGAAGTTTGATTATACGATTATAAACAATTTAGGTTTGAGCGGTTTGGATAGTAGTTTACTTGCAAACGAGGACAGAGGTTTTCGTGGTGAGGTTGCATATACTCTAGGCACTGAAAAGTCTTACCCCGCAAGAGAGCAAACTTACACGGAGCATATTGAGGAACAATTAAATTTGTATAGTGAGGATGATATAAAAATACTTCAATGTTATATTTATCTTACTGAATATCGTGATAAAGATTTAGACGAAAATGCAATTAATCTTATTAAAAATTACTTTGAACTTTTAAAAGGTAAAAATGTAAAAGTGCTTTTAAGATTTGCATATATGTATGATGATAAACTAAACACAGATGCAAAAGACCCTCAAATTATTAAACATCTAGACCAAATTGGTAAATTTATTAATGACAATACTGAACTATTTAATGATGTTGTTTACGCAATGCAATTCGGTTTAATTGGTTTATGGGGTGAGGGACACGGACATTGGTACAACCATAATATCAGAAAACTTATAACCAAGCTTTGCAACATTATTCCCGAGGACATTTATATTATGGTAAGAACACCAGATATCTTGTCACAAGTTCCTAAACAATTTGAAAGTAGAATTTCTGTACACGATGACTTTTTAGTTGGTAGAGACCACGAGTGGGGAATGATGAGTTGGAACGACCCACAATATAAAGATTTGCTAAATAAAAATAAACACACTATTGCGGACGGAGAAATGCCTTGGGGTGATTATAAGGAAAACAACCAACATTTTCCTATAGATGGTTTAGGATTGGTAAAACAAGTTGCTGGATATGGCTTAACTACTCTAAGTATAACTCATAACTATAAAGAACATAGGTCAGATGCACAAGGCACCACTTATCATTTGGAAAAATGGAAAACAGAATATTTATCAAAGGCGGAACTTGAGAAAAACAACTTACCATACTCACCTGCTATGCTGAATAATGAGGATAAAATTTCAATTTATAAATATTTACAATTCCATTTAGGCTATAACCTAGGTGTTAGCAACCTAATTAAAACTGATAATCAAACCTCATTTATGATTAACAATTTTGGTTTTGCTGCACCGCTTGAATATGAACTTGAAATTATTGCTGACGGCAAAAAAATTGACATACCACAAAAAGCTTTATATATGTTTGAGCAACAAATTATTACAATAAATGAAAATGTAAAAGAGATTAAAATCAAATTTACTCACAAACGTTCTGCTAGCACAATTAAGCTTGCAAACAACTTGCCTTATATTAACGGCTACAATGTAATAAACTTATAAAATATAAATTTAAAAATAAAAAGTCAGCTAGCTCTTTAACAATGAGCTAGCTACTTTTTTAGATTAAATATTGAATTATATTGCTGTAAAATTAAATAATGTCACTGCTACAAAGTAATTATTTAATAATTTTAATACAGAGTTGGAATACATTGTAATGTTCCCTTTTTCAATGACAAAATTAAAAACAAATAAGTATAAAAACGATTACAGAAAGTTTTTTGTAGGAAATTACATTTGAATATATAAAGTGGATAGTAAAAAATAAAAATCTTAACTATAAGATATGCCCATATGAGTTTAGAAAATGATATTTGATATAAAAATTAAATACAAATTTTCAGATTTGCAATACTATATCAAGTCTCAAATAATGTATTAGTTAAGATGCAAACTAATTAGCCCGCATCTTTTTTATAAAAAAACAATATCCCAAAATCTCATTTTGGGATATTCATTTTATTTATGTAGCTATAAATTTGTAGTAAGTTTATTATCAGTTCATTGCACCAGCCATTAAAAGTTGTTCTACAATTTCAGTAAAGCCAGCTTCAGAAGCGTAATATAATGCACTATTTTGTTCATTATCAACGGCATTGACATCTGCTCCCTTTTCAATTAGCATTGCAGTAAAATCATTTCTACCATTACGTGCTGCCAAGATAAGAGGCGTATAACCAGATGAGGTTTTTTCATT
>CAJTZR010000021.1 GCA_910584035.1 uncultured Christensenella sp. | reverse complement strand
ATAAGATAAACAATTTGTAAAAAGTATAAATAAAGTTAACAAAAATCTTACAAAACTATAGCCAAAAAGCCTAATTTATGTACATAGATATATGTATTCTATGTATCTAAAAATAGGAGGTTTTTGCTATGGAAACTAGTATAAAAAAGGTTGGAATTATAATCTCAATTTTAGCCGTAATTATTCTTGCTTTGGTAGGATGTTTTTGTGTGGTAAATGTCAATGATAGTAGGAATACTTATGTGCAAAGCAATAATGATATTATGACTACAGCAGATGCTGATTTTATTTTGCAAGGCGATTATACTCAAATGCAAGACATATGGAATAGTGCGATAGAGGAATCTAAAAAATATAATAAGAACATTAAAGTTGTATTGGGTAAAGATTGGATTGCTCAAGAGCATACTACTGATATTACATCTTTTGGTGAGGGAGTAGGTTTTACTGGAGGCAGAATTGAGGTTCCTGCATCTGCTAAGATAACTTTGGACTTAAATGGGAAAACTATTAACAGAGATATGGTTGGAAGAGTTGAAACTGCTCCAAATTTTGGCAATGTTATAGGTGTTGCAGTAGGAGAACTTACTATTCTAGATAGTAGCTATAATGAAGCCATAGTATCCAATTTGTATGAGACAAACAAAACTAACAAAGAGGCATTATTTTCTGCAATAGAAAACTTAAATTGTGGAAAAATTATTGGTGGATATGCTCCTAATGGTGGTGGAATATATGTTGATACTAAATCAATACTAACTTTTTCTAGTGGTATTATGTTAAATAATAAGGCAAATTATGGTGGAGCGATTTATAGTCGTGGCTTAAACTTAGGCGTGAATGGTGGAATATTTTATAATAATGTAGCAAAAACAGATGCTGGCGGAATTTATATGAGAACTAATTCAAATATAAATGGAGGATATTTTATTAATAACACTGCGGCATTTGGTGGTGCAGTATATCAAAATAATCACGACTATGGACACTATGTTACAAATGCAATATTTGCCTATAATATTGGTACAACATCTGGTGGTGCAAGCTATACATACAACGGAATAGCTAAAATTCAAAATTCAACTTTTTATAGAAATGAGGCTAAATTAGTTGGCGGTGCATTGTCTGGAACTGGAGCATCTTTTATAATGGCTGTATTAGATATATATAATTGTAATATTACAGAAAATACAGCTGGTTCGGGTGGTGCAATTTCTGCTAATGAAAACGGTGGTGCTAAATTGCAAATAATTTTATCGGGCGGTGTAATCACTAAAAATATTTCAAAAACAAATGTTGGTGCTGTATATGTTCGTGACATAGATAGTTTTATGTTATCTGGTCCAGTTCAGATTTATGACAACACTGCGAACGGCGTTAATTCAGATGTTTATATAATGAAAGGACAAAAATTAGAAATTTCAGGAGCTTTAGCTACATCTTCTGCAAGTGCATATATTGGAATTACTTTAGCACCAAATTATGGTGATGTGCCATTTACTATGGGTTATAAGTACAAAGGCAACTCTATTAGCCCAAGTAAAATATTTTTCTCAAACAATACAAATAATGGTATAGTGCTTAAAGAGGATGAGGTAATTTTAAGTACTACAACTACTAAGCCTACAGAAAAATGTGAGTGGATATTAACTCCTGAAAATGGTACACCAATTAAAACTACTGGAACAAATATAACTGTGCCATATAATGGTAAAAAATATACTTTAACTAATAGCAAAGCTCAGTTTACTAGAGTAAATAACTCAACAAAGTTAACATCATTTGACGGAATTAAAGATGTAGGTTCATTTGGTTTTGATACAGATGCAAATGTATTAAATCCAGTGGTAACAATAACGGTTGTACCAAAAGAGGTTGACATTGAATGGACAAATACTTCAATGACATATAATGGTGCAAGTCAAATACCTATAGCAACAATAAAGGCAAGTGATTTGGTTGCTGGTGATGAATGTACAATTACAGTATCGGGTGCACAAACATTGGCTGGTAATTATATTGCAACTATATCTACATTAAGTAATAGCAATTACAAGTTAAAACAATCTGTAAGGCAATATACAGAATTTTCAATCTCAAAAGCTAATTTAACAATTGATATTACAACAAAGAATGTATCAAAAGAATATAATGGAAAGTTAGTAGATATAGGAGCTGATTGGTATACTATTACAAGTAATGGTTTGTTAGGCGTAGATAGAGGTAAAGCAATAGATAAACTATTTAACATTGATACAAAAGCATTTGTACCACAATTTAATGGCAATGAAAGTGCTGTTGAAGTAGGTGAATATACTATATCTGCAAAACCATTTACAGCAAGTGAAGTATTTAAAGACAATTTGAATTATAATGTAACTATCAACTATGTAAATACTGGTAAATTAACAATGACAAATCCGTCAGTGATAAGACCAACAGATAATAGTGGTTATGACTTTATGATACTACAAAACAATAAGAGAGTATCATATAAGGAAAAAGAACTTATCCACGGAGATAATGATAGCGAGTATACAAACTTTGTATTAGGTAATATCGCACCAAATACAAGTGTACAAACATTGTTAAACAACATATCATTTGATACAACATTAATAACAATATACAATGGTGCAAATGAAATAGTATATGGTGAGAACGCAAAGGCATTCTATACAAAAAATATAGATAACGGAACAGAACTAGCAGTAGGAACAGGTTGGTATATAAGATATGAAAAGTTAACTGGAGGAGAGGAAACAATCTACCTATCAGTATTAGGTGATTTAACTGGAGATGGTAAGGTAAACTCTGCAGACGTAAACCGCTTAAGGCAAATGGTTAATAATAGCGAAGTGTACACAAACTCAAGTGAGGTAGTAAAACTAAGTAGCCTAATCATAAACAATGGCAAAACTCCAACCAATGCAGATGCAGAAATACTATGGAATGTAGTTTGTGGCAAGATAGATATGTCTGACTTTATTTAAATGATTAAGTTATTAAAATAAATTATATTAATATAGAAAGATTTATTTGAATATACAAGTTGAAAGTGTTTAAAAAGCTAAATATAAAAGACAATAAACTAGATATTGGTGCAAGTGACGATTTAGCATAATGCAATAAAGATTATAATATAAAACAAAATAAAATATTTTAAGCAAGTTAGCAGTATTTGTAATATAAGCTTATTAGTTGCAAATTTGATAGAAACTAAAGTTTAACTTGCGATAGTTGTAAATATTGCAATAAATTAAAATTAATACTCTTAAACAAACAAGATACCAACTGGTATCTTGTTTGTTTATATAAAGAATTAATTTTTAATTAAAATTATTGTGAATAAAATATATATTGAATATTATACTTATTTGAAAAATAAAAATCTAATAACTTTAAACACATTGTGTTTGTAATAATATTGGATATAACTTTTAAATATTTTTCTGTTTATTTTATAATAACAAATAACTGGTAAAAAATGGCATTTAGCAATGTATTGGCTAAATGCCATTTTTTGGTTATTGTCAATTTCCCTCTGTTTTGGGGCTTTTTTCACCAATTTGTGAGATTATCTGGTCGTATCTTATCGAATATTATCGAATAATGTTGAAACTTTTTGTTTTTAGTTTAATTTATTATTTTTTGTCGATATTACTTGATTATTTTGGTTATTTGTTGTAACATATTATTTGTAAACGTTGCAACTTTACAATTTATTTAATATTATTGAATTGTTTCGGAGGTTTTATGGACAAAATTAAGCTCATTATCGTAGATAGTGATTTAACTATTTGTGAAAATGCTAAAGTGGCTTTGAATTGTGACGAGATTGATGTGGTTGGTATTGCGAATAATGGTTTGCAATGTATTGAACTATTAAATACCATATCTGTAGATGTAATACTAACAGAGTTAATGTTGCCCACTATGGATGGAAATATGTTAATAGATTATATCAATAACAGTGATATGGAACACAAACCAAAAATATTTGCTATGACTGGAATATTATCTGATGCAATACTTACTGTGGCACTTAAAAAAGGTATTATATACTATTTTATTAAGCCACTAGATTATACTATAATAAAACAAGTTATTTTGGAGAAATATGCAGATATACCATTGTGGGACAAGCTAAATAACAAACAACCAGTAGCAAAAGGTGAATCTACTAGTAAAAGTAAAATGCAAATACTTGACGAGAAGATATCTAAGATATTTATAATGATAGGAATACCCGCAAATATAAATGGATATCAATATTTAAGATATGCAATAAAACTAGTAATGGAAGATAGAGCACTAATAAAAAACATAACAAAACAGCTGTATCCACTAGTAGCAAAGGAATTTGCGTCATCACCAAGTAAGGTTGAAAAAGCAATGCGTCACGCAATAGGTTTAGCGTGGAGTAGAGGAAAGATAGAGAATATAAACGAGGTGTTTGGGTTCAAAGTATATGGTCCAAAAGATAAACCATCAAACAGCGAGTTTGTGGCATTGGTCGCGGACAAGCTAATGCACGATTTATCTGAAGTTAGGTAGAACTAAACAAAGTTTGGGAAAGGTTATGTAAATGAATTATTATAATGACAAAATTTTTATTTGTATAATTTAAATATGGACAAGCTAGTTAAAATAGCTATGATTTATATATTATCATATATTTTGTAATAGTTACATTAGTTATCTGTAAATTGGTAGAGTTGTAAAAGGGACAAGAGATTAAATTTGAGATATACAATGTAATTAAGTTGAGATATACAAAAGATTAAGTTGTAATAAAGAAACATAAGATAAAATTAAATAGTAAGTATTTTAAATTGAGTTTTATGAAGTAAAGTAAATAAATAGAGTTGTAAAAGCAAAATACACTCAAGAGCAAAATTGCTCTTGAGTGTATTTTAGTTATTAAGTTTAAAGTAGTTTTTATTATTGGTAATTATAGTTTAAATGGTCTTTAGTTTGTTTGATTAAAGAATAAATTTAAATATAGGCACTTTTAATTTAAAATAAAAATAAAAAATAGTAGGTTTAATTTAATTATAAGTAAAATTGAAAACTATATAAAAATTAAAAATACACGCCGAAAATCGGGTGTATTTGTGTTTTTGTATGAGTTGTAATAGTATTTTAGTCCATATTTAAATTGTCATATAAGAAAAGTTCGCTATTAAGAAACTCGCTGATTGTCATATCAAAGCCGTCTGCTATTGCTATTAGTGTTTTGAGGTTTACACCTTTTGCCTTGCCTTTCATTATGCTTTTTATTGTGTCGTGGGATAGGCAAGCTTTATGCTCAAGTTTATATTGAGAAATGCCTTGCATTGCAAGTAATTCTTTTATCCTAAGTGCTACAGCTTGACTTATATTCATATTAACTACCTCTTATGGGTTACCTTTCACCTTAAGTTTATCATTATTGCCAAAAAATTTAGGGGTTAAACTTCACCCAAACGCTTGACATTTATGATTATCAAATGATATAATGTAACACAATTAAATAGGTAGTTGTAATTTTCTTTTTAGATTATTTAGAACAATATTAATACTAAACAGATGATATAAAACTTAAGTGTTGCTTGTTAAAATATTTTATTTATGTAGCAATAGTATTTAGTTTTGAGTGGGGGAAAATATGCAAAAGATGCATTTAAAAAAAGCATTGGTAGGGAGTATCTCTCTAGTGGTAGGAATAGCTTCAATTTTATTAATGCTAGTTCCTTTAGTACAATTTCCGTATGGGGATTTAATAATAAATGGTTTTAGTTCACTAGAATTTGAGTTTCCATTAGGTATATATGTAGATTTAGACTGGTATATAATAATGGTTGGAACATTAAGTATAATTCAAATTGTAATTTCTGCAATAGCGATATTGCTACCAATTTTATATTTATGCTTGCCAAAAAATCGCACTTTGAAAAGTGCAGTCCTAGCTTTTGATATATTGTGTTTTATTTTTTCAATTATTTATATGGTTGAGGGGCTTGGTTTTGATGTTTTGCTAGAGTTTTGGGACTATGAAAGTGCTTATACTCTTGCATATATCAATTTAATTGTTATGGCAATAATTAATGTTGTGTTAATAATAGTAGATATTGTTATGAAAAACAAGGAAAAAAATGATTTACTACAACAAAACGATTATGTAAACCAAATGTTAGTTTGTGAGCCTAATAGTATGGGAATGGTAATGCAAAATGTTAAGCAACCACAAGCAATAAATTATGCAAGCAAACTTATTGAAGCACAAAACTTGTATAAGGTGTTAAAAGATTTTAAAATGTTGCTTGATGAAAATATTATAACCAAAGAGGAATATGATTATAAAAAAGGACAAATGCTTGAAAATATCAAGTAAAGGGGGACTTATGATAAATAAAAATGAAGAAAAGAAAGCTTTAACAATTTTAACTTTTTTAATGGGCTTGGTAACTTTTTTAACTATGATGGCACCATTGAGCCAAATAGAAATTTTAAATGGCGTTTTGACATTAAATTACAAAATAAATGGATTTAGTGCATTTGATTCAATATTAAAGTTAATGTTTCAACTAGATAGTTCACTTGTTAGTACTATACGATTGTTTGTTGTGATTCAACTTATTGTAAGCTGTTTGACTATGCTTGGTGCAGTGCTTACAAGTTTGTTTTATAACAGCAGAATTACATCTAGTGTACAGATAGGAACAAATCTTGCTTGTTACATAATGAATATAATTTATATGATACTTGGAATATGTTTAACTGGTGAAATAGAGGATGAATTATATGGTGAACAAATGAAAGCTGATATAGTAACAGTTTCTTATGTTGGCTTAATAGTAGCTACACTGATAGTGGTTGGTATAGTTGTGTCACTAGTAATATATAAAATAGCAGGTGATGAAGAGAAAAAACGTGCATTTTATGCGAATATTATGGGAAATAATATGCCTAATCAAGCTATTTATACTAATGAGCAAAATTCAAATGAAAATTTGCAACAAGAAAATGCTAGTAATGGGGGAAATGTTCAAGCTTATACAAATACAACTGCAAATTGTGAAGAGAAAAATATGAAAACAGTTGTTGAAGTTTTAAAACAATATAAGGAATTATTGGACAATGGCTTAATTGATGATACTGATTTTGCTAATTTAAAGAATAAACTGCTTAATAATTAAATTTGTTTTTGGACATAAAGAATAATAGCAATTATCAAATAATAAAAATTAAAGCATACTTTTATAAAAATAAGGTATGCTTTTTTATACTTATATATGGATAGACTTAAACAATTTTAAATTGAAAAGCTTTGTTTATTAAAGCTAAGAATACAAGATAAAAATGATGGATAAAATATTACATTAAAAATTGCCATATAATTTATTAAAGCTTAAGTAAAGCTTAATTATCAACAAATACTTTGCGAGTAAATGAAAAATTGCTAAAAACTCTTTTTATACTGCAAAATCAAACAAACTCAAAAAAATTAAAAAAATCAAAAAAGTTGTGAAATATGTTTGACAAATCACATATTTTTTTGAGATTGATATTGACAACCATTATAATATAATGTTATACTAAAATTGTATATCATTGTAAGCTGTCAATATGTTACACAAGTATTTTTTGTATGGGCACTGATAAACGACACAAAGTTTTATATGACAGCAACGGCAATTAATTCAAATAATGCTTAATTGAATTATAAATAAAGAGCAATGTCCTTGTTTACATTTAGTCTATTTAAATTATGTGGCATATAATTTATAAAATATATAATTTAACAAAATACTAAAAGTAGAGAATTTTGCTGTACAAAATTGATTGACGAGTTGGTAAGTGTCAACTTGAATATATAAAAAATTTAATTGTTTTATGGGGTAAAAATGTTTGAGATTAAAGGTAAAGATTTCTTATTGAATGGTAAAAAGATTAACATTTATTCTGGTGCGATGCACTATTTTAGAACAATGCCAGAGTATTGGGAAGACAGATTGACAAAAATCAAGCTTTGTGGTTTTAACACAGTTGAAACTTATACTTGTTGGAATTTGCACGAACCTAAAAAAGGCGAGTATGACTTTGAGGGAATACTTGACTTGGAAAGATTTATTAATATTGCTGAAAAAGTGGGATTGTATGTAATTGTTCGTCCAGGTCCATATATTTGTGCAGAGTGGGACTTTGGTGGTTTGCCAGCGTGGTTACTTGCAGATAGAAATATTCGTTTGCGTTGCAACAATGAAAATTACAAAAAGCATGTAGAGGATTGGTTTGCAGTGTTGTTTGCAAAAATTAAACCTCACCTTGAGTCTAATGGTGGCAACGTGTTAATGATGCAAGTAGAAAATGAATATGGTAGTTATGCGAATGATTATGAATATTCAAATTGGATAAAAAGTTTGTACGCTAAGTTTGAAATGGATGTAATGTTATTTACAGCTGATGGAAACTGGTGTAATATGCTATCTGGCGGTTCAGTGGACGGCGTTTATAAAGTGCTAAACTTTGGTAGTAATGTAAAATCTGCATTTGATGCGTTAAATGGATTCCAAGAAAATATGCCTTTATTCTGCGGTGAGTTTTGGTGCGGTTGGTTTGACCATTGGGGTGAAAAACACCACACAAGAAAGAGTAATTCTGTAGTTTATGAGATTAAAGAGTTCCTTGATTTAGATGCTAACTTTAATGTTTATATGTTCCACGGCGGTACTAACTTTGGTTTTTGGGCAGGTTCAAACTTTGCTCAAAACAAAATTCAGCCAACTGTTACAAGCTATGACTATTGTGCATTTTTGACTGAATGGGGAGATTATACCCCAGCTTATCACGCAGTTAGGGAATTAATGTATAAAGCTCAAGGTATGGAATTGACACCGCTACCTAAAAGTCCAGAAATGCAAAATATAGGCGTTGTTAAGTTTACAGAAAGTGCAAAACTTTCAGATAACCTATCAAAAATCGGTACTAAATATAGATGTGCAACACCTGAAAGTATGGAATACTTTGGACAAAACTTTGGTTTTATCTACTATGAAACTAAACTAAAAGGTAAATACGTAATGTCAATTTTGAAATTTGAGGGCGTTCACGATATTGCACACGTTTATGTTGATGATAAGAAAGTTGCTGTAATGGATAGAAACAAACAAAAGAATTTGCTTGGAATAAACAAACATCAATTGATTTTGAGCAGTTTTGAGGGTGAAAAGAAGATTGGCGTTTTAGTTGACGCAATGGGAAGAATCAATTATGGTACTAACTTAGAGGATAGAAAAGGTTTAGAGAGATTAGTATTGGGTAATCAAATTATGTTTGGTTATGATGTATATTGTTTACCAATGGATAATTTGGAGAAACTAGAATATACAAAAGATATGGCAAATAATGAACCAGTTTTCTTAAGAGGAACGTTTAAGGCTAATAGCAATGGTGAATGTTTTGTACATATGGATAACTTCACTAAAGGTAATGTTTGGATAAACGGCTTTAATATTGGTAGATATTGGACTAAAAAAGGTCCGCAAAAAGCTTTGTATATTCCAGGTTCTTTATTGCATACTGACAAGGATAATGAAATTGTTGTATTTGATATTGAGGGATATAAGAAAGGTGAGGTTGTAATTGATAATAAACCAGACTTAGGTTGATTACACTGAATTTAAAGTTTGTAAAATGTATGTTTGAGAGTTTGTGTCGAGAATCTAAGTTATAGAGAGGGAATTATGAAAAAGAAAATTTTAGTTGCTGTAGTTGTCTTAATGGCAATATTGGCATTTACACTTGCTGGTTGTAGTCCTAAAAATGATGGAATATTAGATAGTTATAGTATTCCACAGATTGATTTGGATGCTACGGCAATGAATGACACGGAAGAGGAACAATACAAATCAATGTATGGATATACTACTGTTGATGATAGCATAGAATATCTTGCTCACCCAGATGCTGTACAATTAGACGATGGCAGAATGGTTATTTATTACTCATTGGGTCACGGTAGAGGTGCTATTGGCGGTAAAGTATCAGAGGATAATGGCAAAACTTGGCAAAAGATAGAGGGTTTGCCTAAAACCTGGCAAAATAGTATGGAGACACCTACTATTTATAAATTGCAATTCAATAGAGGACAAAGCGATGAATATAGTAAATATGTGTTAATCAGTGGTTGTCCTACTTGGGGTGGTAGATTTAAAGGTAATGGATTTAATGTGTCTGTTAGCAATGACGGCATTACTGGTTGGACAGAATTCCAAAATTTTTATGGCTTAGATTACAATGGTAAAAAAGGTGAAAACTTTGTTGCACCAATTGTTGCAATGGCATCACTTACTCAATTGAAAGAAAATGGTAGATGGGTTAATAAATGGATGGGCTTTTTCCACGATGACAACGCTTACAATTACAAAACTATTTTGAGCTTTGACGATTACGGATATATGAGTTGGTCAGTACCTGAAAAGTATTTCTCTCAATACAGAAAGATTGAAAAGAAAGCTTTTATGTGCGAAGTAGAAGTTGTTAGAAGCGATAGAGGTGAGGGCGACCAATTATGTCTTATCGCAAGAAGTAATGGCAATCATCGTAATAAGGAACTAAATAGCTTTATTTCTATATCTAACGATGAGGGAGCTACTTGGGGTGAACCAAAATTTTTGCCAGCATCTGTCAATGGTGAAAGACATAAAGCTGAATGGATAAAAGATAAAAATGGTAATGATAGATTATTTATTACATTTAGGTCAATCAATAAAGATATAAACAAGCTAAAAGTTTCAACTGAAAAAAATGGCAGTGGTAATGGTATGTGGTATAGTGAAGGATGGGTAGCTTGGGTTGGCACATATGATGACTTAATTAATTGTAAAGAAGGGCAATATCGTATAAAACTTGCACATACGTATTTGAAAGACCAAACAAAGTCAGAAATGAATGCTAATGGTGATTGCGGTTATAGTGGTAATGTTGTGTTTGATGGTGGCTATCAAATAATGACAAGCACTTATGGTAAGTTTGTTAAAGATAAAACAATCATTGCAAGTAAAGTTATTGATATTAGATTAATTGATGAAATGGTTGCAAAATTAAACAAATAAACAAAAGAAAA
The DNA here is from genome assembly GCA_910584035.1 of uncultured Christensenella sp. GTDB lineage: Bacteria > Bacillota > Clostridia > Christensenellales > UBA3700 > MGBC100798. Next base: position 9,489 of record CAJTZR010000021.1, on the reverse strand, counting down.
AGGCTTTGCATTTGCAAAGCCTTTTTAACATAAATGTTATAAATTTACGAGTATTTATCGTAATTTGCTATTGTAAAAGCTATACAAAATTATAATTGTAATATTTTTATTAAAAATTCTAATTAGTTTTAACATTAAATACCAAAAATGTTTATGTTATTCTGTATAATATAGTGCAAACTAAAGTAAGAGGGATTATGCAAGAGAAAATACCTATTGAAGTTATTGTGCGATTTACAGAAAATGGTGAGATTCGTCCACTAAAAGTAATATATGGTGATAAAATATATCTAATAGATAAAGTGTATAAGAAAACTATGACTACACCTAAGGGTTCTTTTGGCTTGTCTTTAGAGTATAATTGTTTAATTAATGGAAAACGTAAAAAAATTTATTTTGATAGATATAACAACATTTGGTATGTGTTTAAGACTACTATTGAGGAAAAACCTGACCCAGTTTATAATCCACTTAATTATGACTTTTTAAATGATTGATATAATTAGTATCGATTTTTGAATGATTTTTGTAAAAAATTGATTAGTTTTTGATAAATAGTTGTTTTAGCAGAATAAAAAAATTGCATTTTTTAATTTTTAAAATATAAAATGTGATAAATATTAGTACAAACTATAATTTTTGTGATATAATAGGGTATATTATAAAAATCAATTGCAAGCATTAAAAAAATATTTTGCAGTGAATTGCTATTAATTTAAATATTTTTAACTGAATTTGTAATTAGCAACAGATTATTCTAATTAGTTTATTTATATAATTATTATTGTTTAAAATAGTGGACAAATGTATTTAATTAGATATATTCAAGTTACATAAAATCAAGTAAGGTGGTTCTATGAGGAAAACTTTTTGCAAACAAAATATGTCAATGGTTATGGCTTTATTAGTCATTATTTTGTTATGCGTAATATGCAGTTCGTTAGGCATTGTTTATGCAGAGGAAAGAGTGCAAAATAATTTGAATATAATTCATATTTCTGACTTGCATTATTATCCAACTTATATGTGTTACAAGCAAAATGATTCAGATTATTTATCAAGTGCAATGTATGAAAAGAGTAAGTTTGAGAGCAAATTGCTTACAGAAAGTAGTAGTGTTATAAAAAAATTGTTTGCAAATATATATGAACAAGCACCAGATTATGTAGTTGTTACTGGTGATTTGAGTAGTGATGGTGAAAAGGTAGCTTTGATTGAAATTGCAAATGGTCTAAGAGATTTGCAAAACAGAGTAAGAGCAAAAGGTAATGTAAATAAAAACTTTCAAATTTTTGTAATTCCTGGTAATCACGATATATTAAATGAAAATGCTATGGACTATAGTGAAGCAGGTGGTATAAAATTAAATCCAGTTAATAGAGCAGAGTTTGCAAAAATTTTTGCTGGCTTAGGGTACCCAGAAATGTCCACAGGGGAGGCAGGTGTTTTTTATAGCGATTATAGCATAGAAAATGACAATTTAAAATATTTACCATATGTTGCAGAAAATGGTAATTATGTATATAGTGAGCTTGCAAGTAATTTGCATTTTACTTGGACACCAGCATTAACTGCAAATAGTACGCAACTTTCACAAGGTGATTTGTCTTATTATGTAAATTGTTTGAATAAGTTTACTTTGCTAGGTCTTGACGGCTTAGTAGACGGCAAAGTTGGTGGTAAAGTTGAAGACGGCGTTTTTGAATGGCTTAATGGTGAAAAAGGTAATTTTACTAACAATATTATATCTTTAACGCACCAAAATGTTATACCACATTTTACAATGCAAGAAAGGTGGACTAAAAATTACTTGTATTCAAATTGGGAATTGGTTAGGGATAGTTTGTTAAAATTGGGTGTAAAATATAATTTTAGTGGGCATATGCACGCAAATGATATTGCTAGCTTTTGTAATTTTGATGGACACACCTTATATGATATTGAAACTGGTTCGCCAGTAGGATATGGTGCTAATTACCGAAATATTGATATTAGTTTTTATCAAAATGGTGCTCAAGATGTTGCTCAAGATGTTGCTAGTGATATGACACAAACCTTAAAGGAAATTAGTAATGTTGACATAACACTTTTGCTTGAAAATGGCTACATTTTAGATGACAATCAATTATATATAAATAACAAAGTTATTGATGACTTAGCAGAGTATATTGATGTAAATTTATATGACAATATGTTAACTGGTGTGCTTGATAGTGCTATAAAGCATATAGATAAAGACAATTTTGTAAACTTTGTTATTGAGAGTATAGACAAATATTTAGACAAAGGTTTGGCTAAAAATGTCATTAAGGATAATTCCACCGCTTTGAGAAAAGTCATAGGTAACTTATATACTCAAATAGAGGCAAAAACTTTAGCGGACTTTGTTTACACAGGGAATAAAAAGTTCTTACAAGGTGATGATAACAAGCTAAGGGCATATATTTATACATTTGCTGAGCAATTGATTAACCTTAAAATTATAGATGATTATACTGTGCAAAATATGTTTGTAGATGCTTATACTACACACTTAAAAGGTGGTGAAGGCATTGAGCTTGCTGGCATAAATGAAAATTTGATATATAGCATTGAGGAGTGGATGCCGTCTGGTAGGTTTGTTGAAAGTATTGTTGACGAGATGAGGAGTGGCAATAACTCAATGATAAAACTTATTAAACAAGTTTTGACTACAAACTACAATTTAACTACTGGTATTAACAGTGACGATATAAGAGATTTAAGTGGAATATTAAATTTCTTTGGCGTTGATTTAAAAGAGTTCAATCTAGATAAGTTTATCCAAAAATTTGCAGGTGATAAGCTTAAAAAATTGCCTAGCGAGCTTGTGGATAAGCAGATAGATTATATTTTGACTCAAAGTATTGCTAAAGGAATTGGTGAAAATGTAAGCGATGTTATTCGCTCTTTAGTTACAGACACAACTTATGACGGAGTTCCTGGTGTTCCAAGCAAAGTGTTGTTTGACAGCACAGACGAACATACTCATTTTTCTGGTGGCAAAAAACGTCCAGCAAGCATTACTGATGGTAGATTGCCGTCAATGCTTACTATGACTTTTGGTGAAAATAAGACAACGGATAGAAATTTAGTTTGGTTTACAGATAAAAATGTTACTGAAACTCAAATTCAAATAAGTGAGGGCGATAGGACGGCATTCAGTCCAACTGATATTGGTAGTGTTGTGACAGGCTGTGAGATTATTGAGGTGGACAAACCATTAGTTGATATAGGTATAATCACTACTTACACAACACAAGAGCTTGCAAGGCATACTTTGCAAATTACTGGGTTAAAGCCAAATACTTTGTATACCTACAGAGTTGGTAGTGGAGATTACTTTAGCGATTATTATACTTTTAAAACTGGTAGCAATGCGGAAAAAACACCTTTTGAAATGTTAATTATGACAGATATGCAAGGAATGTCCGCTACAGCTTATCAAAATACTGCTAAATTAATGGAAGCCTCTCAACGTGTTAGCACTTTTGGATATGACTTTGCAATTAATCTTGGCGACTTGGTGGATAGTGGTAAGAACCTTAATCAATGGCAGTACCTATTAAATAGTAACACTCAATTTTTTGGTACAATACCTCAAGTTGTTGTTGCTGGTAATCACGATGTAAGTGTAAAAAAAGATAATGAGAATAATTATATGATTGACACTGCAAGCGGAAAATCTCCATTGGAAATATATTTTAATATGAATAAAAATTATTATTCTTTTGACTATAGCAATGTGCATTTTGTAGTATTAGATACAAATGATATTGTTAATGACAACTTAAATTATACTCAAGTTGAATGGCTTAAAGCTGATTTGGAACAAAACTATGACAAGCTAAAAGTAGTTGCTATGCACAAAGGAATATATTCTGCTGGACCTCATAAAGACGATTTGGAAATAGTCAATATGCGTAAAGTGCTAAGCAAGATTTTTAGTGATTATAAAGTGGAACTTGTTTTGCAAGGTCACGACCACATTTATAGCGAAAGTTTCTTTTTAGATGGTGAGGGTAAAAAGATAAAAACACCAGCATATAAACAAGGTTCACCTATAAATAACAACAATGGTGGTGTACTTTATATGACTATGGGTGTCAGTGGTGATAAGTACTACGATTTTGATAGCAAAACAGATGATTTTATCAGCAAAGGCAAGTTGTTTCAATCACCAAAACTAAATAATCCAACATTTGGCAAACTATTATTTGACGGAGAAAATATCTCCTTTACAGCTTATCAATATGATATGCAAAAGGATAGTATTGAACAGCTTGTAATGTTTAATACCAATTTTATTAATTTAATTATTTCTATAGTAGTTGCAATAATAATAGTTGCAGGTATAATTTTGTTAGTAATTTTATTGCTTCGTAACCACAAAAAGAAGATTGCTCAATGTAAGGCAGAAGATTTTGAAAATTAATAAAAAAATTAAAAAATAACTATTGTAAATTGAATAGAATAGTGATATAATGAATGTGCAATATAAATAATATTGCACATTATTATTTTTTATATTATTTAAAGTATTTAGGAGATTAAATATGAAATGTAAAATAGGTATTCGACCTGTAATAGACGGACGTTGTGGTGGCATTAGAGAAAGTTTGGAAACTCAAACAATGAATATGGCAAAATCAGCAAAAGCTCTTATTGAGAGTAATTGTTTTTATAGTGACGGCACTCCAGTTGAGTGCGTTATATCAAATACAACTATTGGTGGCTCTGCCGAAGCTTGCAAGTGCGAGGAACAATTTGCAACTGAAAATGTAGTTGCAACACTTACAGTTACACCTTGTTGGTGTTATGGAACAGAGGTAATTGACCTTAATCCTAATACAATAAAAGCAGTTTGGGGTTTTAATGGTACAGAAAGACCTGGTGCAGTATTTTTGGCTTGTGCAGTCGCAGCAAGTGCTCAAAGAGGTTTGCCTATTTATTCAATTTATGGCAAAGATGTTCAAGATATTGGCGACACTATTATTCCAGATGATGTAAAACAAAAGATTTTGTCTTTTGCAAAATGTGCTATGGCTGTTGGTCAAATGAAAAACAAAACTTATGTTGGCTTAGGTGCTGTATCAATGGGTATTGCAGGCTCATTTTTGGACGGCAATTTAATGCAACAATATTTTGGTATCCGTGCAGAGTGGGTAGATATGGTTGAAATTGATAGACGTATCAATTTAGGCATTTATGACGAGGAAGAGTACAAAAAAGCACTTGCTTGGATAAAAGCTAACTGCAAGGAAGGTATTGATATTAATGATTACAACAAAGCAAGGATTGTTATGCCTAAAGATAAGCTTTGGGAATACACAGCAAAAATGACAATCATTGTAAACGATATAATGTTTGGTAATCCTAAGTTAAAAGAAATGGGTTATCCAGAAGAGGCTAATGGCAGAAATGCTATTGCTGGCGGTTTCCAAGGTCAAAGACAATGGATTGATAGATTGCCAAATGGTGATTTTATGGAATCTATTATGAATACATCTTTTGACTGGCGTGGCAAAAAAGAGCCATTTATTCTTGCAACTGAAAATGATACTTTAAATGGTATGTCAATGTTAATGAACAAGCTTGTTACAAATCGTGCAAGTATATTTGCCGATGTTCGTACATACTGGTCACCAAGTGCGGTTGAAAGAGTTACTGGTTGGAAGCCAGAAGGTCTTGCAAAAAATGGCTTTATACATATGATTAATAGCGGTGCAGCAGCTTTGGACGGAATTGGGGCTTGCAAGGACGAAAATGGTAAACCTTGTATGAAAGAGTGGTGGAAAATCACTAAAGAGGATATCAAAAACACTATGGCTAATGTTCAATGGTCACAAGCAAATCTTGACTACTTTAGAGGTGGCGGTTATAGCTCTGACTTCAAAACAATTGCAGAAATGCCAGTAACTGCTGTAAGACTTAATATGGTTGACGGACTAGGTCCAGTGTTGCAAATTGCAGAGGGCTATACAGCTGTTATACCAGATGAGGTTGATACAGTTTTACAAAACAGAACTGATAGAACTTGGCCATCAACTTGGTTTGTACCAAACTTGACTGGAGAAGGTGCGTTCAAAGATGTATACAGCGTAATGGCAAATTGGGGTGCGAACCACGCAGCACTTGCTTATGGACACGTTGGTAGTGAGTTAATTACTTTGGCATCAATGTTAAGAATACCAGTTAATATGCACAATGTTAGTGAGGATAGATTATTTAGACCACACACTTGGTCAGCATTTGGTACTAAGGATTTGGAGTCAGCTGATTACAGAGCTTGCAAAACTTACGGACCACTATACAAATAAAATTTTGTGGGCAGTATATGCCCACAAATTTATAAAAATGTATCAAAAATCGGGGCTAAATTGCTAAAAGAGAGGTTTTTTATGATAAAAAATACAAAAAAAGGTGTAATTGATACTATTAATAGAGTATACTACAATGGCTTAACAACTACAAGCGGTGGTAACATTTCATGTATGGATAGTGAGGGGACAATATATATTACGCCGTCTGGTATTGACAAAGGTAGCTTAAAGGAAGAGGATATAATGACTGTACTTGCAGATGGTCAAATTATTGGTAAGCATACTCCGTCAATGGAATTGCCTTTTCACTCAAACATTTACAAATGTCGTGAGGATATCCGAGCAGTAGTTCACGCTCACGCACCAAGTGTAGTTGCATATGCCACTGCACGTAAAGTGCCAGATAGTAGCGTTTGCCCTTGCTATCAAAAGGTTTTGGGGGAGATTGCGGATAGTGTTTATGATTTGCCAGGCTCAATTAGTTTGGGCAATATAGTTAAGGCAGAGTTTGACAAAGGTTATAATAGCGTAATGATGCACAATCACGGTGCTACTGTTGGTGCAGAAAATTTGGAACTTGCTTACAGAAAATATGAGATGTTGGATAATTTGTGTGAAACTCTTATCAATGCAGCTATTTTAGATGGTGTTAAAAAATGTGATAAACACGCAGATTATAGTGTAAAAATTAATGCAAGTAAAGAAAAGTTGTCAGCGGATGAGTTAGTTGTGGCAGAGGATATTGCTAATTTTATTAAACGTAGCCACTACCAAAAATTAATGTCAACAAGTCTTGGAACTTTGTGCGTAAAACTAGATAATGGGGATATTTTGTTTAACCCAGATAGTGTGGGAAGAGATAAAATATCTGCAAATGATATTGCAAAATATAGCAAAGGTAAGTTTTATAATATAAATGATTTGTCTGCAGACTATTTGCAAATTGCAATTAGCGTGTTTGAACAAATACCAGAGGCAAAAGTTTGCTATATTTCTATGCCAAATGCTACAATGGGCTTTAGTGTATCACATAAATATTTTGATGCAAAACTAATTCCCGAAAGTTACATTATGCTTAAAAATGCCGTTCAGCTTGAGTGTGGTATAACTGCTGAGCAAATTGCAAAATCAATGGCAACCACAAAACCACTTGCAATAGTAAATAATGAGTGTGTAATTACAATCGGTAAAAACTTGACTAAGGCTTTTGACAGAATGGAAGTAACCGACTATTCTGCAAGGTCAATTATATCCGCTTGCAATATAGCAAAAATTACACCAATCAATGACGAGCAAAGTGCGGAAATTGACAGAACTTTCAATGGGTGGTAACAATGGATAAGCAATATTTAGCTATAGATTTAGGCTCATCAAGTGCAAGGATAATGCTTGCTCAAGGTAAAGATTTGTGTTTAACGGAAATTGCAAGGTTCCCACATTCCGCAAGTCCTGATGAGAATGGGCATTACAGATGGGATATTGAAAAATTGTTTGACAATATAAAAACACAAGTGGTAAAGGTATTGGACACCCACAATATAACCTCAATCGGGATATGCTCTTGGGGTGTAGACTATGGTGTTATTTGTGATAATGGTAAGCTATTAGATAAGCCTTATTGTTATCGTGACAGCCGTGGTGATATTGCTTTTAATGAATTGCATAGCCTATTATCTAAGGAAGAATATTATAATTTAAGTGGTATTTATCCTAATCCTATTAATACAATTTATCAACTTTGGGCGGATAAAAAGGAATGCAGATATAATAGCAACAATGTTAAAATAGCAATGATTGCTGACTTACTTGCCTATTATTTAACTGGAAATATCCGTATTGAAGCGAGCAATGCAAGCACAACAGGTCTGTTGGCTTTAAATGGTAAGGAATGGAATTATTCTTTAATTAACAAATTAGGTTTAAATGCGGAGATTTTACCTCAACTAATTTTTGATGGTGAGCAGTATGGCACATTTAAAAATGTTCCCGTAGTAGCAGTGGGTACTCACGATACTGCATCGGCAATTTTTGCATTAGATATAACTGACGACAATACCGCTTTTCTAGCATCTGGGTCTTGGTTGCTTATTGGTAAAGTGTTAGATAACCCAGTTTGCAATAACATTGCGTATGAAAATAGATATACCAATGAACGTATTAACGGCGGAAAAGTAAGTTTACTAGATAATATAAATGGACTTTTTATTATTCAACGACTAGTTGCCGAAAATGCTTTGAGCTATGCAGAAATTGACAAAAGGATAGACAATGCAAAAATATTAGGTGAGCTAAATGTGGATAAATTAATGTCGCAAGACAATATGACTAAAGATATTAAATGTCAGTTAGCAGTTAGTGATTGTGATATATACGATTTAGTTAAAACAGCATATTATTCAATAGCAAAACGAGTTACAATTGCAATTACAAGATTGGAACAAGTAACTGGCAAAAGTATTAAAAATATTGTTATGACTGGCGGTGCAACTAAAGCAAAATATTTTGTTGAAACTTTAAAAGAACTATCAAAAGTTAACATAATTTGCACAAAAAGCGAGGGAGCAACCTACGGCAACGCACTTCGTCAAAGCTTGATTAGATAATACATTATTGCATTATAGTAATATTAATAGACAAAAAAATAAATATGATAATGACTTTGATTAAATATCAAATCAAGTGAAAAATCTATTGTTTTTCAAAAGTCAATCAAACAAGATACTGAGTTTTCGGTATCTTGTTGTATATTTGAATTGTTTTAAATAGAATTTTTATAAAGACATATAATGAATTCACTTGGTTGATGACGAGTTTGATAAGATACCATAATTTGTTGTATGGTAATAGAGACTGAAGTTGTAAATAGGAATGTACTATAGTTTTTATTTTGCCGTAGCCAGCTATTGGCTTGAAAGATTAAAATTTTATTGATAAAAACAACAAGGCAAGAGTATAAATTTTGCCTTGTTGTATTATTTGTAAATTCAAGATTTTGTAAAAAGTCGAATTATTAAAAATACCCACCGAAAATCGGGGGTATTTTTGAGTATTTTAGTTAAATTATGTAAAATGGTGGTACATAAAATACATATATCTATGTACATATTATATGAATATTATCTAATTAAATATATATATTTGTCAAGTA
>CAJTZR010000020.1 GCA_910584035.1 uncultured Christensenella sp. | reverse complement strand
CTATGTCAGTAACTAATCTTATAGTTGTTTTGTTGATATGCTCCCCATTATTCAATTTTTCAATCAAAGCATCCACAATCTGTTTAAGAACAACTTGTTTATCCTCATCGCCAATAATTTTTAATCCATCTGCATCTCTTGCAATTGTAAGTCCTAAAACTTTTGATAAATACTTTATATTACTATCATATTCGCCAAATAACTCCCTCAATTGCTCTGCTTTGTAATCGTTAAAATTAATAATTGTATCCTCCATCATCCAATCTTTGCTCTGTTTCGTAAAAAATATCAAGATATTTCATTCCGTCAATTTCTTTTATTTCGTAGTTTTTTGCAAGAAGCTTCGCTTCCATATTCATATTTGCAATAAATTCATTTTCAAATTTATTTTTCAAATTTTCTATATAAGTATTTTGAGATATCTCAACTCTTTGCAATTCAAAATATTCATATGTAGTCACAGTTAATGGCAAAATTCCAAAAAGCTTAACATTTGTTTTACAAAGCTCAAAGAACTCATATGGTGAACCACCAGCCTTTAAAATCGCAAGATTATTAAAACCAATTTGACGTTTTATCTTTGATTTGCCAGTTTTAACATAGGTGTAATTTTGCTCTGGGATAACAAACCTCTTATGAGTATACACTCTACCATAAATTTCGCCGTCAGCCACTACCTCTATAATGTCTCCATTTTCCTCACCATCAGATGGAGTATTGTCTGCAATATGGTATCCGCCAATCAACACATCACCAGCACGCACTCTTTCACCAACTTGAACCTCACTAGTGCCAGAACGTACCATTACCCTTGTAACAATTGCATCAGTGGTAGAATATAAATTCTTTTTATCCTCTGACTGCTTAGGTTTTTCATTACTTACGACTTTTACCATTAAGGAAAAGCCCTCAAAATAACAAGTTGCAAAACTAACTTCCTCAATATTAGATAAAATCAAGTTTTCAACTGCTTTCAAGTCAATTTTATTTTTAGGAACAACTTTACCAAAATTATCCTCTTTCAATAACAACATTACTTTGTTAGAATGTACGTCATTTTCACATTCCACTTTAACATTATAGACAAACTGCGTGCTTACTATCAAAAAAGATAGACAAATAACCACTGCAATTATGTAAGACAAATGTTTGTAGCTCTTTTTTAAAAGATTTTCTAAACCACTTGTGCCAACAACCTCAAGTTGCACACTGAATAAATCAGCATATTCCTTAACTTGTTTCAAATCTTTTTGCTTTATCCAAAAAGTTGTATTGCTATCACTTACAAGATAATAAATCAAAACATTTTCATTTTTTAATTTATTAATCAATCGTGTGCGGTTTTGCCCCTTGACTAAAACTTTAACTTTGCTAGCAATCATAAATGCACCACCTTAAAATCGCAAAGATTACCAGTTACAATCAAAAGTCCGCTACCAAGTTCACGAATTACAAATTCCGTCCCATCAAATTCTAGCTTGTTTTTATTTGCTAGAATCTCAATATGTTCTTTACTTTGAAATATTATTGTTTTAAAGTCCTCAACAATAAAACCGCCATTAGTGATTGTTATTTTATAATTTAATTTTTCTTTAATAGTTTTACAAATATCATCAAAATATGCCATAAACACCTCGTTTGTATATTTTATGATATAGCATATTTGATTATACGCAAAGCTATTATAAATTACACATTAAATATATTTAATAGGCAAAACAAAGTAAAACTAATTAAATTGTTTAATACGGCATTTTTGTTAGTGACTATATAAATGTCGCTTTGGTTGGTTGTGCTAAAAAGCTCAACCTTACTGGTGTTATTCCAGAAGCAACAACATATACATAATTAATTTAAAACCAAACTAATTCTAATTAAATGCTTACGCTTAATATTACTATAAATTTAGTTTATATATAAACTATTTTTCTTTTTCCTTAGAAAAACATTAAAAATAGTCTAATTAAGTTTTTCAAAATCTATTTTAAAGATACAAGATATAGCATTTAATACATATTGCAATCAATGTTGATACGACCGCATTGGGTTACAACCGCTTTTTCAACATATTATTAAAAATCTAATCACTACTATTTAATAACTAGAATACTAGCTAAAAGCACTAAATTTATTTCAATAATTATTATGATTTTATTCCTCGTCAGTCACATTTTGTGGTATTGTAATATTACTTACAATACTATCAAATTCCGCATTCCAATCGGGTTGGCTAGCATTATCACCATTATCAATAACTATTGTATTAGGTGAATCGGGCGGAGGTGTCAAATCATCAATATCAATTCTGTCAACACTATCGTCACCATTTGCACTAAAATCAGTTGTATCACCGATTTTTGCAAGCTCTGCTTTCTTTTCCGCCTCAAGTGCATTAGCAGCTGCAATTGCCTCGTCAACAGTTTTACTTGCTTGCTTAATATTCCTAACTTCCTCACTTGTGATAGGTGTAAATTTAACCATACTACCTTCCCACTTAAAGCTAATCTTTCCGCAAGCACCACTACGATGTTTAACAATATGTAAATCAATAATATCGTCTGTAGTACTCTCTGACACTTTTTGTTTAATTAGGAAATAAACTTGGTCGGCATCTTGCTCAATTGAACCTGACTCTCTCAAGTCTGACATCTTAGGGTCGCCGTCCTCACGTTTTTCAAGGTCACGTGAAGTTTGCGACAATGCAAGTACTGGAACATCCAATTCCTTAGCCATAATTTTCAAGCTTCTTGAAATCTCAGTTACTTCTTGTTGAATACTTTGTCTTGAGGTGTGAGCTTTAAGCAATTGCAAGTAGTCGATTACCACAAAGTCAAGACGTTTTTTCATTTGTTTTAACCTACGGCATTTACTCATTATTTGCTCTGGTGTAGTATTTGCAGTATCGTCAATATAAACATTAGAGGTTTCAAGCACCTTTTTAGCTTGCCATAATCTTTTAAATTCGTCAGCTGATGCACCAGTCATAACACTCTCGTGAGGAACGCTAGCCATTGTAAGCAAAATTCTTTGAGTAAGTTCGCTTATGCTCATTTCCAAGTTGAATACAGCAACAACTTTTTCAGGTTCTTTCTTTGCGATATTACAAACAATGTTCATTGCAAAAGAGGTTTTACCACAACCAGGACGTGCTGCCAAAATTATCATTTGACCGCCTTTATAGCCATTTGTATATTTATCAAGATTTTTAAAGTGTGATAATTGCCCTTTGTTACTATCTGGATTAGTAAGTACATCTTCATAACCTTTCAACACTTTGTTGATTGTGTCATTTACGTGTACCAAATCTTTATTTTCTTGATTATCGGATATATCAAAAATCGTCTTTTCAGCATATGCAAGTGCCATATCTGCATCATCGCTATTATAAGTGTTCTCGCTGATTTTGTTAGACGCATTAATTATTGTCCTTAACATTCCGTTCTTTTTTATGATATTAAAATAATATCTGTAATTGGCAGAAGACGGAATAATATTTGTAAGTTCAGTAAGATAAGCCATACCACCAACTTTTTGCAAATTATCTGTTGTAGATACTCTGCCACTCTTGTCAGTAGTTTTACTTTTAATCAATTTATCGGATAATGTAATTATATCTACAGGCTTGCCTTCACGTTGCAATTCACACATTGCGTTAAATATTAGCTTATGTGCTACAAAGTAAAAATCACTTTCTTTTAATTCGCTTAGTACCTCAGTAGCAACTGTGTCATCAATCAACATACTACCTAGCAATGATTGCTCCGCATCGTTATTATTAGGCAAAATCTTAGGATTTTTTATTTCGCTCATACTTCTCCTTTAATCATTTGTTTTAAAGTGGTTAAAGTTTCTTTAAATTCTTTAATCACAATATCAAAAGTTTTCTCATTCTCAAGGTTAACCCCTGCCACTTTTAAAATTTCAGACGGAGGCATACTACCACCCAAACTTAAAAACTTTTTATAACTTTCCACATTTTTGTTATCCGCCAAAATACCATTAGCAATTACAACAGCAGACGCAATACCAGTAGCATACTTGTAAACATAAAAACTTCTGTAAAAATGTGGTATTCTTGCCCATTCATAGCAAATCAAATCACCATCAATCACATTTGAACCATAGTACTTATCATTCAACTTTTTGTATTCATTACATAAAAATTCCGCAGTTAAAGACTGACCGCTTTCATAAGCATTGTGAGCTATCATTTCAAACTCAGCAAATTGCGTTTGTCTAAAGAATGTTGTACGGAACATATCCAAGTAATAAGAAAGTAAATATTTCTTTTCCTCACCTTGTGCATTTTTAATCATATGCTTTAACAGTAAAATTTCATTTACAGTACTTGCTACCTCTGCAACAAATATCTCATATCCCGCTTTTTCATATGGCAAACTGCTATTTGAATAATAACTATGCATTGCATGACCAAGCTCGTGTGCAATTGTAAATACATCGTGAGTAACACCAGTATAATTCAACAATACATAAGGGTGAACGCCATAGCAACCCCAAGAATAAGCACCACTTCTCTTACCACTATTCTCATAAACATCAATCCACTTATTAGAAAAAGCTGAATGCAACAATTTTTGATAATCGTCACCCAAAGGCTTAAGTGCCTCTTTAACGATTTTTATCGCATCTTCATACTTGTAATCGTGTTCAACTTCTGTAACAATTGGAGTGTGCATATCCCACATAGCAATTGATTTTAAACCCAAAGCTTTTTTTCTTAAAATCAAATATTGGTGCAAGTATTTCACAGATTTATTTACTGCATTAGTCAAATTTTTATATATATTTTCTGGAACATTCTCATTATACATTGCTTTTGCAATAGCACCTTTGTAACCTCTTACTTGTGCATAAAAACAATCTTTCTTAACATTACCAGCATACAAACAAGCAATAGTGTTAATCACTTTTTTATAAGCACCAAACATATTGGCATATGCTGCTTTTCTTTCCTTTCTCTCGCCAGCTTGCATAACCATACTATATGTGCCGTGAGTTAACTTGATTTTTTCTCCATTAAACTTAACTTCGCCAAAATCAACATCAACATTGTCAAACATATTAAATGCTTGATGAAAATTATCCGAAAAAGACTTGCTGTTGCTCAAAATTCTTTCCTCTTTTTCAGATAGAATGTATTTTTTCTCACGAATAACACTTTCAAAAAAACAAGAATGATTTTCAAAATCTTTATCTGCAATAAACTCTCTCAATTTATCGTCACTAAGTTTTGTAATCTCTGGCGTAATAAAACTTGTAACTGCGGAATAGTCCACAATAAGCCTTTCCGCCCTATCAGATAATGCTTGATATTTTGCAATAGAAGAATCCTCGTCCATTTTCATTTTAGCATAAACGTAAATTCTTTCCATTTGCTCGCTGGTTTTGGAATTCATATCTAAACATTCCAAAATATCTGCCTTATTATCAAGCTTGCCAGCATACTTGCCAATTTGCTCAATAATGTCTTTTAACTCGGAATATATTTTTTCCCATTCTTCCTCACTACTAACAATATCGTTCAAATTCCATTTGTATTTGTTATCAATTTCACTTCTTAACATACTCACTCCATAAATTGCTTGTTGCTTTGATTTTAATTTGCAATCACATTCTGCAAATAATCTTTTGTATGTATTACTTATTATTCCTAAAATAATTGTCAATAGTCATAACAATTTTAATTTCACCAAAAATTTTACTACCGCTATCAATAGGCAATTTATACAGATTATCCACTACCAAACTCATAAACTCGTTAAGAGAATAAACTTGTAATCTTTCTATTCCCTCAAAGGTTGCAATTTTTTCATAAATGCTTATTAATGTTTCCGCAAAATTTTTACAATTCAATTTTAACGCCTTACAAATGACATTATTCAAATTATTAAGCCCAGAATAAATTTCCCCAAATATACTACTCAAAATAACATAAAGTTCTTCATCTAAATCACAAAGACCATATCCGAATGGTGATTTATTCTCGACATCAATAAAATAGCTACTGCCAATATATCCTCTTAACAATTTTAAAGTGTCAAAATAACCTATTGATATCGCTCTTGCAGTTGATTGACTTGTAAAATTCATAACACGTCCAGGCTTTTCACTAGGTCTAATGTAATAAATTTGACAATTTTTATCTTTCGGCTTGCGTTTTGGTATGGAACTTTTTGTTTCAATTGCAACAATATCTTTATAGCCTCTATCCATCATCATATTGATTGGCATATTGTCATAAATTCCACCATCAATATACTCTTGCCCCTCAACCACAGTTTTTTTGAACCCTGGGAAAGATGCTGATGCCATTACATAATCGGCAACTTGACCATATGGCATATCCTCAACAAAAATTGATAATGGTTGTTTTTCAGTTAATGAATAAGTCATAATACCAAAATCAATACCTGAATTTCTAAGCACTTCTTCGTCAATATTATCTTTAATTAAATTTTTGATTCTTGTAGTGTCAAGTCCTTTCCCACCAATAAGTTTTTTGACATAGCCATAAAAATACTTTACGGTATCTTGGTCAAATGACCTATTTATCAAATTTTCACCATACATATTGTTAATGCCTAAGACATTTGCAAAATCTATTTCATTCCAAATTTTGACGCTATCCTCAAACTTATTTTGAGCAATCATTACACCATTTAATGCACCGACAGAAGTGCCAGCAACACCATCAAATTTATAACCAGCCTCAAAAAGTGCTTTTAAAGCACCAGCTTGATATGCACCTCTCGCTCCGCCCCCCTCAAGTACAAGGGCAAGTTTTCTGTCATTATTCTGCACAAGTATATCTCCCACTCAAAAATTAACCTAAACTAAATAAAATCAATATATTGAATATTTTTAACTTACGTTTATTAGCATTTGTTATTACAATAACCACACAAAAATCTTGTATTATTTAATAAGCAACAAAATTGAAAATTCAACTTAATTAAAAAGATAATTTTCATAATATATTTTATCAATAAAACCAAAACTAATGATTTGTAATTAGTAATACACTACCCACTAACATTAAAATGTGTTATTATGCCTTGCAATTATGTAATTTGTCAACATAGTTTAAATTCACGACCAATAGTAGAGCAACACGATATATAAACTATAGGAAGTAAATTTTAAGCGAGCTTAAAATTTTGTATTGCGAGAGCAATACAGCTTGCTTACACAAGCACTTCCAGTTTGAATTAACATCAGTTACTGCAAAATGTGGCTTCGCCACGCTTCACGATAACTTCTAATAATATAAATTACATACGCATAAATAAATATATAATCATTTTAGCATACTTTTTATTTTTTGTAAAGTATTATTTAAAAATATATATTATTTAAAGCTTTTTGAGTAAATTGTAAAAATTAAAGACAGATATTTTTTTTGATTATCAACAAGTAAATTCGCTTTAAAGTTAATATACAATGCAAACAAATAAATTCGTTTTTAGTTAAAATGCAACGCAAACATTTAAAATTTTTAATGCTTAAATTTATACAAACAAATTAAAATTTACTAGTTAAATAATTGCCATACAAAGTAAGCTTGCACAATATAAAATCAATAAAATTAGAAAAAAATCAATTTAATACCGATTTTCGAATGGTTTTCATCAATCGTACCACCTATTAAAGCAAAATTTAAAATTTATTTACTACAAATTTAATCACTATTTTAAACAAAACACTTGGATTTTATCCAAGTGTTTTTATATGCTAAATTAAAATTTTGATAAAATATTGTCAACTAATTTGACTATATGAGTTATTTCTTTATTTTAATAAATTATCAATTATAAAACTGACACTATTCAAACTAACATCAGTTACTGCAAAATACCCTTTTGAGTGATTATCGGGGTTAGCACAAAATAACTTTTTGTGTGGGGTAAATGTACAGCTTACGATAATTGCGTAAAGTTATCGTTTTGTCTATCTGCTATAAGAATAGTATACGCTCTCTTTTATAAAATTATTTTACTAATAAAATTATTTTTTATAATTGTTATTTTGGAATTCGTCTATTATTTCATTTTTAGATTCTCTAACACAATTTATAATATCAATCATTTTATTTTCGGAATCTTTTAACAAGTCCATAACTGAATTCATTGTTTCATAACGTAGCCTTTCCGCCTCTTCATTAGCACTCTTTAAAATTTGGTCAGCTTCATACTCAGCTTGACGAATAAGTTCCGACTCGTCAAGTATTTTATTTGCTTTAGATTTAGCATCATTTACTAAATGATTAGCATAATCTTCAGCCTCGCTGATAATATTTTCCTTTTCTGCAAGGATAATTTGTGCCTCTTTTATATCTTGTGGCATAAGTGACTTAAGAGTAAGTATATAATCCATACATTTACCCTCGTCAATGTATCTGTTACCACCAAGCATCGAACGTCTAGAATCTTTTATCTCAGACTCCAAATCATTTAATATCTTAAGAAAATCGTGCATTTTTTATCCTCCTTATCTCACGCAAAACATTATCATTAATGTATTTACTAAGTTCATTATTCTCTTTATCCATATCGTCTAATAATTCTCTCACTTTACTACTGCTTATGCTATCTAAAACTTTATCCGCTGGCAACAAGCAAGTCATAACTCCACAATGCTCAAAATTGAATACAGCCATTTCAGTCTCATAAGCGTAGTCCTTATTATCTCTAAAACCACGAACTATATGACTAATATTATTTTTAACACATACCTCATAAAGCATATCGTCATAACCAAAAACTTGAACATTTTTCATTTCAGCTGTTGCAACTTTACACATTTGAACTCTTTCATTCAAATTGAACATATGCTCTTTTTCCTCATTGTTAAACACACCTACAATGACAACATCAAACATACTACTAGCTCTGCGGATAATATCAAGGTGGCCATTTGTTATTGGGTCATAACTACCACTTACCAAGCACTTGTCCATTATTCAACCTCGTATATATCTATTGCAGTAATGCCATATTTTTTGCTTTTTATAATGTTAAAACCTTGTACCACTTTATTTGCATTCTTATCAAATAAACTCTCATAAATAATTATTCCACTACTAGCAAGTACATTGTTTTCTTGTATCAACTTAAATACACTTTTTATTTCTTTAAACTCATATGGTGGGTCCAAAAATATAATATCAAATTCAGCATTTTTTAGCCTAGACAAAGCAGCACTATAATCGCTAAAAATAACAGTAGCTTGCTCTTTTAACACTTGCAAATTTTGTTTAATTATATTAATACTCTCTTTACTGCTATCAACAAAAACTACTTTTTCCGCACCACGACTAATAGCCTCAATGCCTATAGCACCACTACCCGCAAACAAATCTAAAAATTTACAACCTATTACATCACTTTGAATGATATTAAATATAGATTCTTTTACCATATCAGTTGTAGGTCTTACATCTCTATTTTTAGGAGATATTAAAGGTCTACTTCTATGTTTACCAGCAACTACTCTCATTTTACCTCACAAAAACTTTATCCATTTTTATATCGTGTTTTTCAGTATTTATCTTATCAAGCACTTGTTCTTTAAATGCTACTGCAACTTTTACACAATTAGGATATTTTTCAAAAAATCTATCATAATACCCTTTACCTTTTCCAAGTCTATTGCCATCATTATCAACCGCAAGGACTGGAACTATACACAAATCAATATGTGTTTGAACGGCTTCACCTATTGGCTCAAGTATACCATATGCCCCTTTTTGCAATCTACAAGGATATTTAACTAATTCAAGATTATCCCCATTTACTCTTGGCAGATAACATTGTTTACCAAAAGTCATTGTAAACTCTAATAGCCAATCAATATTAACCTCTGTCAGCATAGCTTTATAAAGTAAAATATGACTATGCTCATTTATAAGCTTGCTATTTATAATATCACTTACAATCATTTGGCTTTTAAATGACCTATCAAAGTAGGACATATTATTTAGTTTTTCTCTTACAATTTTTCTCTGTTCCTCTTTAGTTAAGGTACACATATTCAAACCTACCTTTAAGTGATGTCATTAGCTCATACTCGGATATTTTCATTGCTTCAGCTCTATTTGTAAAAGACAATTTGTCAGTATCATAAATAATAGTTTGAGAGCCTATTTTTGCATTAGTATCCGACACATCAATTATGTGAGTATCCATACTTATTTTACCAATAACCTTACAAAAATCGGTACTAAATGCAATATTTTCACCTTTAAAGCGTCTAATAACCCCATCATAATAACCGCCGTCACACAGTGCTATTTTCATACTTTTATCTGCTATAAATTCACCATCATAGCCAACACTTTCGCCAGCTTTCAACTCTTTAATCTGCATTATATTTGAGGTTACAGCAACAGCATTTTCATACATTCCAATGCCCAGTCTTACAAAATCAGTAGCAAATTTTTCAGCAAAATATTTATAGTTTGTAGCAAAAATATGTGTGACAATTTGGCTATTAAATTTTTCTACGATATGTACTGCTTGCTCAAACCTATCAATCTGACTATTAGTCAAAATTTCATTTGCGGAATATATATGCGAATAAACGCCATAAATATCGTGAAATGCCATAATATTAAGCAAGTCCCAAAGTTCGTTATTTCCTTTTACTCCACCTCTATTCATACCACTATCAATTGCAATATGGTATTTGACCCCTTCAACATAATTGAGTGGACAAGAAAGTGATGCCATAATATCATACTTAATGCACAAATAACTTTGTTCACGACTAAAAGATAAAGACAAAATTTGTTTTGTTATACCTAATTTTCTAAGCCTTATACCCTCAAAAACATTTGCAACAGCAAAGCCACAAACATAGTCCTCTATTAAAAGTGCAATATGTATACCATTGCTATAACAATTTGCTTTTACAACTGCCATAACATCTGTAAAACTCTCTTGTTTTGCTTTTAAAATATTACGTTTAATTTGATTAATATCAATATATTTTGTTAAAATATTATCGCCCCTTTAAAAATTATTTTTCAGCTTTAGGACTTTAAAAATTTAATCAATAGTATATTTAATATCAATAAGCCTATACCTTTTTTCTTAGCACTTAATTAATCTTGACAAGGAATTTCCTACTCCAAAATTTATCAATTATTAATTGTTGTCTAACTTTTGTATAACAAATTAAAATCGCTAGTATAAAACAAATTGTACACAACTAAATAGTAATGCTAGTAAAAAAGTCACATAAGTAAACTTTTAACTTTACAAAAATTTTGCAAATAAACTTTAATATATAAATTTATTTTCACAAATTTTTTATTATTGTTACAGCTATTGTAAAGTTTAAATATTATGCTTTTAATTATATAATAGAATTTTCAAGCACTTTAATATTGTTATCTTGAATAACTTGCATTGCTTTTTTAATATCTGAAACCTTTAACATAATGATAGCTTTTTTTGCTTCTGTTCTTGCATAAGAATACAAATATTCAATTTCAACCCCACCAGCATAAAGTAGGGCAAGCACATCGGACAAACCGCCAGCTCTATCCTCAACCTCAATACCAATCAAGTCGGAGCTTGTTACAGTAAAACCAGCCTCACGTAAAACTTTTACTGCCTTTGCATTATCACGTGTAATTGCACGCAAAATACCAAATTCTTTAGTATCTGCAATACTCATTGAAACTAAATCTATCTTATTATCAGCTAAAACTTTGGCAAAATCACCTACTCTGCCTTTACGATTTTCCAAAAAAACTGCTATTTGATTAACTAACATAATAATATCTCCCTTATATAATAATCACTTGTATATAATTTTATTACTTTTTATTTTTACGATTGTCAATAATTCTCTTTGCTTTGCCCTCACTTCTGCTAATGCTGTTAGGACTAACTAAAGTAATTTTTGCACTAATGCCCAAGTTAGAGGTCATCTCGTGTTCAATCTCTTTCTTTAACGCTTGTAGTTTGCCTACCTCGTCACTAAAATACCCCTCACTTATCTCAATTTGAATTTCAAAAGTATCCAATGCACCTACTCTATCCACAATAATTTGATAGTGTGGTGATATTCTCTCACCAATATTAAACAACACACTTTCAATTTGTGATGGGAATACATTTACACCACGAATTATTAACATATCATCAGTTCTGCCAGTAACTCTGTTCATTCTTACAAGAGTTCTGCCACACTTACACACACCTTTCTTAAAGCTTGTTATATCTCTTGTTCTGTATCTTATAAGTGGTATACCCTCTTTTGTAAGTGTAGTTATAACTAACTCACCGGTCTCACCAAATGGTACCGGCTCAAGTGTATCTGGGTCAACAATTTCTGGATAAAAATTATCCTCATTTATATGCAAACCATCTTGCTCCTCACATTCCATTGCAACACCTGGTCCCATTATCTCACTTAGGCCATAAATATCGTAAGCTTTTATTTGTAAACGTTTTTCAATATCTTTACGCATTTCGTCAGACCAAGGCTCTGCACCAAAAATACCACGCTTTAATTTAAATTGACTTCTATCAGTAAAGCCTTCTTTTGCCATTGCTTCACTTAAATATATAGCATATGATGGAGTACAACACAAAGTATCTGCACCAAAATCACGCATTAATTGCAATTGTCTTAAAGTATTACCACTAGAGGTTGGTACAGTCATAGCACCTAATCTTTGGCTACCATCGTGCAAACCAAGACCGCCAGTAAATAAGCCATAACCAAAAGATACTTGAACAACAGAGTTATTATCTGCACCAGTCATACTTAAACATCTTGCAGCCATATCTGCCCACATATCCAAGTCATTTTGAGTATAACCAACTACTGTCAACTTACCAGTTGTACCGCTTGAAGCGTGTACTCTTACAATTTCGCTTTGAGGGCAACTAAAAAAGTTAAATGGATAACTTTCTCTTAAATCGTGCTTAACAGTAAATGGTAGTTTAGTTATATCTTTAATACTTTTGATATCCTCAGGTTTAACGCCAATTGCATCCATTTTTTTACGATAAATTTCCACATTATCATAAACTTTTTTAACTACTTTAACTAGTCTTTCACTCTGAATTTTTTCCAACTCTTCTCTTGAAAGATATTGCATATTATCGCTATACATACTACAGTCCTCCGTAATACAATTAATTTTTCCCTTTTATCAAAATCTTAAGCAATTACATACTTAAATTAAGACCTATTTTTATTTTGCGTTATAGCCTTTTTCTAAAGCAAGCAAATTAATTTCCAAAAACTTTGCTGGCACAGTCATTTTTACAGCCTCAGCTATATCCTCAAACTTCCAACCTAAATTTTTAGCAAGTGCACCAAGCATAATAACATTTGCTACTTTTACATTGCCACATTCCAAAGCAAGTTGTGCAGCGTTGATAACAAGTGTTTTACATTCACTACTCAATTGTTCAATAATGTTTTTAGGATATTCCATTGCACCAGTAATAACTGGCATAGGCATTATCTCGTGATTATTTACAACAATCATACCCTCTTTTTTAAGGTAATGACGCCATCTTAACGCCTCTAACTTTTCAAAAGCAATAATAATATCAGCATCGCCAACAGCTACAATAGGGCTAAGAATATTCTCACCAACTCTAACGTGAGTTACAACACTACCGCCCCTTTGGCTCATTCCGTGCACTTCAGAAAGTTTACAATCTTGTCCCGTTAATACCGCATAATTACCAAGTACTCTTGATGCCAAAAGTGTACCTTGTCCACCTACACCAACTATCAATACATTAGCCATTAGTTTTTACCTCCTAATTTTATGCTGTCAAACTTACACATTTGTACGCACACTCCACAACCGACACATTGGTCTGCTTTTATGCTAACACTCTTATCTTTAGCCATCATAATAGCTGGACAACCAATTTTCATACACATACCACATTTTTTACATTTATCGCTGTCAATATAATAAGGTGTCTTGACCTCTTTTGTCAAAAGCACACAAGGTTTCTTTGCAATGATAACACTAACCTCATCTTTAGCAAGTTCCTCTTTAACAGCTTTTTCAACTGCTACCATATCATAAGCATCTACAATTTGAACGCTATTAACACCACAAGCCCTAACAACTTGTTCCAAATTCAATTGATGAGTTACTTGGTCACGTATAGTTCTACCAGTAGCTGGGTTTGGTTGATGTCCTGTCATACCAGTTGTAGAGTTGTCCAAAATTATAATTGTGCTACTACCCTGGTTATAAACTGCATCTACAACACCAGTTATACCGCTATGTACAAAAGTTGAATCACCAATTACAGCAACAGTCTTTTTAGATTGTTCACGTCCCAAAGCTTTATCAACGCCGTGACACATACCAATACTTGCACCCATACAAACAACTGTATCAACTGCATTCAATGGCTGTCCCGCACCTAAAGTATAACAACCAATATCCGCAGTAACCATTAATTTTAATTTATGTAACACATAAAATACACTTCTGTGAGGGCAACCTGGACACATTACTGGTGGTCTTACTGGCAAGGTATTATCTGCTTGTGGCATTGGCTCACCCAACAATTTGTTGCGAATAATAGCAACAGAAATCTCACCTTGAATTGAAAAGATTTCCTTACCAATACATTCAATACCTTGTGCTTTAATTTGAGTTTCAAATATAGGTTCAAGCTCCTCAATAACATAAAGTTTATCCACTTTATTTGCAAACTCTTTTATCATATCCATTGGCAATGGATTTACCATACCAAGCTTTAATATACTTGCATCTGGCATTGCCTCCTCGGCATACTTTGCAACAACACCACTGCAAATAATACCGATTTTCGTAGACTTATAAGTAATTTTATTGATACTTAAACTATTGCTATCTGCAGATAATTTTTTAATTCTCTCCTCAACAACTTTGTGTCTACCTATCGCCATTGATGGCATCATAGCATACTTTGTAGTATCTTTTACATAAGGCTTTACACCAACCTCACATCTATCCTCTAAGTCAACAAAAGATTGAGAGTGTGATACTCTTGTAGTACTTCTTAGCATTACTGGAGTATCATATTTTTCACTAATCTCAAATGCAAGCTTTGTATACTCCTTTGCCTCGCTAGAGTCACTTGGCTCAAGCATAGGAATGCTATTTGCAATTGCATAATATCTGCTGTCTTGTTCATTTTGAGAGCTATGCATACCAGGGTCATCAGCAACTACCAAAACAAGTCCGCCATTCACACCAGTATAAGCAAGTGTAAATAATGGGTCAGCCGCTACATTTACACCAACGTGTTTCATACAAACAATACTTCTTACACCAGCAACGCTACTACCAATAGCAACCTCAAGTGCTACCTTTTCGTTTGGTGACCACTCAACATATATCTCTTTATATTTTGCTATAGCCTCAGTTATTTCCGTACTAGGTGTACCAGGATATGCAGTGCTAACTTTTACACCAGCCTCATAAGCACCTCTAGCTATAGCCTCATTACCTAACAATATTTTTTTCATAAATACCTCTTTATCCTATTTTAGTCCCGATTTTCGTAAGCTTTTATAAACTTATAATTTAATATTAAAGTTTTCTAAGGTCGGTAACTCTTTTTGCTTTACCTTCAAATCTCTTTAAAGATTGTGGCTCAACAAGTCTAACAATTGCATCTATCTGCAATACAACTTTTAATTTTTGTTTTACTTTTTTAACTAAATCTTCAAGTTTTGAATAATTGTCAAGCAAGTCAATATCTTTAACCTCGACATTGATAGTAAGCTTATCCATATGCCCAATTCTTTCAACTATAATCTCATAGTTACCACCAATCTCTGGCATACTCATTAGCACGCCTTCAATTTGTGATGGGAATACATTTACGCCACGGATAATAAGCATATCGTCAGACCTACCTTGAATTTTATCCATTCTTGTAGTAGTTCTGCCACACGCACACTTTTCAGTGATAAGTCTTGTTATATCCTTTGTGCGGTATCTTAGCATTGGCAAGCCCTCTTTAGTAAGAGTAGTAATTACAAGCTCACCCCACTCACCATCACCAATCGGCTCAAGTGTTTCCTTGTCAATAATTTCTGGATAAAAGTGGTCTTCATTAATGTGCATACCACATTTATATTCACACTCACCTGCAACACCTGGACCAATAATTTCACTTAAACCATAGTTGTCTGTTGGGAACAAACCTAATTTGTCTTGTAATTCCTTGTGCATTTCTGGACTTGATGCTTCACTACCGAATAAACCTATACGAAGTTTTAAATCTTCTTTCTTTATTCCCATTTTTTCTACAACTTCACTTATGTACAATCCGTATGATGGTGTAGCAACCAAAGCAGTTGCACCTAAATCTTTCATAAGCATAACTTGTCTTTCTGTATTTCCAGAAGATGCTGGAATAACTGTAGCACCAATTTTTTCCCAACCTTGGTGTAAGCCTAATGCACCAGTAAACAAGCCATAACCAAAAGATATTTGAACAATATCAGATTTTCTACCGCCAGCTGCCACAATTAGCCTTGCCATACAATCTGACCACATATCCAAATCATTTTTTGTATAAGCCACAACAGTAGGTTTGCCAGATGTACCGCTTGAGGCGTGTACTCTAACAATGTCATCCATAGGAACGGCAAGCAAACCATACGGATAATTATCTCTCAAATCTGTTTTTGTTGTGTAAGGAATTTTTTTAATATCCTCTAAAGTTTGAATATCCTCTGGTTTAAGTCCGATTTCGTCAAACTTTTTAGTGTAAAAAGGAACTCTCTCATACGCATACTTTACAATCTTCTTAAGTCTTTCTAGTTGCAAAGCACGCATTTCTGCCCTATCCATTTGCTCAATCTTTTTATCAAAAAACATCACTAATTTTCCCTCTTTATTTTCTATCTTTATAATAATTCATTAAACAACCAGATACAATAATATCCTTTTCAGTGTCAGTCAAGCTATCAACTTTCAAAATAGTTTCACGTACTTTGTCTCCATTAATTACAACAGCCTTAAACTCTTTTGCACCGCTTTCAATACCTTTTTTAACATCTTTAATGTAAATAATATCATTTATCTCAAAATTGTCGTTATCACTTATAAATGGTATCATACCCCAGTTTATCAAGTTTGAACGATATCTCTTAGTTGCATATTCTCTTGCGATATTACCTGCACCGCCTAATACTCTTTGACAACTTGCAGCTTGCTCTCTCGCACTGCCGTCACCTGGTTTTGTAGCATAGATAATACTTGCAATTGATACACTACCATCCACTTTTATTTTAGCTGCTTTCAAAGCTTTTTCATACTCTAATGGCAACTTATTTTCTTTACGTCTTGCAATTTCGTCAGCATAAACCTCTTTTGCTCTAGGAACATATTCTGGAACTTTTCTTGACAAAGCAAACTCTGCAAGTTTTAGCGGATTTGACCTATAGCTAGAAGTTTCACCAGATGGAATTAGCTCGTCTGTAGTAGTAACTGGGTCATTTATAACTGCAGTCATTTTTAACAAAATATTATCTGTTAAATGTATTACCTCTGGCCAATCTTTAATATTTGGACCATATACCAAATCTTGATTATTTGGTTGAGCCACACCATTATAGCATCTATTTTGATAAATGCTTGCATCATAACAGAATTTTGGAATAGTATTATCATAATCTAAGTCTAACGCACTAGTCAAAATACCACCATTCATAGCAGTTGCAGCAATACTTCTTGCATCCATTAACGCTACTGAAGAAATTTGACCATTTGCAGGTTTACTACCCTCTCTGCTCTCAAAGTTTCTTGTAGTATGTCTAATACTCAAAGCATTATTTGCAGGAACATCACCAGCACCAAAGCAAGGACCACAGAAAGCAGTTTTGATATTTACTCCCGCTTTAACAAGTTTGCTAATTGCACCCTTATTCATTAAATCATAGTAAATTGGTTGGCTTGATGGATATACACTCATTGTGAACTCATTTTTACCAATATATTTACCATCAATAATGTTACTTGCCTCAACAATGTTATCATATGTACCACCAGCACAACCTGCAATAATACCTTGTTGTACTTGTACTTTTCCGTCCTTAGTAATCTTATCCAACAAATTGAATTTCACTTTATTTGCAGATAGTAACTTGTTCCCATCTTCCTCAACTTTAGCAAAAATATCCTTAGGATTAGCAATAACATCAGCTAAGTTATAAACATTGCTTGGGTGGAATGGTAAAGCAATTTTTGGCTCAACTTTGCTTAAGTCTACCTCAACTACGCCATCATACATAGCAAGCTCTGCTGGCTCAAGTTTAGCAAAATCATTAGGTCTGCCGTGTTCATAGTAATATTCTTTTACTATGTCGTCAGTTTTCCAAATTGAACTTAAACAAGTAGTTTCTGTGGTCATAACATCTATGCCATTACGATATTCTATAGGCAAATTATCAATACCACTGCCCACAAATTCCATAATTTTATTTTTAACAAAACCTTGTTTGAACACACTACCAATTATAGCAAGTGCAACGTCTTGAGGTCCTACACCTTTACGTGGCTTGCCAATCAAATTAATAGCTATTACATCTGGATAAGTAATATCATATGTCCTGCACAATAATTGCTTAACAAGTTCAGGTCCACCCTCACCAACAGCGATAGTACCTAAAGCACCATATCTAGTGTGAGAATCACTACCCAAAATCATTTTACCACAACCAGTCATATTCTCACGCATAAAGGTGTGAATTACTGCTTGGTGAGGTGGCACAAATATTCCACCATATTTTTTTGCAGCAGACAAACCAAACACGTGGTCGTCCTCATTAATAGTTCCGCCAACAGCACATAAAGAGTTATGGCAATTAGTTAGCACATATGGAATTGGAAATTTTTCCAAACCGCTTGCCTTAGCTGTTTGAATAATACCTACATATGTAATATCGTGAGAAGCCATTGCATCAAACTTAATTTGAAGTCCAGCACCTTTGCAAGTTTCCCCACTTATATTGTGATTTTTCAAAATATTATAAGCAATAGTACCCTTATAAGCCTCGTCAATCATCTTTTCAGTAACACCTTGTGCTACTAAAAAATCACTATCAACAAACTTACCTTGATATAAATACTTTTTGCCACTTGTTAATTTTACCATAATTTACTCCTTTATATTTGATAACTAATAATTTACTTTTTTAATTTTTAAACTTTGCAAAATTGCAATTAAATAAAAATTTTATTTTGTTTTGAGCTTTTAACTAAAAAACATATATATAATTATTAAAATAACGCATAATATTTTATTATAATTATAATACTTCTTTTATAATACAATATTTTTTTAATTTTTGCAAGAGTATTTGTAAAAATTACCTAGTATTTACAAAAAAAATACCAAAAAAACTTAATTTTAGAAATTATTCTGTTTTGAATAGTTTTTTAAATTTAATAATTACATTGTTTATTGTGTGAGCAAAATTTGTATTTTTATTTTATTAGCTGATTAAATAATAGTGTTACCTTCAATTTTTTCAATATTTTATTTTTTAGTTTGGTCAGTAGTAATTTTACCAATAATCTCACCTTCTTATTTTATTTA
The DNA here is from genome assembly GCA_910584035.1 of uncultured Christensenella sp. Classification (GTDB taxonomy): domain Bacteria; phylum Bacillota; class Clostridia; order Christensenellales; family UBA3700; genus MGBC100798. The sequence goes on along the minus strand of CAJTZR010000020.1, from coordinate 2,367 downwards.
AAATGTATTATAATTTATATTTTTTCAGCAATTTAAAAATTTTTCAAAAATCTATAGTATTTTTATTTAAAATCTGCTATAATACTATTATGGAAAAAAAGTTTAAAGTTAAATTGAATAAAAAAGTTGATATGATGCTATATATTGTTATAGCAATTTGTGCAGTTGGTTTAATATGTGATATTGCCTTTATGTCTTTAGCAATAAAGATTAAAGCAAAATATGTCGCTTATATTGTAAGTTGTGTATTACTTGTACTGATACTATCTTATCTTGCAATTATGAAATTTGGCAGTTATTACACTATTGATGACAAAAATTTTGTTACAACTTTATGCTTAATTAAAAAGAAAGTAGAATTTTCTGACATTTTAAACATAAGGCACGACAACAATACAAACAAAACAATAATGTATTACAATACTTATCCTAAAAATGGTGATAAATTGGTTGCAATGCAATTTATCAATGTATCAAGTGGCGATTTAGATACTATTGTTACAACCTTAAAAGAAAAAAACAATATGATTATTTATGATGTCTTTAATGAGGAAAAAAGTAATGACGAAAATCAATGATTTAATAATTGCAAGTAACAATCAAAACAAAATTAGAGAAATAAAAGAAATTTTAGGCAATTTTTTCACCAATATATATTCACTATCTGATAAAAATATCAATGTTGAAATTGAGGAAACTGGCTCAACTTTTGAAGAAAATGCAATAATTAAAGCAAAATACATTGCGGAACTTACTGGAATTACCGCCCTTAGTGATGATAGCGGACTTGAGGTTAATGCCTTAGACGGCAGACCAGGTGTTTATTCCGCAAGATACGCTGGGAAAAATGCAAATACGGAAAATAACAATGCAAAATTACTAAAGGAACTAGATGGTGTTACTGACAGACGTGCTAATTTTACAAGCGTAATAGCAATATGCTACCCTAATGGTGAAATTATCACTGCAAAAGGTGCTACTTATGGCAGAATATTGGAAAAACTTGAAGGTAACAACGGCTTTGGATATGACCCACTTTTCTTTTCCAATGATTTGCAAAAAAGTTTTGGCATAGCAACAAGTGAAGAAAAAAATAAAGTAAGTCATCGTGGTTTAGCACTACAAAAAATGAAAGAGTTACTTAGCAATAAATAAGTATGTAAAAAACAATAAATTACTAGTAATGCAAAGTAAAAAAATTGTTAAACACTATAAATTATTATAGTGTAATGTAAAAAAAATCGTTAAACACAATTAAATAAACAAAATTTAATAAGTTTGTATATATTTTACCAGTAATTCTCTTTGATATTTTTATATATGCGGTTGGTAGCCACATTTATTATATTAAGGAGGTTTATATTTTTCAATTCCTATAATTAAAGTTTTTATCCACACCATTATTGTTGGTGGTTATTTTCTCTAAATAAACAAATCGCACTCTTTAAGTGCGATTTTATTTTAGTTCATAGTTATTTAACTTTGTTAAACTATTTGCTTAGTAGATTACAACAAGTTATAAAATAGGCTTAATGCGAGTTTTAGATATATGCAATAAAGTCAAATAGAAAGTTGTACTTGTTGTCAATAATGTGTTATTGTACATATAGACAACTACTAATAAAACAATCTTTTAATATTGTAAATATTTCAAAATAATTACATTTATTAAAACTTCTCTAATTTTGTTTATAACCTTAAACAAAATTTAATATATTTAAAATTGTTAAAGTTATGACACACATTTTTTCATATTTTCACAATATTTGCTTTTACGCTATATTTTCCGCTTTAATTATTGTTGGAACGGCATTATTTTCAATGCAATCACTATCAATAATAACCTTTTGTATTGTTTTATCTGATGGTATTGAATACATTAAGTCAAGCAAAGTTTTTTCCACAATAGACTTTAAACCTCTTGCTCCAGTTTTTAATGCGATAGCTTTTTTAGCAATTGCTTTTATTGCATCGTCAGTGAACTCTAACTCAACATTATCCAAATCAAACATTTTCTTGTATTGTTTTAAAATAGCATTTTTAGGTTCTACTAAAATCTTGCTTAATGCTTCTTCGTCTAAGCCATTTAAACCTACTACAACTGGTACTCTACCAACAAATTCTGGTATCAAACCGAATTTAACTAAATCGTCTGGACGCAAATCTGCAATTAAATCGCTGTAATTCTCGTCAGTTTTAGTTATATCACTGCCAAAACCTAAAGAAGAAGTATCCTTTCTTTTATCAATAATTTTATCAAGACCAACAAACGCACCGCCACAAATAAACAATATATTAGTTGTATCAATAGGTATTGTCTCTTGTTGTGGGTGTTTTCTTCCACCTTGAGGTGGAACATTAGCAACA
>CAJTZR010000019.1 GCA_910584035.1 uncultured Christensenella sp. | reverse complement strand
TAGTAGTATAAATTGGATATATAAGTAACATATGTTTATAGATAATTTTTGATTTTTAAATTGTAGTAAGCAAAATTAAGTTAGAATATGCAAAATAAAACTAAGGATAAAGGTTTAAAGTATTATATAAATTTTTATAGGAAAGACAATTAATATAGTTTGTGGTTAGATATAATTTGTGTATTTATAAAACTGCTAATAAGAATATTTGATTATGACTATTTGTGTAATATTTTATTTTTAAAGTATTATTTTTATTTTGAAATCCACCTGCTATATTGGCATTTGATTTGTATTTTAGTTTAAATTATTGACATATAATAAAAATAATGTTAAAATTATATTGTAGTTAGGAGGGGTTTATGAAAAAAGTCAATAATGATAAAGACGATTTATTTGCTTCTTTTTTACCAGACCGTGTGAAAGATGAACCCAACGAAAATCTTAAAAAAGATAAAAAGTTGTTTACTATAATTTTTATTGTAATTTGTACTTTGCTATTGGTTGGCAATTTGATTGCAATGATAATTAACTTTGCTACTTTGGATATTAGGAATGGACTTTTATCTTTATTTGTAGGTTTTATTAATTGTGCTATTAGTATATTTTTACTTGGTTTGCTTATTGTTATGTCACATAATATTTCAAAAATGACAAGGGCAACAATGTTTATTTGTAGCAAATTAATGAGGGACGAGAAAAGATTTTTAGAAGCAGAGCAAAAGAAAAAGAAAGCTGAACAAGAAGAAACTTTTGAAGAAGAAATTGAAAAAGAAACTAATGAGAGCAGTAAAATCGAAAATCAAATAGACGAACACGATGATAGCGAGGAACTTGCAATTGATGGTGTAGTTTTTAGGTCTGAGAGTGATACTGATTTGGGCACAGAGGAAATTTAATTTGATTGCAATTAGCTAAACAATAAGATTTTAAATGTTGAGGAAAGTTAAATTTATTGCGATTAATTAAATTTGAAAAATTAAATAAAGTACAAAAGAATTGAATGAATAACTACCCCCACAAGCCGAAAGGTTTTGTGGGGGTAGTTTTAATTTTGGAATTTTTGGACATAATTATTTAAAATGCTTTGCAACTAATCAATTTTGTGTTAAATATGGGGCAATATTAGAATTTAATAGCATATTTGCAAAGTTATAAATACTTTTTAAATGCATTATACGCAATTAATTAAATTAATAATAATATTACTGGAAGCTATTCATACACCCCGCAAAAAAGTTATTTTGTGTGGACTCCAATAGCGACACGTAGTGTCATTTGACATCAGCAATTGTTAATTCAAATGGTGTTGAATTGATTTATTAAGTTAAAAGCGGTAGCTTTTGTTAAATTTGAGAGAACTCAAATTTAACAACACATAGTTTATATTATCGTAAGCTGTGTACATTTGCCACACAAAAAAGCTATTTTGTTGTGCCCCCGATAAGCGTGGCGTAGCCACATTTTGCAGTAGCTGATGTTAATTCAAACAAGAAGTACTTGCAGAGCAAGTGTATTGCGTTAGCAATATAAAATTTAATGTAGTTAAAATTTACTTCTCTTAGTTTATATTATTGAAAGTTGTCGCAAAGCGTGGCGAAGCCACATTTTGCAGTAACTGATGTTAATTCAAACTAGAAGTATTTGCAGAGCAAGTGTATTGCGTTAGCAATATAAAATTTTAATGTAGTTAAAATTTACTTCTCTTAGTTTATAAAAAGAAACTTTAATTACCATTTAAACACTATAAACATTGAAAGAGTTTTAAATTGATTTTGTTAAGTGTTTTTTATTTTTAAATATTAATGATTCAACATTAATTATGAAGATGAAAAGATAATAAATAAAGTATTAATTACGAGGATAATTCGTTTTTACTTGTTTTATATATAATTGCTTTCTGTTAAGTTTTTTCTGTTAGCAAACACTTATTTTAATTAGAATCTATAGTTTAATAGTTAATTATAAATAAATTTTTTTGTTAGATAATACGTAGTTTAAGCCAAAGTTGAAGATAAAAATTTAAGTTTAAAAACTAATAAACATAATAATAATTTAAATAAAAACTTGATTTATGGAAATATAATGGCTAAAAATGTAAGAATTTTTTAATTGATTTACAATTATTTTTATAAATAATTCAGCTAAAAAGATTTTTTTGATATGAGCTAAGTTATGTTTTTAAATTCACATAAAAATTTTGTGAGGTGAGATAATGAATAAAATGGATTTTGCAAAGAAAAGAGCAGAACTTTTGCAAGGAACGCCAGTCAGACTGCAAGTTAATGAGGGGCGTAACAGATATGTGTATTATGATGGTGAAATTAAAGATTTATATCCATATGTATTTACTTTTGTAGCGGTTTTGTATGGAAAAGAAAGACTTTTATCCTTTAGTTATGTTGATTTAATGACTAAAAGAATAAAGATTTTTCCGCCAGCTACAGACAAACAAGAAGAAAATCAAAATCTTTTGTCATAATCTATAGCTCCATATAATAAATTAGTAGAGGTAAAAGGTGCCGTCAATTTATATTTATGGAGGATTTATGGATAATATTGATATTTTAATGAATGATTATGCACGTGAGTTCGGTAGTGGTACTGCAACTGTTGAGTGCAATATTGAAAGTGCTGCAAAAGGTGGGGTAGGAAAACTTTTGTCTGTTTCTGCAAATGTGAAAAGTGCTCAAGTGGACAAGAGTGGCGACACCGCAAAAATTATGGCTACATTAAATTGCAAAGTAATGTTTTTGAACAAAGCAGGTGAGTTTGACAGCTTTGATTACTTATGTGACTTTACTGGGGCTATCAATGGTAATGATAATTTAAGCTTGCAAGACTTTAATCACTTATGGGCAGTATGTGGTGTTGCTGATATTGATAGCGGTGTTGCGGGTGAAATGATAAAAATTCAAAGCGTTGTTAATATCAAGATATTTGGTATTTACACTGCAAAATGTGAGATTTTGGCAGATATGCCAGAAAATGTTGTAAGCAAAAAGTGCGATATTGTGACTCAAACTTTGATTAATATTACTGAGCAAAATATTGAACTTGAGGAGAGTTTTGATACTGGTTGCACTGTTGAAAAAATCTTATATTCTGATGTTACTGCAATGGTAAACAACGCAAAAACTATGGACGGCAAATGTTTAGTTAGCGGTAATATATGCGGTAGTATTAGTTATTTAAGTGAGGGCGTTGTTACTTGTAAAAACTTCAATACACCTTTTTCAGAGGAAATTGAAACAAGTGGTATGCTTGAGGATGACAAAGCAAATGTTTTTGTAAAAGCAACTGATTGTAAGATTGTTTTGACAGGTATGGAGGGGGATAATGTTATCCTAATGCAAGTTGCAGTAAGTGTTAGAATTGACAACTTCCGCTTAGAGGAAAAAGAAGTTATTAGTGATGTGTTCCTTGCTGATTATGAGATTGAAACAGAACAAGATTGTTGCAAATACAATGTAATGGATAAGACATATAACTTATTTGACAAGATAGTTGGCAATGCTTCTGTTGGTGATGATATGGTTGCAGTGTCTAAAGTTATTTGCACAAGTTTAAGCAGAAATATCATTGTTAATACATACTATGACGAGGGCAAAATAGTAGTTGAGGGTGTGCTTGCAGTTAATTTAGTTTACTTAAATATTGAAGGTAACACTCAAAGTATTCTTATTGAATTGCCATATAGCTTGCAATTTGACGAAGTTATGGAATGTACAAATAAGTTGTTGTGTGCAGAGGCTATTGTTGACAATCTATACGCTAAAGTAAAACGTGATAGAGAGTTTGAAGTGACTGCAAATATTAGTATAACAGTAACTGCAGATAGTCCTATTGAGTGCAAGACAACCAAAGCTGTAACAGTGACAGATATTAAAAAATGCAATAGCTACAGCATTGTTATATATAACTGCAAAGAGGGTGATGAACTTTGGGATGTTGCAAAAGCAATTGGAGCATCAATGGAACAAATAGCAGCTCAAAACTCTGATTTGCAAGGTGACCTTGCTGGCAGAAAAATTGTATATTATAGACAAATAAACTGCTGAAAATCGGTACTAAATAACAAAAAAGCTTAATTTTAACTTAAAAATTTGATATAATGCAAAAACTAATGGGGGTAAGACCTTGTTAGTTTTGTTTGTTTTTGTTGAAACTAAATATTAAAATATTTTGTAATAATTGTTGCCAAGGTGTTATCAAAGTGATAAAATAAATATATGGATAAATTAAAGGTAAGAGTGAATGCAAAACTTAATATGACTTTAGATGTTGTGGGTGACTTTGGCAAAGGTTATCACAATTTGGATATGACAATGATATCAATTGGTATTTTTGATATAGTTGAGGTTTGTAAGGCGGATACAATATCTGTTTTTATGGATAATAAGGAATGTGATGAGAGTAACACTGCATACAAAGTAGCTAAAATTTGTAATGAGGAATATGGCTTACCATCTGTAAAAATTGAGATTACTAAGGGTATACCTTTTGGTGGCGGTTTGGGTGGTTCGTCTGCAGATGCGAGTGCAACACTTTATTGTATGCAAAAGTTGTTTGGCTTAAGTGATAGTGACGCCAAGGCGATTGCCACAAGAGTTGGGTCTGATGTCAATTTTATGTTGAATGGCGGTTTTTGTAGAGCGACTGGTAAAGGTGACGATTTATCACCATTGCCGTTTAAGGAATATCCACTTGTAGTGGCTAGGAGTAAAATGTCTGCAGTTACTAAAGAGGTGTTTGATACTTTTGATAAAATGGGTGTTGTAACAGACTACACAGAAAAGTTTGTAAATGCTTTAGATAATGGTAGAGAATTGCAATTTATTGGTAATGGCTTGCAGAGTGTAACTGAAACACTTTGTGAAGATATGGTTAAAGTTATTGAGGTGCTAAATAAGTATAGTAATTATGTTTGTATGAGTGGTAGTGGCACTTGCGTTTTTGCCGTTATGGAAAATATGAATGATGCAAACTTGCTAGCAGATAGGTTGAAGGGAAAAATCAATTATGTAAAAGCTTGTACAACTTTACCATATGGTATAAAAGAGTGTTGATAAAGGCTTAAATTTGACGAAAAATGCAAATTATTACTTGAATTGTTGAAAAAATTGCTTTGTTGCAGTATTTTTATGGATATTGCAACTATTTTTTTATTAAAACACTTGATTTATATTTATTTTTATATTATAATGCTAGTATGTCAAATTAAAATCGGAGGAGTATGTTTATGAAACATATCAATACTATTGTAAATAACGGAATGAAAAAAAGTGGAAATATCGGTTGTGGCGAGTGCCAATCAAGCTGTCAATCTGCTTGCAAAACAAGCTGTACAGTTGGTAACCAATCTTGCAGACACCAAGGCGAAAGAATCAATACAACTAAAAAACCTTTAATTTAATTAATAATGGTACATTGCTTTAAATATAACCACAAGGGAAGAGATTACCATTTTCTTTGGGATGTGGAAAGCGGAAGTTTGCATAATGTTGATAAGTCTGCATATCTAGTTGCAAAAGATAGATATAGTGAACTTGAGGGCGATGAGGTGCAAGCGTTTGCGAATATTCCCAGTAGGTTAACTGAAGAGATACAAGCAGAGTTTTTAGAACTTGAGAAAAGTGGCGGTTTAAATTCCCCCGCAGTTGTTTATACAAAAACAAAGCAAATTGGGGAAATTAAGGCATTATGTTTACATATCTGTCACGATTGCAATTTAAGGTGCAAGTATTGTTTTGCTGATGAGGGGACATATCATTCTGTATGTAAGGAATATATGTCTTTTGAGGTAGGTAAAAAGGCAATTGACTTTTTGATTGCAAACAGCGGTAAAAGACAAAATTTAGAGGTTGACTTTTTTGGTGGTGAGCCACTTATGAACCTTGATGTTGTCAAACAAATTGTAGAATATGCTAGAAGTGAAGGTTTAAAAAGCGGAAAGACATTTAATTTTACATTGACAACTAATTGTTTGCTTTTAAATGATGATACTATTAAATGGCTAAATGAGGAAATGTATAATGTAGTACTTTCCATTGACGGCAGAGAAATCGTTCACGATAGATTGAGGCGTACCGCTAATGACAAAGGCTCTCATAGTATAGTTTTGGAAAAGTCCAAGCAGTTTGCAAGCGTTCGTGGAGATAAGTCCTATTATGTAAGAGGTACATTCACAGCTTATAATTTAGATTTTGCAAACGATATTTTGTATTTACGTGACCAAGGCTTTGAGCAAATTAGTATTGAGCCAGTTGTATTGCCAGAGGATAGTCCTATGGCTATCAAAAAGGAAGATTTGCCTACTATTTTGCGTGAGTATGAAAGACTTGCAGAGGAATATTTAAATTCAAGAGCAAATGGTAAATGGTTTAATTTTTTCCATTTTATGCTTGATTTAGAGGGGGGGCCTTGTATCAAAAAGAGGTTGACTGGTTGCGGTGCTGGCTGTGAATATTTGGCAATCACGCCTTATGGTGATATTTATCCTTGTCACCAGTTTGCGGGTGATGTAAAATATAAGCTTGGCAATGTTATGCAAAATGAATTTTGTTTGGATATAAGCAAAGTGTTTGCGAAAAACTTGGTTACAAACAAACCTCAATGCGAAAAATGTCCAGCTAAATATTATTGCAGTGGCGGTTGTGCCGCAAATAATATTCATTTTGGTGGGGATATTAGCATTCCTTATTCAATCAGTTGTGAGATGATGAAAAAAAGATTTGAGTTATCTCTTGCGATTAGTGCGATTGAAACTGCTGGTGTCAATGAATAATGCATTTATTTGATTAAAGCAATTAATTATAGTAAAAAATAAATATATAGTTAAAGTAATTTAACAAAAAAATTGAAATAAAACTTCCAAGCCTAACAACAATCAATTGTAATTGCAATTGAGGATAATAAATTTACATAATAAAATGTATTTAATTTTAATAGGTATTGACATTTTTAGGTAAATTTGTGTATAATTATCGGGTAGGTTGACGATAGGAGGCATATAGTGAAAAACAATAATAGCAAATTAAAATCTAAAGGACTTTCACAAACTTGGGCTATAGTTATCCTAGTTATTTTTGCAGTTCTTATGATTTTAGGTACTGTCTTTGCTTTTGTACCACTACAAGATGGTCAGCTTGGCATTGTGGACTATAATAACTTTGCTAGTAACATTAAGCTAGGTCTTGATGTTAAGGGTGGTGTATACGCAGTATTTGCTGTGGATAGAGACGATTTTGTTAACAATAGGTATTCAGGCGATAAAGAGGATACAGAAGCGATTAATCGTGCTTTTGATGATGCTGTTCAAGGTACAGTATCTCGTTTGACTAAGCTTTTGGTTAACCAAGGTTATTCTGAGGCACAAGTTGCCGTAACTGGTAGTGGTGAAAATCAAAAAATTCGTGTTGAAGTTCCAGATGTTGATGAACCAGAGGAAATCTTTGATTTGATTGCAAAACCTGCAACATTGACAATGTATGAGGCTAATGTGGATAACAATGGTAACATTACCAAAGCAAATCCAGACGATAAAACTCCGCTTATAAGTGGTGCTGACATTCAACAAGCATCTGTAGGAATGCAAGATGGTCAATATTGTATTCAATTAAAATTTAACAGAAATGGTACTAAAAAGTTTGCTGAGGCTACTGCCAACCTTACTGGTAAAAAGTTAGGTATTTTCCTAGATGGTAAGCCTTTAATGGCACCAAATGTAAACGAGTCTATTACTACAGGACAAGCGGTAATCACTGGTTCATACACTTATGAGCAAGCTTATGAATATGCAGTACAAATTCAATCTGGTGCTTTGGGCGTAAACTTATCTTTGGATAGTTCAAGTGTAATCTCTGCTACTTTGGGACAAAATGCAATTAATCACGGCTTAATTGCTGGTGGCGTAGGTTTACTACTTATCTTTGTAATAATGATTGCAAGATATAGACTACTTGGTGTTGCAGCATCTCTATCATTGATATTCTTTGCTTTGACATATGTATTCATTTTGTCTATATTCCCTTGGGTACAATTAACTTTGCCAGGTATTGCAGGTATCTTGTTATCAATAGGTATGGCGGTAGATGCTAATGTAATTATATTTGAGAGAATTAGGGAATTAATGGGTGGCAATAACCAAAGAGATATACGTGCAAGCGTAAGCCAAGGTTTCAAAAACTCATTGTCAGCTATTATTGATGGTAACGTAACAACTTTAATTGGTGCAATAGTACTTGCAATCGTTGCAATAAGCACAATTAAAGGCTTTGCGATGACATTGCTTATCGGTATTGTTATTTCATTAATCAGTTCTTTGTTGGTATGTCGTTTAATAATCAAATGTTTCCTTGCATTCAATGATAGTTCAGTTGTACTATATGGCTTGAATGTTAAAGAACAAGATTATTCAATTGATTATAAAATAAATAAATTGCCAGCTCCAGTTATGGATAGTGAGGATAATTCAAAGAATGATAATAATAAAAAGAATGATACAGCGGAGGTAAATGCATAATGAAAAAGATTAATTTTACTTTGGCTGGAAAAAGAGTTGTTGAAAAATGGAAATACTGGATATCAGTTCCACTAGCAATATTATTGATTGCTTTGATAGCTTTTGGTATTTATGCAGGCGTATATAAAGATGCTGCTCAAGGTGTTAATGTAGGTATTGATTTTACTGGTGGTAACATTATCACAGTTGAAACAAAGTTTGATAGAGATAATAGTATTAATGATACTATAAACTTTAACCAAACTATGGATGTTATTGAAGATGTGCTTGCAGAGAAAAATGCTCATATAAGTTATGACCAAATGGGTGGTAGCGATAAATTGAGTGTAATTGTAAGATTTAACTTGTTATCTAAAGATAATGTGGAAAATGAAACTCTTAATAACGAAATTGTTGCATCTTTGCAAGAAAAGTTAGTTGAGTCAATTGTTGATGGCAATGATATACGATTAGAGTATATTGGACCAAGTGCAAGTTCGGAATTAATTTTGACAGCATTTTTATCTGTATTAATTTCAACTCTATTGATATTAGTTTACATTGTAATTAGGTTTAGAAATGTGTTTACTGGTCTTGCTGCAATAATCGCTTTGTTGCACGATGTAATAATAGTATTTGCACTTACAGTGTTATTCCATATCCAAATTAACTCTTCATTCATTGCTGCGATTATTACTATTATTGCATACTCAATCAACAACACAATCGTATTGTTTGATAGAGTAAGAGAAAATTATAAATCTATTCAAGTGGGTGAGAGCGTAAACAACAATATGGTTGTTAACAAATCTATCGCACAAACATTGTCTAGAAGTATTTTGACAACTATTACAACAATGGCTTCAATAGTAATACTTGCCATAATTGGTGTATCTTCTATTAGGGAATTTGCTTTGCCAGTATTGTTTGGTTTGATTGCTGGTACATTCTCATCAATCTTTATTGCACCATCATTGTATTGCTTAATGAAAAATGCTAGTGATGCATCATCAAAGAGAAACATTGGCAAACCTCGTAAGGTTAAAAAAGCAAAAGTTAAAAAGGAAATTAAAGATACAGCTGTTGTTTGATAATTGTTATTGATATAGTTATTAATTGTAACATTTTAAAGCTATTTATCTTAGCAATAAAATAAAAAATAATTGATATGTAATAGGTTTTAGCTAGTGTTATTAAAGAATTTATTAACTTTTAACAATATTTTGCTTCAAAAATTAAAAATGTAATTATACAAAAAAGTGCTTTAATAAAGCACTTTTTGTTTTTGTAAAGACAATCATCAGCTGTGCTGGTGTGAATATAAAAGCTTTAGCTATAAGCATATAAATATTGAGCGTAGCGAGTTAGTGGCAAGTAAATGCAAACTACTAGCAATAAAAGCTTAACATTGATATTTACATATCAGTAGGGCAATAGTTATGACTATTGATAAATTGATGAGCCTATAGGATTTACAAGGGGAATGCCCTAATGGGGCAAAATCAAACCACCAGCTTAGCTGGTTGGCTTGACTTAAATATTAGCTGAAAACATTTTGGTAATAAGTAAATTCTATTATAACATAAAATTATGATTGCAAATTGTAGAGAAACGTAAAATATTTTATTAAATAATTGAGTTGCTATAGTTAATATTTTAATAGAGGTATTGAATTATTTTTGTAATATTTAAGGTGATTGAGTTTTATTGTGTAGTTTTTTTGTTTAGGGGCATTGTACTATCTGAGGAATATATTTTTATAGGCAAATAAACTGCTAGGGTAATATTTTTTATACAATTTAACTGCTTTAGTTAATATTTTTAAAATCTTAATTTAAAAAGGTACTTGAAATAGTGTGTTTTATATGCTAAAATAATAGCAAGGTTAAGTTAAAACTTTTTTAAATTTAAAAGATATTTTATTGTTTTAAAAGTTATAATGTTAACAACAAGGGGGATATATGAAAAGACCTAATATTTTGTTAATTACATCAGACCAACAGCATTTTTCAATGCTAGGCAAAGTTAATGATAAATTACATACGCCTAACTTAGATAAACTTGCAGATGAGGGTATGTTATTTGACAGAGCGTATTGTCCTAATCCTACTTGTTCGCCGTCAAGGTCAAGTATATTAACTGGTATGTATCCCTCAGAACACGGTTGTTGGTCACTGGGAACAAAGTTGCCAGAGGACTGTGAAACAATGTCAAATTATCTAGCAAACAATGGATATAATACTGCATTGATAGGCAAGGCACATTTTCAGCCGACCAAAGCGACAGAGGAGTTTACCTCTTTGGAAACTCCAGAATATATGTGGGACTTAGATTTTTGGCGTAATTTTGATAAAGATTTTTATGGCTTTAAGCATATAGAGTTGCTTAGGAATCATACTGCTGAGCATTGGGTAGGGCAACATTATCTTGCTTGGCTTGAGGATAATGGCTGTAAAAACTGGAAGAGATATTTCTTTGCACCACGTGGCAGAATGTTGAACAAGGAAATGGGAAAGTGGAAAATACCCGAAAAATATCATTATAATATGTGGATAGCAGAGCGTACTAATAGTTTACTTGAGGAGTATAAGAAAGATGATAAGCCTTTCTTTTTATGGGCAAGCTTTCCTGACCCACATTATCCGCAACTTGTGCCAAGTCCGTGGGATAAAATGTATAAGGCTCAAGATATGGAAATTCCAGATTTTTCATATGATGAGCATAAAAATAATCCACCTTATTTTGCGGAAGTATTTAAAAAATCACCTAAGCTTTCTGAATATAAAGAAAGTGGTTTTGGCGTTCACGGCTTGCATAGACATTTATATAATAAAAAACATCAACAGAAAAAACTAGCCTATGCTTATGGAATGGTTAGTTTTATGGATAAATATATTGGTAAAATCTTAAATAAATTGAAGGCGTTGGAACTTGAGGACAACACTATAATTGTCTTTACAACTGACCACGGCGATTTGTTCGGACAACACGGCTTTATACATAAATGTATTTTCCATTATGAGGACTTGCTTAGAGTTCCTATGATTGTTAAGTATAAAAACCATATTCTGCAAGGGGTGAGGTCGGATAGTTTGCAATCACTATGTGATATTGCACCAACATTAGTTGATGCTTGTGGTTTTGATATTCCAGCTAATATGTCAGGTGTTAATCAATATGAAGTTTGGAAAGGTCAAAAGGATAAGGAAAGAGATTATATAATTTGTGAAAATCGTCACGAGCCACATTTAATGCATATGGTAAGTTATGTGGAAGAAAGATATAAAATTACAGTTCACGAGGGCAGAGATTATGGCGAATTATACGATTTAGTAGAAGATAATGGAGAGCATAATAATCTTTGGAATGACCAAAATTACAAAAATTTAAAAGAGGAAATGTTGTTTAAACATCTATCCGCAGAAATTAAAAAAGATAGAAAGAACAGTTTTGATTTTGTTATTGGTGATTATACATTAAATGTCAATATCTCGTCAAAAATCGGTACTATTTTGGATAAAACGGGTAAAAATGTATGGGATGACAGCGAGTTTATTGATATTAAAATTGACATTTTACTAAAAGCAATAAGCAGTGTAATTGGTAGTAGACCTATGTGGATGCCACGAATTGCTGGAGCGTAAAAGAGTTAAAATAATAGTGTTTTATATTATTAACTTTTTTAGTTTAAAAAATTTAGTTGGTTCAAAAAATTAGTTGTTGTAAAATCTAGTTATTGCAAAAAATTAGCTTGTGTAAAATTGTTGTTTACGATTTGCTTAAGTGCAAATTAGTGCCATCAAAAAATATTAATTGTTTAAAATTTATATTATGAAACTATTGTGTATTTAATAATGTTGTTTAATTGAGTGTATTTAATAAAATTGATTGTGTGAAAATATTTAGTTTAAAAATTTGGCTTGTATAAAATTTAGTTGCTTCAAGTGAATATTTGTATAAAAATATCGTTTAGTAAAATTTAGGTAGTGTAAAAAATTTATTAATTTGCTTGTATAAAAATATTGTGTTTCTATTTATGAGAAATATTAATAATTTAAATTTTATCTTTTTCAACTTGTTTTACTGAAAGTTTTATATAACAAATTTTAATATGATTCATTTGTTGTTATCAAAATTATAATTGTAGCAAGTAATTTTGTTCAAATACATTGCAATAATATTCATTTTCTTGCATTATTTTTAAAACAATTGTAACAATTCATAAAATGTCAAAAAAAATATACACTATATATAATATTTAAATAATAAATAATTGCATTTAAATAAAAATTGTGCTAGAATAATAGCAACAAAATTTTATTTAATGAGTTAACTGCTTTTTTAAGCAAAAGGAGATATATTATGATTAACAAAAATATGAAGATTGCGGAGCTTTTAGAGCTTAATGTATCAGAGGAGAAAATCAATAAAATTGCTGAAACTTTATTCAGCTTTGGTATGCACTGCTTAGGTTGTGCTATGGCTAGCGGTGAGACTTTGGAAGAGGCTGCAATGGTTCACGGCATTGACATTGACGAAATGGTTGAGGCATTAAACAAAGTAGTAAATGAATAATTTGAGATTACCATTCCAAAAGGGGTGGTATCTTGATTTTTAAATTTGAAAAAAGTACACAGGAGATAGATATGACAGATATAGAGATTGCAAATGCGACCCAAATGTTAGAGATAAGCGAAGTAGCTAAAAAGCTTGGTTTGAGTGATAAGGATATTGACCCTTACGGACATTACAAAGCAAAAATCAATGTTAAGCCAGGTAAGAAAAAGGGCAAAATGATTTTAGTTACAGCTATCAATCCAACCAGTCTTGGTGAGGGTAAAACTACAACTTCTATTGGTCTTGCGGATGGTATGGCTAAAATCGGCAAAAAGGTTTGTCTTGCTTTGCGTGAACCATCTTTAGGACCAGTGTTTGGTATCAAAGGTGGTGCAACTGGTGGGGGACACGCTCAAGTTTTGCCAATGGAGGATATAAATCTTAACTTTACTGGCGATTTGCACGCAGTTACTACAGCTAACAACTTGATTGCTGCTATTTTGGATAACCATATTCAACAAGGCAATAGTTTGGGTATTGATGTTCGTAGAATCACTTGGAATAGATGTGTAGACTTGAATGATAGAGCTTTAAGGAATGTTATTGTAGGACTTGGTGGCAAGTTGAACGGCGTTCCTCGTGAGGACCATTTCAATATAACTGCTGCATCTGAAATTATGGCTGTATTCTGCTTGTCTAGTGACCTAATGGACTTTAAAAAGCGTGTAGGTGATATTATCGTTGCATATAACTATGAGGGTAAACCAGTTACTTGTCACGATTTAAAAATTGAGGACGCTGTAGCTATAGTTATGAAAGAGGCTATCAAGCCTAACTTGGTACAAACTTTGGAAGGCACTCCAGCTATTATCCACGGCGGACCTTTTGCGAATATTGCTCACGGTTGCAATACTGTGATTGCAACAAAACTAGCAATGTCACTAAGTGATTACACTATTACAGAGGCGGGCTTTGGTGCTGACTTGGGTGCGGAAAAATTCCTTGACATTAAATGCAGAGTTGCGGGGATTGAGCCAGATTGTGTTTGTTTAGTAGCTACTATTAGGGCATTAAAATATAATGGCGGTAAAAAGTCAGAGTTTGACAAAGAGGATATGTCAGCTTTGGACGGCGGTATTTGTAACTTGCTTGGACATATTGACAACCTTACAAATGTATTTGGTTGTAATGTGGTTGTAGCTATTAACAAGTTTATTACTGATACGGATAAGGAAATCGAGTTTGTTCGTAATAAGTGTAAAGAATATGGTGCTAACGTTGTGCTTTGTGAAAGTTGGGCAAAAGGTTCTGCGGGTAGCGTTGAACTTGCAAAAGCTGTTGTTGAGATAGCTGATAACAATAACAAAAAGTTAAAATATGCTTACGATTTGAAAGACGATATTAAAACAAAGATTGAAAAAATTGCTACTAAAGTTTATGGTGCAAGCAGAGTAGATTTTACAAAGCAAGCTTTAAACAATATTGCACTTTGTAAAGAACTTGGGGTTGAAGATTATCCAGTTTGTATTGCTAAAACACAATACTCTTTCTCAGATGACCAAACTTTGCTTGGTAGACCTAAAGATTTTGTATTACACGTTCAAGATATTCAAATTAGAACGGGTGCAAAATTTATTGTAGCAATTGCGGGTAGCATAATGCTAATGCCAGGGCTTGGTAAATCACCAGCTGGTTGCAATATGGAAATAGATGAAAATAATGTTATAAAAGGATTATTTTAATAATGGAAAAGTCAACAAATTTTATTGAGGAAATTATAAATAATGATTTGGAAAGTGGAAAGCATAGTGAGATTATAACTAGATTTCCACCCGAACCAAACGGCTACTTACATATAGGACACGCAAAAAGCTTGTGCATTAACTTTGGTATGAAAGAAAAGTATCACGGCAAGTGCAACCTTAGATATGATGATACAAACCCAGCTAAAGAAGATGTTGAGTATGTAGATAGCATTAAAAAAGATATTGAATGGCTAGGTTTTAAGTGGGATAAAGAGCTTTATGCCTCAGACTATTTTGACAGAATGTATGAGTGTGCTGTATTGCTAATAAAAAAAGGTTTGGCATTTGTTTGCGATATGACAGGCGACGAAATCAGAGAAAACAGAGGAACATTGACAACTCCTGGCAAAAATTCTCCTTTCAGGGATAGGAGTGTTGAGGAAAACCTTGACTTGTTCCGCCGTATGAAAGAGGGCGAATTCCCAGACGGAAGCAAAGTTTTGCGTGCAAAAATTGATATGGCAAGTCCTAATATCAATATGCGTGACCCTATTATCTATCGTATTTTGCGTGAAACACATCACAGAACGGGTGATAAATGGTGCATTTATCCTATGTACGACTTTGCTCACCCACTAGAGGATGCTTTTGAGGGTATTACTCATAGTATTTGTACTTTGGAGTTTGAGGACCATAGACCTCTATATGATTGGGTAAAGATTAATTGCGGTTTTGAGGTAGGCGGACCTAGACAGATTGAGTTTGCAAGACTTAATATGAATAGAACTATTATGTCAAAAAGATACCTTAAAAAGTTAGTTGAGGAGGGCTTTGTAGACGGCTGGTCTGACCCACGTATGCCAACACTTAGCGGTATGAGAGAAAGAGGTTATCCAGCAGAGGCAATTAGAGATTTTTGCGAAAGAGTTGGTGTTGCCAAAGCAAATAGTGAGGTCAATACTGCTATGCTTGAGTATTGTGTTAGGGAAAACCTAAATGCAAATGCTGACAGAGCAATGGTGGTAAAAGACCCTATTAAAATGATTATTCTTGGCGTTAATGACGAGGTTTATGAGGTTGAAAACAATCCAAATGCCGAAGTTAAGCAATATCATAAAGTGACATTTAGTAATGAGATATTTATTGAGCGTGATGACTTTATAATTGACCCGCCAGCAAAGTATAAAAGACTAGTTGTTGGTGGCACTGTAAGATTGAGAAATTCATATATAGTACAATATAAGAGCCACGAGTGTGATAGCAATGGCAATGTTTTAAGTGTTACAGTTGAGATTATTCCTGATAGTAAGAGTGGCGGTAGCAATGCTGGTATGAAAGTTAAGGGAGTTATACAATGGGTTAATGCAAAAGATTATTTACCTTGTGTTTTGCACGATTATGACTACTTACTATTAGACGGCGAGGGTGACTTTAATAATAGATTAAATCCAAACTCACACATTGTTTATGACAAGGCTGTTGCTGAAAGTAGTCTTAAAAATGCAAAAGCATATGATAGATTCCAATTTATGAGAATAGGTTACTATAGTGCAACTAAAAACTATGGAAAAGACGGCAAGTATGAATTTAATCGCATTGTGTCATTAAAAGATAGCTTTAATATTAATAATAAATAATATTTATATAATATGTATTATTTTATTTAAATATTTATTATCAACTTATAAATTAGTTTATAGTTATGTTGTATAAGTTAGTTAGAACGTAAAGTTTTGATTTATATAAGAACTACTAAACTTTATTTGTTGCTCTTGAATAAATTTAAGTTGGTTTAAATTTAACAACACTTTAGAATAGGAATTTATTATAAAAACATTATAAAGATAATTGTAATGTTATAAAATTATATTTGTTTATGATTTTATGGTACATTTAAATAAAAGATTAAAATTTGTAAGTGTAATTAAGTTTGCATTTATTTGATTAAAGGAAAGTATGAAAAAATCTGAAAAAATATTGACAATAACAGCAATGGTTTTGCCTTGCATTATCTTTACAATTGTTTTGCTTTCAATGTGCTTTATGCACAAGGAAATTGCTGCACATTTTAATTCGCAAGGTGAGGTTACAAGATATGGCTCAAGGTACGAGTTGTTTATAGTGGCATTTTTATTTTACTTGATACCGCTTATAATGGCAATAGTTTTCCATAAAGTTGAAATGAGTAAAGTAACTAGAACTTGCGGTTTGTGCGGTTCAATAATTATGTCACTTTCCTTTATTGGTGTAGCTATTTACTTGATTGTTATTATCTCAAATAATAGCATTATGAATCCTTTTGTATTGGAACAAAGAGTGTCTATGATTTTGACATTGCTTGGTTGTGCATTACTGACTTATGCACACGTGCTACCTTTTACAAATAAGAAAAAAATTAATCTTAAGCTTAAGTCTGATATAATATTTGAATTAATTCCATTAATGTTATTGTATTTATGCGGTATGGGTATTGCAATTGGTTGTGTTATGCTTAATAACTTTTATTCATTTATAGTTTTCTTTGTGTTACTTGCAATATTGCTTGGTGTATGTCTAGGTTTAAGATATTTGCAAAAAAAATCTTTAAAAAGTGCAGTTGTAGTTGGTGAAAATAAAGTTTTAAGCGAAGAACAATCTGTAGATATTTTGCAAGATAGTAATGCTAATAACGAATTAGAGAATAGTAGCAAAAATGCACAAGATTTTAATAATGTTAATGAGTTAGAGAATAATAGCGTTAACGAACAAGATAGTGATAACAACAAGGGACTAGATAGTATAAATGATAAGGAATTAGATAGTAACAATTACAAGGAACAAGAAAGTATTAGCGATAGTAAAATTGATAATGTATAATTAAAATTTTCATTAGTTTTTGAGCTTTTAAGGGAATTTAATAAGAAAAATTTAATAAATTATAGAGTGATTTTTTTAAATTAAATTATTGGAATTGTAAGAAAATACTAAAAATAAAGAACGATTTTTAAAGTAGCTTTATTTTTATTGTAGAAAATTGCTAAAATTAAGAGTATTTTTGGACAAATTTTACAAAAAATCAAATTAATTATTAAACCAAACATTGAGATTTTCTCAATGTTTGGTTTTTCTTACAGCTTTAGTGAAATAAAAGACGCACAAAAAGTTCACTTAACAACCACTATACCAGATTTGTTAGTTTAATGCTTATGCAAAAAATAAATGTTGCCCACAATTTAAATTTTAATAAAGCCTTATGGATAAATGAAAGTCACTAGCTAATTAATGTTATTTACGTGTAAATATTGCTACAATTTTCAAACATTATACATAATTGAAAGTCGTTTGAAACTAAAGTTATTAGCTTGAAAATACAATTTTCAAACTGAATAGCCAAGGGCAATAAGTGGCTAATTAATCATATTGCTTGTGAATGTTGCAAATGTTGCTATAATTTTCAAACATTATATGTAATTGAAACACATTAAATAATTATTGTTATTTGATTATGAATGTTACTACAATTTTTAAGCTTAATATGTAAGTGCAAATTTAGCAAGCTAAGTTTTTGACTTGTAATTTTACTGCAAAATTTTACAACAATATTCTACTTAATGTAGAGTAAAATTCCGTAAAATAACCAATGGATATTAATTTAATGTCATATTAATAGAAATATGTTGGCTAAAATAATGTTACTAAAATTTTACAATGAAAAATTTAGGTAAATTTATTTGGCGATTTTAGGTGGTTTTTTTGTTAAAAAGTGGCGGAATTTGACTTTATTTTATATGCGTAGGTTATTTTGCGTTAAATATATAATTATTTAAATAAAATGTTTGACTTATATACGTGTATTGTTGTATAATGCTAAGGTATTATAATGTCGTTATATGCGGTGTTAAACTTTTTTATTAAGGAGAGTGAAATATGTCAAATTTTCACAAAGTTAAGTATGGCAAGACTGAGAGGGTATCTTTTAGCAGCATAAAAGAGACTATCGATATACCATATTTTATCGCTTTGCAAAAGGACTCTTACAAAAATTTCTTGGAAAAGGGAATTGGTGAGGTTTTACGTGATTTTTCACCAGTAAGAGACCACGCAGGCAGAATGGAACTACATTTTTTGGATTACTACTTGGATATGAATCCAAAGTACTCTGTTAAAGAGTGTAAGGACAGAGATGCTACATATGCAGTGCCATTGAGGGTAAAAGTACGATTAATTAAGAAAAATGCGGACGAAGTACCTTATATGATAGATACCGATGTGTTTATGGGTGAGTTCCCATTGATGACTGATAGCGGTTCATTTATTATAAATGGTGCGGAGCGTGTTATCGTGTCACAATTGGTTAGAAGCCCAGGTGTATATACTACATCTCAAAAGGATAGAAATGGTATTGACCGTTTTGATACTACTGTTATACCAAATAGAGGTGCTTGGCTTGAGTTTAAACAAGATTCAAACAATATATTGAATGTTGTTGTAGATAGAAAGAGAAAGTTGCCAGCTACTACATTTATCAGAGCGTTAGGTTTTGGTACTGACGAGGATATTTTTGAGTTATTTGGTGATAACCAAATGCTTAGAGATACTATGGAAAAGGATATTGCACGTAATGTTGACGATGCAAAGATTGAGCTATTCAAAAAATTAAAGAATGGTGAAGTTCCTACTCCAGAGGGTGTTACTGAACTTATTAACAATATGTTCTTTGACAGCAAGAGATATGACACTCAAAGAGTTGGTAGATATAAATTCAACAAAAAGCTTTCTTTAGCTACTCGTATTACTGGCTATGTTGCAGCAAGTGATGTTGTAAGCGAAGACGGCGAAATCTTTGTTAAGAAAGGTGATACTATTAGCGAAGATGTTGCTTTGAATATCCAAAACGCAGGTATTAATGAGGTGTTGCTTGTTAATGCTAATGGCGATGGTGGCGTATTCAAAATGATAGGTAACAACACTGTTGACCTAACTGCTTTTGTTGATTGTAATCCAGAGGAACTTGGTATTAATGAAAGAGTTTACTATCCTACTTTAAAGAAAATTATGTCTGATAAATCTGGCGATGAATTGTTGCAAGAGATTAAAGACAATGCTAAAGAGTTAGTGATTAAGCATATAACAATGGACGATATCATTGCTACAATGAATATCAACCTTGCTCACGCATCAGGCTTTGGTGTAACAGATAACATTGACCACTTGGCTAACAGAAGAGTTAGAGCGGTTGGTGAACTTTTACAAAACCAAATGCGTGTAGGTCTTGTAAGATTGGAAAAAGTTATCAAAGAGCGTATGAGTGTTACTCAAGACGATAACGAGCAAAATGCACAATCTTATATCAATATTAAGCCTGTAACAAGTGTAATTAAAGAGTTTTTCTGCTCTTCACAATTGTCACAATTTATGGACCACCACAATCCAATTGCTGAGCTTACTCATAAGAGAAAGTTATCTGCTCTAGGACCTGGCGGTTTAAATAGAGAATGTGCAAGCTTTGAGGTTCGTGACGTACACCACTCTCACTATGGTAGAATGTGTCCTATCGAAACACCAGAAGGTCAAAACATCGGTCTTATTTCTTCACTTGCAACTTATGCAAAAGTTAATGAGTATGGCTTTATTGAAGCTCCATACCGCAAAGTTGACAAAGAAAACGGAATTGTTACAGATTTTGTTGAATATTTGCAAGCAGACGAAGAAGATAAATATGTTGTTGCACAAGCAAATGTAGAATTAAATGATGACGGCAGCTTTAAAAATAAGCGTGTTACTTGTCGTATTCGTGAAGATATCCGTGAAGTTGATGCAAGCCGTGTTGACTATATGGACGTAAGCCCTAAACAATTGGTATCTGTTGCTGCATCACTTATCCCATTCTTAGAGAACGACGATACATCTCGTGCGTTGATGGGTTCTAACATGCAACGACAAGCAGTTCCACTAATTAAAACAGAAGCTCCTATCATTGCTACAGGTATCGAACATAGAATCGCTTATGATAGTGGCGTATGTATTTTATCTGAAATCGATGGTACAGTAAGCTATGTTGACGGCGAAAAAGTTGTTATCACTGGTGACGATGGTACTAGAAAAGAATATGTATTGCGTAAGTTTGAAAGGTCAAACCAAGGCACTTGCATAAACCAAAGACCTATTGTTTCATTGGGACAAAAGATTAACAAAGGTGAAATCATTGCTGACGGACCTGCAACTTCACAAGGTGAGTTGGCACTTGGTAAAAATATACTTATCGGCTTTATGTCTTGGGAAGGTTACAACTACGAGGACGCTATACTTATCAGTGAAGATTTGGTAAAAGACGATGTATTTACTTCTGTTCATATCGAAGAGTATGAAATCGAATCTCGTGACAGTAAGCTAGGTGCAGAGCAAATCACTCGTGATATTCCTAACTTAAGTGACGATATGATTAAAAATCTTGACGAAGATGGTATTATTCAAATTGGTAGTACAGTATCAAGTGAAGATATTTTGGTTGGTAAAGTTACACCTAAGGGTGAGACAGACCTTACTCCTGAAGACAGATTGCTAAGAGCAATGTTTGGTGAAAAAGTTAGAGATGTTAGAGATACTTCTTTAAGATTGCCACACGGACAAAAAGGTATAGTTGTAGATGTTAAGGTATTTACAAGAGCTAATAAGGACGAGCTATCTCCTGGCGTTAATATGAAAGTAGTTGTTTATGTTGCTCAAAAACGTAAACTTGGCGTTGGTGATAAGATGGCGGGTCGTCACGGAAACAAGGGTGTTGTATCAAGAGTATTGCCAAAAGAAGATATGCCATTTATGGAAGATGGTACACCATTGCAAATCGTGCTTAACCCATTGGGCGTGCCTTCTCGTATGAATATTGGACAGGTGTTAGAGGTTCACTTGGGTTATGTTGCTAAAATGCTTAACTGGAAAGTTGAAACTCCAGTATTTGACGGAGCATCAGAGGACGATATCAAGAAATTATTTATTGAAAATAATCTTAGCCCAACTGGTAAGATTAAGTTGTATGATGGTAGAACTGGTGAGGCGTTTGAAAACCCAGTTACTGTTGGATATATGTATATGTTGAAACTTATTCACTTGGTTGATGATAAGATTCACGCAAGAGCTACAGGTTCTTACTCACTTGTTACTCAACAACCACTTGGTGGTAAAGCACAATTTGGTGGTCA
>CAJTZR010000018.1 GCA_910584035.1 uncultured Christensenella sp. | reverse complement strand
TATGTATCCAAAAATAGGAGGTTTTTGCTATGATAAAAAACATAAAAAGAGCAGGGATTTTTACACTCACATTAGCAATATTTTCTCTAGCACTAATTAGCATTTTATGTGGTATAGGTGTGTTTGAGGGCAAAACTAAAAATTGTGATAGTACAACAAATAATGTTGTGATAAATGATACTGAATTTGTGCCAGATATTACATTGTCTGGAACTGCTGCGGAAATGGCAACGAAATGGGCAGAGGCAGTTGCGTTACACAATGACGGAACAGAAGTAAAAGTTTTATTAGGTGCTAATTGGACTGCACCAAATACTGATATTGCAAGACCATTTGGTACAGGTACTGGTTTTTCATCAGCAGGAGCTATATATATCCCTCAAGGGGTAAATATTAAATTAGATTTAGCAGGAAAAACTATAAATAGAGGTTTATCAAAAGATACAGCATTAATTGGTGGTGAGGTTATAAATGTTGATGGCACATTAACAATTATTGATAGTGTTTATGATAGTAGTATTATACAAGATATTTATGATAACAATAAGCAACTTAAAGATATGTTAAATAGCAAAATTGATTTAATATCTATTGGTAAAATTAGTGGTGGAGCAACCTTAAACGCTGGTGGTGGTATTTTTGTTAATGAGAATGCTACATTTAATATGTATGGTGGTATGGTTAGTGAAAACTTTGCAAAAACAAGAGGTGCGGGAATTAGTTCATATAAAAGTACTTGTAATTTAAATGGCGGAATTGTTTATAATAATTTTTCCAATGTAGATGGTGGTGGAATATATGCAATAGCAGGAACCTTTAATATGACAAATTTTTATCTAATAAGCAATCAATCTGGTGGCTTTGGCGGCGGAATAAGTATGAAAGGCGTCAGTGAAGGTGGAGAAGATTTTTTTGTAGAAGCAAATATACAAAATTGTATAAGCACGAACAATCATTCGTTATATGGTGGTGGAATTTCTTGTCAAACACTTGTAAATATAAATTTGGAAAATACAGAAGCTTCTTATAATTACACATATGGTAATTCCGGAGGTTTATTATTTTGGGATTATTCTGTTAGTGCTATTGTGAAAAATGTAAAAGTTTACAACAATACATCTGCAATGTTTAGTTTTGGTGTTAATGGCGGTGCTGGTATTATTTGTAAAGGGGAGATAGAATTTGATGGTCTAGAGGTTGTAGATAATAGACTTATAAACTATACAGATTATAAGACAATGAGAGGTGCAGGCATTTATATTACAACTGAAAATAAAACTAAACCAATGAATATAACATTTAAAAATACGTTGGTAAGCCGTAATGTTGTGGAGAGTGAAATAGACCACTCCTTGGAATCATTAGGTGGTGGAATGGCAATTTTTGAAAATGTAATTAATGTAAACTTTGGTGAAAATGTGCAAATATTTGACAATGAGGCACAATGTATTTCTTCCGATTTGCGATTAGAAATTGGACAAAAAATTAATATAATTGAAAATTTAGGTAAATCTCGTATTGGAGTGAAACTTGCAAATAATTATGGTGATAATACTTTTACAACTGGTTTTATAGCTTCTGGCAATAATAATCAAAATTGCTTTTTTAGTAATAATGGTTTGGAATATAATAGTAATGGTGTAATAGTACCTAATGGAAAAGCTGAGGTTGCAACCATTTCAAATGGTGAGGTTGTATTTGAAAAAACTATTAGCAGTGACGTATATGATTTTATTTATTTGGAAAATGGCAAGCGTTTTAGCTATTCTGAAAGCGGTTTGATTCACGCAGTAAATGATTATGACAAAAGCTTAAGTGTAAATAACAATATGTTGATATT
The DNA here is from genome assembly GCA_910584035.1 of uncultured Christensenella sp. GTDB lineage: Bacteria > Bacillota > Clostridia > Christensenellales > UBA3700 > MGBC100798. The sequence continues at coordinate 20,828 of CAJTZR010000018.1, read as the reverse complement.
GGGTAATATCTTGCCAAACACAAGTGTAAATGAATTTATTGGCAATATAAAATTTAGCGGAGCTTGTTTAAAATTATTGCATAATGATATTGTAATTTATGATTCAATAAATAAAAATGATGGTAACTTGTTTAACAATGGTGAGGAACTTGCTGTTGGAACTGGTTGGAAATTACAAACATATTCGTCTAGTGGCAATTTGATTGAGGAATTCTATTTGTCAGTATTAGGTGATTTAACTGGTGACGGAAAAGTTAATTCTGCAGATGTTAACTTTTTAAGACAAATGGTTGCGAATAAATCTATTTACAATAGCTTTAATGATAAAACTTATATACAACTTGCAACTTTGATTATGAATAAAGGTAGCTTGACAAGTAATGACGCAGATATATTGTGGAGTGTTGTATGTGGAACAAATAAAATGGAATACTATATTTAATAATTTCATTGTATAATTTTTAAGATAATTAGTATAAATGTTTTAATTGTTGTTTATTATGTAAGGGTTTTAAATATAAAACTTAATAAAAAAATAAATAAAAGCAAACTTAATAAAGTTTGCTTTTATTTATCAGCGAAATAACTCAATTGCAGCAATTAAATGTAAAATTTCATAATCTATATTTTGTTTGCCATACGCATCAATAAAACGTTTAGCGTAGTCCATTGTTTTTAGATTGTAAAATAATGTCCAAATTCCCCAAAAGATATCAACGTGTTTATCGCCTATACCTCCATTGCCTAAATCAATAAAACCGCTAAACTTCCAATCATTGAGAATGATGTTTGGCAAGCAATAATCACCGTGTAGTAGTGTATCATTTTTTAACAAGTGCTTTTGTTTGTCAATTATGTTTATAGCATCTTTCTCTGATTTGTATCCTAAATTATTGGGAAATTCAGTTTTGTCATAATTACCAGTTTTATAATTTGTATAAGCGGTATGTAAATATCGCTCGGTATGATTTGCGATAGGACAATCAATTGCTGATATGCTGTGTAGTTTTTGCAAAAGTTCCGCAGTGGTGTCGCATAATTTTTTAGGATTATCTAAATATTTTTTAAATATACAATCATTGCCTTGAATTTTATCTGTAACTAAATAATCAAAGTCGCTACTTACATATTTTATCATTTTACAGGATAAACCAAGCTTTATAAAATACTCGGTCATTAAAAATTCATTTTTTAAAGAGTTTTTGCTTGATTTTTTAATAAAGTATCCATTATCTTTATCTGAATAAATAACTTTTGCCTCTGGCGAACTGCTAGAGTCATATATTTTGCTTTTTTTTAAAAAATACTCAAATTCGCTAGGGTATTCTTCAATATTAATTGTAGTTGCTTTTAGTTCCATATTAAAATTATACTATAATTTTGTACATAAAGCAATAAAAATAAAAACATTGCATAATTTTGCAATGTTTTATTAATAAAATTTTATATATGGTGTTTTAAAAAATGTTATTTAAACAACTTTAATAACAAAAAAATTATTAGATAAATTATTTTTTAAAGTCTGTGTCATAAATCAACTGCAAAGTATTGTTTACTTGGTCGCAAGACGTCAAGTGGTAAGGAATGTTGTTTTTAATAACTATATCCTTGGCTCTGCAATCTTTTCCGTGTAAGTGACCATAAACAACTTTTATTACATTTGGATACTCGTTTATTAAATTTGTAACTTCATTATCTTGCCATAAAGCATTAAAAGGAGGGTAGTGTAACATTAGTATTATTGGTAATTCATTATTAGACGATTTGCTTGCTTCGTCCAATGTCATTTTTAATCTGATTAACTCTCTTGCATAAATTTTTAAATCGTGTTCAGAACTATTGGCTGTAGGTATGCTCCAACATCTAGTTCCACAAATAACAACATTATCAAATGCTATTGCATTGTTTTGCACAGCTAAAATACTTTTTGGTAAAATATTTTTAACTTTTTGGTATGACGTCCACCAATAATCGTGATTGCCACGAATAATAATTTTAGTACCTGGTAGTTTGTCAATTTCTTCTAAATCGGGGATAGCATCTTGTAATTTTAATGCCCAAGATATATCACCACTTATTAAAACAATATCGTCATTGCTAACGACATTATTCCAATTGCTTTTAATTTTATCCCAATAATTATCCCAATTGCCGCCAAAAATATCCATTGGTTTAGGGTTATTTATACTCAAATGTAAATCACTTATTGCAAATACTTTCATATTTAAATTATAGCATATGTGAGAGAAAAATGCAAATGAATTTAATATGTTTTGAATAAGTGAAAACCTATTGTTTTGTTAGAAAAATATTAATGAGAAAATGTACTATTTTTTAATTTTAAAACCAGCTAAAAGTTGTTTACAGTTATGAAAAATAGCTTATTTTAGAATAAAAATGCCGAAATTATTATAAAATAGGCTAAAAAATAGAATAAAATCGCAATTTAATACACATTATGTGTAATTATTTTTATAATTGCAATTATAACTATAAGAAATATATTGCGTTAGTTTAAGGCGATTTTTTTTACTTTTATTAAGTAGAATTATTATGATTATTTTGTAACAAAAATTTGTTATATAGTTATAAATATTTGTACAAATTGATAAAATAATTACACTAAAAAGAGTAATTGATTTTGTTGTTTTGATGCTAGTTTGATTAAATATATTTTTATAGTTGTTTGGTGATTAATTTTAAATAGCTAAAAAGCTATTATATTGATTGATTTTCATTCGGTCTAAAGTAAAAATAAAAAGGTTCATATCAATCTTTGCTTGTATATAAATAAAAGCTATTTACTACAAGTTGTTTTGAGCGGGTTGAGATATGTAGTTGTTGCAAATTATATCAATTAAATGTTAAAGGCACGTGGAGGTTGAACATTAATATATGTTTAAAATTTAAATCTTATGTTAAAAGTAAGTGTAGAACCAAACAAACTACCATTCCAGTACAACCAGATACTAGATTGAACAACTTTCAATATTTTTTATTAGTTAAGATTAGTAAAAATATAGTGATAATTTTATTAACTTTTATTATATTTTTAGTTAAAATTTAATTAAATATTATTAATTTAATAATTTTGTTATATTTTATTGGTTAAGTTTAATTAAAATCTTTTATTAGGATATCTTTTTATCATATTTTTTGTTTATTTTGTAGAGCATAAGTTTGTATTAAAGTTAGTTTATTTTTATATATTGTTTTTAAAATTAACGTGTATTAATTATATTAAAATTTAATTGTCATAGCAATTGCTACCTTGTGACTCTAACCATAGCAGAAAAATGAGTTAAATTTTGCGTTGAGGTTAAAGCAAGTGGTAAAAGTTTAATTGCTATATTGTGGTCATTGTAGTAATAGTAGTAGAGTAATAAAAAGTATAAAATTTATTGTAGTAACAAGTGCGTAAAAATCTAATTAAATTGAAATATGGCAACTTTGAAAAGACAAACAGCTCAACCAATCGTCTTGAGGGTTGGGAATTTGTTTATGTCAAAAAAGGTGGATGGTGAAATTATATATAATATAAAAATATAAAAAAATAAAATAAATATGTTGCTTTGCGACTGGAATAGGTAAAAAAATTATTCTAGTTGATTTATTGTGATTATTATGGCAAAAAGTTTTAAAAAATCACTTTAATTATTATAATGTTTTGTTATATCAAGAGCAAAAAATGCTTGAGTTATTTATTGTGTTTGTAACAAGGGTAAAACGTTACTTTTATTTCTGTGTTGTGGTTAAAGTAAGTGTAAAAAATGTTTAAATTACAATCTGTACTACATTGACAATTAGTGTGGTATGGGGGCAAATTCAAACTGGCTTTTTAACGGTTGTGGTACAATCTTTAATTGTACCAATTTGTGGGTGCGAGTGGTTAAAAGTTATCAAAATTTAGCACAGGGACAAAGTTTGCAAAAAAGTTTTGAAACAACTATTTTATTAACAAAAATTGAGATTTAGAACTATTAGTTTTTGGTTTTTATGGGGAAAATGTGGATAACTTTGTGGATATGTTGATAAATTAGGGACTGGTAACCACCAATAGGGTAAATTAGGAAATTTTTAATTTTTAGAGATTTTTACTCTAAATTGTAAAAATATATGACAAAAATTTGCAAAAAAATGATAATAAATGAACTTTTTTAGGGGCGATTTTGGCTAATTTTTACTAATATAGATAAAAAATATAAATTTTTTTGATTTTTTTACTAAAAGTGGTTGCAAAAGGACAAAAGTGGTGCTATAATATCATTGTAACAAAAACGGGAGGTATTGTATGTTATTTTACGGAAAATATGAACATAACTTAGATAGCAAATACAGACTAAGAATACCTTCACGTTTAAGAGAAGAATTATTGAGAGATGAGTTAAGACCAAGCAAAGAAAATCCATTTTGTATAGCAAAAAATGAAGATGGTAGTTTGGTGATTTTGCCAGCAAGCACAATCAAGAAAATTGGTGAGAGAATTCAAGATATTGGTGTGCCTAGGGAAAAGCGTAAAAAGTTGATGGTTTATCTTTCAAATGTTTATCCGATTGATGAGGACGCACAAGGCAGATTTACTTTAAATGCAAATTTGAGAGAACACGCTGGAATTAAGAAAGATGTTATCTTTGTAGGTGATTGTGACAGAATTGTTATGTGGGATAAAACTCGTTGGGAGGAGTACGAATCTTCTTGCTCAGACGATATTGGTTTAGAAGAGTACGGAATTTGATATGGAATTTAAGCATTATTCGGTTATGCTACAAGAGAGCATTGATGGGTTAAATATAAAACCAAACGGAATTTATGTTGATGGCACTTTAGGTGGTGCGGGACATTCATATCAAATAGCAAAAAGATTAACTAATGGTGGAAAGCTAATTGCGATAGATAAAGACTTGGAAGCATTAGCTACATCTAAAGAAAGACTGAAAGAATTTGATAATATTATATTTATACACGATGATTATAAAAATCTTGTAAATATATTAGACGATTTAGGAATTGACAAAGTTGACGGAATATTGTTGGACTTAGGTGTCAGTTCGTATCAGTTAGACAACAGAGAAAGAGGTTTTAGCTATTTAGGCAATGCAGAACTGGATATGCGAATGAATAGAGAGCAATCTTTGACTGCTAAGCAAGTGGTTAATAACTATAGCGAAGGGGAACTTGCAAAAATATTTTTTGAGTATGGTGAAGAAAAGTTTTCAAGAAAGATTGCAAGTAACATTGTAAAAGCAAGACCGCTAGAAAGTACAGCACAACTTGCAGATATAATTGAAAAATCATATCCAACTGCTGTTAGATTTAAAGGCGGTAATCCTTGTAAGAGAGTTTTTCAAGCAATCAGAATTGAGGTCAATGAGGAATTAAATGGCTTGTATGATAGCTTGTTACAAATGATAGGCAGATTAAATGCTGGCGGTAGAATGTGTGTAATAACATTCCATTCCTTAGAGGATAGGATAACAAAAAATGCTTTCCAATATGCTTATTGCGATTGTATATGTCCGCCACATCAACCTATTTGTACTTGTGACAAGGTTAGAGAAATTGAGATAATTACAAGAAAACCTATTACAGCGACTGCTGAGGAACTTGAGCAAAACAAACGTTCTCAAAGTGCTAAACTTAGAATTGCTGAAAAAATTTAAAGAATTAAAAGCAATCTATATGTTAATAATTAAAAGTAAACAAAAATTCAAAAGCTAAATTGATTAGCAACTAGTAATAACAAAAATAAAATCAAAGTCGAACAAAAAACAAAAATCAAAAAATCACTTTAGGCAGTAAAGTAAGGCTAAATTTTAAAAGTGACTGGAGGGAAAAATGTTAGGTACAAGAGAAAGAGAAGTAAACGTTAGAGAAGAAAGAATTAATGATTATGCACCATTACGCAATAATGAATATACTAATGATTTTTCCTCTAGAGGTTATGATAATTACAATTATTCTAATAGCGAGGTAAGATACGCTCAAAAGTATGAAAATATTGACTTTTATAATCGTCAATATGACTGCTATGCTAATGAAAATGTTTTTAGACCAATTGAGTTGTCTGACATTTCAGAGAGTAATGTACAACAAAAGAAAAAGACAAAATCTAAATTTAATATCAGTACAAAATGCAAAGTTTTGATTGGTGTATATGCAGCATTAGTTGTATTGATTATTGCAATGTTATTGGTTAATTGTATTCCTGCAGTAAGTGCAGATGCTGCAGCAACTGCTCCAACAGCAGAACAAGTAATGATTGAACAAAATGCAGTTAGCAAAGTTAATGATTCAATTACTGCCAATGGTTTGACAAAAACAGAAGGCTATGTATATGAGACAGAGACTAATTGGTTTGATAATTTTTGCAATAGCGTTAGTAAATGGTTTAAATAATAAAATTAGACAGCATTTAAAAATAAATTGTAGAGCGAAACTTAAAATTACGATAGAAATTTAAAATTTTCTATAAATTAGAGTGATTTTAAATAATGTTAAAAAGCTACAAAAGGCATCGTAAAGCGTGGCAAAGCCACATTTTACAGTGATGACGGCTTTTCAAAAGTATATTTAAGAGCGAAGCTCAAATTACGCTAGTAATTTAAAAATTATTCTATAAATTAGAATGATTTTAAATAATGTTAAAAAGCCCTAAAAGGCATCGTAAAGCGTGGCAAAGCCACATTTTACAGTGATGACGGCTTTTCAAAAGTATATTTAAGAGCGAAGCTCAAATTACGATAGTAATTTAAAAATTATTCTATAAATTAGAATAATTTTAAATATATGTTATAATCTTTATAATCTTTTCAATTTCATAAAATTCCCACTCTTTTATAGGGTGGGAGTTTTATTTTAATATAATATTAAAGTTTTTTGTTATTAAATTTGATTTATCTTAAATTTGAGCAATGTTATTGTTTTTTAGTTGGATATTTGGATAATTAAGTTGTAACAATATGAATTAGTTTTACTAACTAAAAAATATGTTTTACTTGCTAATAATACAAACTATAGGAAGTAAATTTTAAGCGAGCTTAAAATTTTGTATTGCTAGTGCAATACAGCTTAGTTACACAAGCACTTCCAGTTTGAATTAACAATTGCTGATGTCAAATGCCACTTTGTGTCGCTATTGGGGTCCCCACAAAATAGCTTTTTTGTGGGGTGTATGGATAATTTCCGATAATATAAATTATGTGTGATTTAATTTGAGAGAACTTAAATTTAAACAAAAGCTGACGTTTTTTAATGAATAAATCAAGCTTGACACTATTTTAATTAACAATTGCTGATGTCAAATGCCACTACGTGTTGCTATCGGGGTCCCCACAAAATAACTTTTTTGTGGGGTAAATATACGGCTTCTGATAATATAGCTTTTTGTGGGGAAATTTGTAGTTTTGAATAATTATAAAAAATAGAATAAACTTTGATTAAAGAGATATTGCAAGCGTAAAGGCAACATTTTGTCATAATAAGTGATTATTAAATTATATATTTACTCTCACAATATATTGGCTTGTAATTAATAATCTAGAGTAAATATATATTACTCTATAATATATATGCTTGCAATTTGTAAGCCAAAGCAAAATATATTGGCTCGCAAATATATTTGCTAGTAATTCGTAAATTAAAGCAAAATAGCTATTTGCTTTTAAGGAATCATAAAATAACTTTTTTTGTGTAGATTGACAATGCATTATTAAATAAACAACTGAAAATTTTTTAATTTGAAATAAAATAATATTAAAATTAATAAAAAATGGATAATGTTTTTTTGCAAGAGGACTTGTACTTGTAAAAAGAATATTAGCCATTTTTTTTGCATATATTTTTTAGAGAAAGCGAGGTTAATATGTCTAAAATTACAAATTCAAATTTAAGTAAAAGGCTTATTGCAATTTTTATACTAATTGCTTTTTTGTTTATAGCAATAATTGTTAGACTGGCTTATTTGCAAATTATTGCAAGTAAATCTATAACAAATAGAGCGTTATCTCAATGGACACGTGATTTGCCTATGCAAGCAACACGTGGTGACATTACTGACAGAAACGGCGTTGTTGTTGCAGATACAAAAACTGCGTATACCTTGTATGTACGCCCTAACTCTATAACAGATGTTAAGGCAGTTGCTGGTGCTATTTCCGTTGCTTTAAATAAAGATTATAACACAATTTATAATAAAATTAACAAAAAAGGTGTGTCTGAGATTACTGTTGCCAAAAAGTTGACTAAAGAGCAAATGATGGCAATCTCAAGTCAGAATTATAATGGTGTTTATTTTTCTGAGGAAAGTGTGAGATATTTTCCTTATGGTGATTTTATGTCACAAATTTTAGGCTTTACAAATGTTGATGGTGTGGGACAATTTGGTGTTGAAAAGTACTATGACAAGTATTTAAAAGGTGTAAATGGGCAGATATTAACACAAACAGACTTGGTTGGTAAAGAATTGCCAAATAATATAACTGGTTATTTGCCAAGTATTGATGGTATGACAGTTAGTTTGACTATTGATTTTAACATTCAATCATTTGCTGAAAAAATTGTTAAAGATGCAGTAGTTGATTTTAGTGCAAAAGGTGCAAACTGCATTGTTATGAATCCAAAAACTGGTGAAATATTGGCAATGGCACAAGCACCGACTTTTGATTTGAACAATATCCCTCGTGATAATTTAGATGCATTGTATAGTATGGCAAAAAATAGTATGGTTTCCAACGTTTATGAGCCTGGTTCAACTTTTAAAATTCTTACAACAGCTATTGGACTTGAGGAAAACGCATATTCCGACAGCCATAGATTTTACTGCAATGGTTCTAGGATAGTTGACGGCAAGCGTATTAAATGTTGGCGTTCAATAGGTCACGGCTCTCAAACTTTTGCAGAGGGGGTTTGCAACAGCTGTAACTGCGTATTTATGGATATTGCAACTAAAGTTGGTACAAAAACTATGTATAGTTACTTAAGAGATTTTGGCATTAATCAAAAGACTGGTGTTGATTTGGTTGGTGAAGGTAAAGGCATTATGTTGCAAGAGAGTCTTGTAAAAAATGTTGATTTGGCGAGAATTGGATTTGGTCAAGCGGTTGCGGTTACTCCTATAGGTTTATGTACTGCTGTAAGTAGTTGCATTAATGGTGGAAATAAAATTACTCCTTATATTTTGAACAATATCACTGACAGCAATTTTGGTGTTGTGCAAAGTAATTCGCCACAAGTTGGTGGTAGAGTTATTAGTGCTGAAACTTCTGAAAAAGTGAAAGAGATGTTGTATGGTGTTGTGGAGCAAGGTAGTGGTAAGTATGCTTATATCCCTGGATATAAGATTGGTGGAAAGACTGGTACTGCTCAAAAATACGAAAACGGAACAATAGCAAGAGGAAAATATGTGTCTTCTTTCCTTGGCTTTGCTAGTGTTGAGGGTGACGATTATTTGTGCTTGATGACTGTTGACGAGCCAGTTGGATATGTTTATTATGGTAGCTTGGTTGCTGGTCCTTATGTTGGTGAATTGTTTGCAAATATTTTCAACTATAAAGGATACAAACCTCATTATTCTGAAAATGATTTGAAAGTGTTAGGTAAGGTTGTACCTATGCCAAATTTGATGGATATGAGTGTTGACGAAGCTATAAAAGTACTTAAAAATCTAGGAATACCATACGAAGTAGAGGGTGAAGGTAATAAAGTTGTTGGACAGTTGCCAGCACCTAATGCGGATACTAGATACAATACTGTAGCTTTGGTTAGAATTGGCGGATAAGTTATTTTATAATTTGGATAAGTTATTTAATAATGCAAGTAGTTACAATAGAATAATTAGTTATTTGCAACAAAATAATTAGGCTAGTTGCAATTGGATGATGTCAATAATTGCAAGTAATAATGTAGACAAAAATTATGGTTGAGTATTGCTATTGTGATGTTTAAAAATTTAATAGTTATTTTAAATAAATTTACTGGGTTAAATCAATAATTATAGGATGGGACTTTTGGTTAAAAGTTTTAATTAACGTATGTATTTGTTAAATGGTTAATAAAAAATTCTATCAAACTTTGAATATTAGAACAAGTAAATTTACTGCAAAATGATTTGTAAATTGTTTTATGGAAAAAAGGTGTTTTATTTGTGTGTAGGTATAATATTGCCTGTCCGATAATAAAATATATCGTTGATTAAAATTAAAAAAGAGGCAAAACATGAATTTAAAAGATTTAATGGACGGCATAGAGTTTGAGTGGCTTACTGAAGCTAGAGTAACTGATATTAAAAACATTACGCACAAAGCGGAATATATAGGCGAAAATGATTGTTTTATTTGTTTGCATACTGATGAGAGAGGTATGGAGAGTATGCAAAAAGCCGTACAAAATGGTGCTAGTTTACTTGTTGTGGATAAGTATGTCAAAGTGCCAAACAATATCCCAGTAATTAAATTAAAAAATATACGTGAGGGGTATGCCTTACTTGCCAAAAACTATTATCATAAGTCTTGCGATAGAATGAAAATGATTGCAGTAGTTGGCACAAACGGAAAGTCTACTACAGCGTATTTGATATGGAGTTTGCTTACAAAAAACAATGTAATGTGTGGTTTGATTGGAACGGGCTATTATATGATTGGTAAGCAACGCTTTGAGCTGAATATGACAACACCTGACCCAATGGAATTGCATTTTATTTTGAATGTAATGGAAAGTGCGGGAGTTGGCGTTGTAGTAATGGAAGTTTCAAGCCACGCAATTTATTTAAAAAAGGTATGCGGAATTAGGTATAATATTGGAATTTTTACGAATCTATCTCAAGACCACTTAGACTTTTTTGGAAGTATGGATAATATTGAGAAAGTAAAACATTCTTTCTTTTTAGATGGTTTTGCACAAATCTCTATTATCAATATTGACGATGCAAGCGGTATGAGATTGGCAGATAAACTATTGTTACCGAATATTACATATGCTGTGGATAAAATGGCGGATATTTCTGTTGGAAAGTATGAGTTATCCCACGAAGGTAGTAGATTTAATGTGAATTTATTTAGAGAAACTACTTATTTTGAGAGCGAACTAGTAGGAAAGTATAATATTTACAATATTTTGGCTAGTTTAGTAGCTTGCAAGTTAATGGGCGTAAGAATTAATCATTTGATAACCGCATTAAGAGAGGTACCGCCACTATCTGGTAGAGCAAATGTTTATAAATACAATAATATTAACTATGTTATTGATTATGCACATACGCCAGATGGTTTGCAAAATATTTTGGTGGAATTTAAAAAGCTGACTTATGGGAAAATAATACTTGTGTTTGGTGCTGGTGGTGATAGGGATAAGGATAAACGACATAAAATGGGAGAAGTTGCAGAAAATTTAGCGGATATAGTTATAGTTACATCTGACAATCCTCGCAGTGAAGAACCTGTTAGTATTATGGAAGATATATCTTTGGGAATAATAGATAAAAGTAAGCTGTATATGATTGAGGATAGACGCCAAGCAGTAAAAAAAGCAATAGAACTGGCTGAGTGTTATGACACAATTATTCTAGCGGGCAAAGGCAGTGAGGAATATTTTGAAAAAAATGGTAAAAAATATCCTTATAATGATAAAAAAACTTTAGAGGAGTTATTGGATACAAAATGGAAATAACGATATTAATTGCGTGTATAGTAGCTTTAGCGGTTGGACTTGTTGTTGGTTATCCCACATTGTTACTAATGCGTAAGCTTAAGGCTGGACAACAAATTTTAAGTTATGTTGATGCACACAAAAGCAAGTCTGGTACACCTACAATGGGCGGTGTAATGTTTATTTTTGCAATTGCATTATGTGGTTTGGCATTTTTTTATAAGTCAAAAGAGGTTATAGTTGCAATTTGCGGTATGATTGCTTATGGTGCGATAGGTTTTTTGGATGATTTTTTAAAGATAAAACATCATCAAAATTTGGGACTTAAGGCTTATCAAAAGATTATTGCTCAAGCAGGTATTGCAATTATTTTAAGTGTATTTTGTTATTATAATGGCTCTTTTGCGAGGGAAATTGTTATTCCGTTTACGGATATTACTTTTGATTTAGGATATTGGATAATACCGCTTGTATTTTTATTGTTTATTGCTACCACAAATGCAGTAAATTTACTTGACGGCTTAGATGGATTGGCATCTTCTGTATCAAGCGTGATATTTGCAGCTATTAGTATTATTTTGATAATTTTTGCAAATAAGTTAGCTTTTGACGGAAGTGTATGGCAGTCTGAAAATATTTTTAACTTAGCAGGTGTTGGTGCGGTTGCAGTTGGTGGCTTGTTAGCCTTTTTGTGTTACAATGGCTTTCCAGCAAAAATATTTATGGGTGATACTGGTTCGCTTGCACTAGGCGGTCTTATGGCGTGTTTACTTGCTTTTTCTGGTCAAATATTGTTGATATTTATTCTTGGAATTATGCTGATAATTACTTGTATTTCAGTTATTGTGCAAGTTATTTACTTTAAAATTACAAAAGGTAAAAGAGTATGGCTTATGACACCATTGCATCATCACTATCAATACAAGGGTGTACACGAGGCAAAAATCACAATTTGTTATACAGTGATTACATTAGTTTGTGCTTTGATTAGTATTATAAGTCCTATGTTGTATTAACTTTGTAAATTTAAGCTTTTTGAAAATTAAAAATAAGTGCTTATGGGGGCAGTATGTTGACATTGGTTTATGGTTATGGCGTTAGTGGTAAAAGTGCGGTTAATTGTTTGGTAAAACTTGGAAGGCAAGTTGCCGTATATGCCGATAAGCATATTAAAGTTGCTGATGGTTTGATAAATCGCACTGGTTTGCCAATAAATGAAGTACTTGAGCAAGTCGGTTTAATTGTTATAAGTCCGTCAGTTGATTTGGAATGTGAATTGTTATGTGAGGCTAGAAAAAGAAATATTGGCATAATTGGCGAATTGGAACTTGGTTATCGCAATAGTTTGGGAGACATCATAGCAATTACTGGTACAAATGGAAAAACCACTTGTACTGAATTAATTACAACATTGCTAAAAAATGCAGAGATAAATAGTGATTATTATGGAAATATTGGTGTGCCGTTTGCCGAGCATAGCTTTGATATAACTGAAGATAAAGTTGCTGTACTGGAGGTAAGTTCTTTCCAACTTGCGACAACGGAATTGTTCTGTCCTAAGATAGGTATTTGCCTTAATATTGCAGAGGACCATTTGGAATACCATAAGAGTATGGAACATTACATAAAGTGCAAGTTAAACATATTTAAAAATCAAGATAAAAATGATTATGCGGTATTAAATTATGATGACGACATTGTGTGTAATTTTGCAAATGTTATCAAAAGTGATGTGTATTATTTTTCACTAAAGACTAAGGTTAAAGGCTGTTATGTGCAAAATGGCAGTGTATTTTTTAATGAGGAATATATATGCGATGTGCAGAATATTAATATTAAAGGTGAGCATAATATTGCAAATTGTTTGGCGTGTATAACTGCGTGTAAGATTTTGCATTTGCCAAATAATATCATTGTTAATACTTTAAAAGAATTTACATTATCCGCTCATAGATTGCAATTGGTAAACACTATTAATGGGGTTAAATATTTTGACGATTCCAAATCAACAAATATATCGTCCACAGTATCTGCTTGTAAAAGTATGATAGGTAAAACAGTGCTACTTGTTGGTGGATATGATAAAGGGCTTGATTATCGCAAAATGTTTGCTGAATTACCAGTAAATATTGAGCTGATAATTTGTTATGGTGAGAATAGAGATAAACTTATCCTTGATTCCAAAGGCATATCGGCAGTAGTTATTAAGTCGGATAATATTGAGGATGCAATTGCTATTGCATCAAAAGTGCAGTGTGAAAATGTTTTATTTTCCCCAGCGACATCTAGCTTTGATAGGTTTGCTAATTATGTGAAAAGAGGGAATTTTTTTAGAGATTACGTATTGAGGTTACAAAATTGACAAAATCTAAGGAAATTAATTTTAAACTGATATTTTGCGTTATGTTGCTATGTTGTTTTGGCATAGTAATGCAGTATAGTGCAAGCAGATATAACGCTTTTAAGGAAACTGGTGACAGCTTGTTTTATGTGAAAAAACAAGTTATTGCTTTTGCTGTTGGTATTATGGCTTTAGTTATGGGAACTAAGGTCAATACTAATTTTTATAAAAAAATCAAATGGTACTTACTTGTAATTTCCATAATATTGCTAGCAATAATTTTTATACCAATGTTGGGTGTGGAAAAGTATGGTGCTAGACGTTGGTTAAATCTTGGTTTATTTACCATTCAGCCGTCAGAGTTTTCAAAATTCGGTTTAATGTTTTTTTTAGCTGGGTACATACACGAACATAAGCTGGATAAAGTGCGGAATTTAATAGTTCCAATAATTGCAACGGGAATAATTTGCGTGCTTATTATGCTTGAGCCGAATATGAGTATTACAATGTTAGTTGGACTTTCCGTTTTGATAATGCTTGTATGTGGCGGAATAAAAGGCAGATATATGCTTGCTTTGGCAGTGCCAGTAATAATTTTGGTATTTGTACTTATTTTTACTGAGCCTTATCGTGTAAAAAGAATACTTGCGTTTATCAATCCTTGGGAAAATTCAAGAGATGAAGGCTTTCAGTTAATTCAATCTTTTTATGCATTGTCTGGTGGTGGAGTATTTGGTGTTGGTTTGTTTAATAGTAGGCAAAAATATACATTCTTACCATTTGCAGAGTCTGACTTTATATTTGCGATAATAGGTGAGGAATTAGGTTTTATCGGAAGCATAGCAGTAATTTTGGTGTTTACATATGTAGTTTTCCTTGGTGTAAAAGTAGCTATGAAAGCAAAAGATTCTTACTCTTCTTTACTTGCGGTTGGTATTACAGCAATTATTGCTTGCCAAACTCTATTGAATGTGGCAGTAGTTACGGGCAGTATACCTCCTACAGGTTTGCCGTTGCCGTTTATAAGCAATGGTGGTTCATCATTGGTGGTGTTTTTATATGTTGTTGGTGTGCTTGTCAGAATAGGCAAAGAGGCAGATGATACACATTTATTATATACTCGCCATAAAATGAAGTAGATAGAAACTTTAAGGAGTAAGATTATGGGTAGATTTATAATAAATGGGGAAAGGCAATTATCTGGCGTCCTTGACATTTTGGCTGCCAAAAATAGTGTCCTTCCACTGCTTGCAGCGGCGATATTGACTGATGAAAAAGTAGTTTTACATAATTGCCCCGATATAACAGATGTACATAATATGCTAGCAATACTACAAAGCTTAGGTTCTGTAACATCTTTTGAAAATGGCGTTATCACAATTGATAGTAGTAATATTAATAACGAAATTGTTGAACCGAAACTTGCACACGAGCTTAGGTCATCGATTTTTTTATTGGGTTCTATTTTGTCTAAATTTAATAAAGCGATTTTGTCCTATCCTGGTGGGTGTGAAATTGGCGAAAGACCAATTGACATACATTTGAAAGGTCTAAAAGAGCTTGGTGTACATATAACAGAAGAGGGCGGACTAATTTATTGTAAAAACAATAAAAAAATTACCTCTAACGAAATTGTACTTGATATTCCGTCTGTAGGTGCTACTGAAAACTTAATGATGGCAAGTGTTTTTGCGGACGGCATAGTCACATTGCGTAATGTCGCTCGTGAACCTGAAATTGTCGATTTGCAAAACTTTTTGAATAGTATGGGTGCTAAAATCTATGGTGCTGGTTGTGGCGTTATAGTTATTCACGGCGTTAAGAGATTGCACGGAGTGGAATATACACCAATTGGTGATAGAATTGTAGCTGGTACATATATGATTGCTGGAGCAATGTGTGGTGGCGATATTACATTAAAAGGCATAAATTGTGAATATTTATCCTCACTTGTATCAAAATTATCAAAAACTACTTGCAATATACAAGTGAATAATGATATAATAAGGATAAAGTCGAAAGGTAGGCATCCTAGATTAGGTAAGATTGATACAATGTATTATCCAGGTTTTCCTACTGATTTACAATCTCAAATGTCTGCACTAGGTGCTGTAGCTGATGGTATTAGCATAATAACGGAAAATATTTTTGAAACTAGATTTAAGCAAATACCAGAATTTAGAAAGATGGGTGCTATAGTCGACATAAAAGGCAGAACGGCTATTTTTGAAGGCGTTCCTAAACTTTATGGTGCGGAGGTCAAGGCAGAAGATTTACGTGGTGGTGCATCACTTGTATTGATGGGACTATATGCTTGCGGTACTACAGTTGTACACGATATCAAACATATTGATAGAGGCTACCAAAGTATGGAGGTTGACATTAGGTCACTTGGCGGAGATATCATAAGAGCTGATTAAGGTAGGGCTTATGAACAAAAGATTGATTATAGTTTTTGTATGTATGGCGGTATTTGTCTTGACGCTTGTTGTCGGGGCAGTAGTGTTTTCTATTAATGATGTAGATATTTTACTTGCATCTGATGAAAATGTGGCGTTTGACAAGGCAAAAATTTTAGATACTAGTGGAATAAAAAAAGGACAAAGCATATTTACAATTGATAAGGAATTAGCTTGCTCAAAAATTGAAAAGCAATTTCCAGAGTTAAAAGTGGAAATTAGCAGAGCATTCCCTAATAAAGTTAGGATTCATTTGTGGACTAGAACAGCTATTTTTAAAGTGCAGTTAAATGACAGCGATAAATATGCTATATTAGACAGAGAGTTAAAAGTTGTAAAAATCGTCAGTGGTGGCGAGGCGTATATGAAAGGGGAACTTATACCTCTTGAAAATTATAATTTGAATGGTAGTGAGGAAATACTTGGTGACTTTATAAAAGACGACAACATTGACTTAAATGCGTTAAGGCAAGTTATTGAGGCGTTAGAGGGACTTGGCGTTACTAATGAAAGAATTCCAGCTACTTTTGAAAGATTTGAGTTTGTAACTAGTCAAAAATTAAAAATGAAATCAACTTTAGGAATAACTTTGGTTATTAATACAAATGCAAACATTACAGCAAAAACTCAATGTGAAGCACTTTATGCGGAATTTTATAATATGAGTAATGATGAGCGAGAAAAATTGAATTTTTTGAGCTATAATGAATACACTGGCAAAACGGAAGTTTCTGATAAAGAATAATTTAATGTTTTCCTTTATATATTTATAATATTATAATTAAATATTATATAAAAGTATTGACATATATACACCTAATGTGTTAAAATTAAATTGTATAAAGCTATCTCAAAGTGTGGTTAAGCCACATTTTGCAGTAGCTAAAGCAATTTAAACAATAACTACTTGATTTATTGGGTTAATTGTATAAGCAATTAAAAGTTTAATGGTTATTAAATTTGCTTGTAAATGTTTTTATTGCGTAGTAATTGTGAGGTAAGGTGTATGTTTAACAATGGCGAAATTGCTTTCATTGATGTCGGGTCTGACAAGATTTTTGTCAAGGTCGGAATGATTGCAAAAGACAATGTTTTTAATATAAAAGCATCTTCTGAAATTGGTTATGACGGCTTTATGGAGGGAGATTGGTTAAACGGAGACGAAGTTAGTAAATCGGTAACCTATTGTTTAGATAAAGCATTGTACAATACACAAAACAAATTATCTGCAATTTATGTAGGCGTTCCAAGTGATTTTGCAAGAATTCAAACTTGTGCTAATAAAATGGCATTTGGTTGTAATCATAAAATTACTGCTGGCGATATTGTGACAATTAAAAATGGTCTTGCTCCTAACAATGACGGAAGATTTGAAGTAATCGGTTCAGGCGTAATAGGCTACAGACTAGACGGAAAGTATGAAACTTTAGAACCAGTGGGCAAAATCTGTTATAATTTAGAGGTTAGTTTATCCTTTAATATGTGTAAAAAATCATTTTGTGATTTGTTTAAAACAATATTGAGTGATTATACTAGAAAAGTTAAATTTATTCCATTATCGCTTGCACAAGGTCTTATGGCAACAGATAAAAATGTAAGGCTTAAAAACTCAGCAGTTTTGGTGGATATTGGTTATTTGACAACTGACATTGCCTATATTAGAGGTGACGGACTTGTTGCGTTAAATAGTTTGCCAGTAGGTGGCGGACATATCGCTTATGACTTATCTTATGGCTTGGAAATTGATTATAATCAAGCTTGTGACTTGAAAAAAGAGTTAGATTTGAATGTAAATGAGGGCGAAATTGAAATTGAAACAAATAAAGGTTTTGCAAATGTTGAAAAGTCTTTTGTAAATATGATTGCAAAGGCAAGAATAGAGGAAATAGCGGAACAAATTGGTGATATAATTGCCAAATATCCAATAAAGTATGAAAGCTTTTTAAAGATTTATTTAACTGGAAGAGGTATATCCCACATCAAAGGCGTACGTTCAGTTATAGCAAGTGCAATAAATAGACCTTGTGAATTAATAAAAGCTAAGTATGACGAAAGGAATAATATTTACCTTTCTACCGCAAGCATTATTCAATATACTTGTGAAAAGGACAAGCAGTCTAAACCAAACTTGCTATCAAAGCTTTTTAATTAGTAAATTTAGTTGCAAATTGGTTATAATATACTATTAGTTTTAGTTGCAACATTAAGTAAATGCTTTAATTTATTCTAATATTTATGTAATATGATTATTTGCTAAAGATAAATATAAAGTTTAAAATATTTACATAATAAAATTATATTTTAAGTCAAATAAAGGTTAAAAATATTTTCCTAATGGTATTTTAGCTGTGCAAAAAATGCAAAATAAAACAAAATAAAATTTAATCATTTTTTACTAAAATATGATAGAATGTATAAATTTAATTTGCCTATGTTTATATTTTAATGTTATTTAGTCTTGCTTGTAAAAATTTAATTTGCCTAAAGTGTTGCAGACATTCCAAACTAACAAGGTAAAATAGTGACAAATGTGTTGGTTACTTAAATTAAATTTATTAAGCCAGTAATCAATTATAGGAGTTGAGCGTCAAGGTACTCAATAAATAAAAAATCTTGAGGCAATTTTAAGTACTACAACTACTAAGCCTACAGAAAAATGATAATTTTTATAGTTAACGCGTGGGTTAATTAAAACTTTAATTTTAAAAATTAACTTTAATTTAGGGTATTTTAACTTACAATATACTTTATAAGATTAACTAAATTGCTTAAAACAAGCTAATTTGCAGATATTTATCAAAAGGCAATACTTTTTGTTTTTTAGGAAAGAAAAAATATCGTCTTTATAGATTATTAATATAATTTGACTTATTTACATTTAAAGATAAAGATAGTTTTTTACTATGAATGGAGGACTCAATATGAGCGAATTTGAGGAAAATAACAATTACGATATTGCTGAAAATGCTAGCAGTATTATAAAGATTAAAGTTATCGGAGTTGGCGGTGGCGGTGGTAACGCTGTTAATCGTATGATTGATTCTGGTATAACTAGTGCGGAGTTTGCTGTTGTTAACACTGACAAGCAAGCACTTTTAATGTTCCGTAAAAAATGCCAAACCATTCAAATAGGTGAAAAATTAACAGGTGGACAAGGTGCTGGTGCTGACCCTAAAATTGGCGAAATGGCGGCTCAAGAGTCCAAAGATAAGCTAAAAGAAATGTTGAAAGACGTTGATTTGCTATTTATTACTGCTGGTATGGGTGGCGGAACTGGAACAGGTGCTGCACCAGTTATTGCTAGCTTAAGCCGTGAAATGGGAATTTTGACTGTAGCTATAGTTACAAAACCTTTTGGCTTTGAGGGTTCAAAGAGAATGAACAACGCTTTAAAAGGCATTGAGAAGCTAAGAGAATATGTAGATGCGTTGCTAATAATTCCAAATAGTAAATTGATGCAAGTTTTGCCAAAATCAACCCCAATCGTACAAGCTTTTAAAGAGGCTGACGAGGTTTTACGTAAAGGTATTCAAGGCATTTCTGATTTAATAGCAACTCCATCAATGATTAATTTGGACTTTGCAGACGTTAAAAATATTATCAAAGGACCTTGTTCCGCACACTTAGGTGTTGGCGAAGGCGAAGGCGAAAACAGAGCTATCACAGCTGTTCAACAAGCAGTTAAAAGTCCATTGTTAGAAACAAGTATTGTTGGAGCAAGTGGCGTAATTTTAAATATTATGGGTGGCTATGACTTAACTTTGGAAGAGGTTGACGTTGCTAGCCGATTAGTACACGATGTTGTAGACGAGTCTGCAAATATTATCATTGGTGCGGGTATTGATTCAAGGCTTGATGGTAAAATTTTGATTACATTGATAGCAACTGGCGGTATTAAGGACGAAAATGGTGCTAATTTGGAAGCTGGCTTTAGCGAAAAAATAAACAAATGGCAAGATAGAACAGCTGAAGAAACTGGTTATGTGCCATTAAGTGAGACAGCAAAGCAAGAAAGACCTGCATACACTCCAAACCAAAATAATTTTGGTCAAAGGGAAATGCCAAGCAATGACAGCAATCAAGTGCCAGCATTTATTAGAAAATTAAAATCTGGCAACAGAGGTAACTGATAAAAATTGCATTATTGCAAGTTATCTATAATTAAAAGGTAATAGAAAAATTAAATATTATAATGATTTAAAGGACAGCATTATATTGTGTTGTCTTTTTTTATATTTGTGTTATGCAAATAACAAATAATTACTTTGTTTGAATTTAAACTCAAATTAAATGGTATTAAAAATCAAACTAATAAAACAATGTATCTTGAATTTTTATTTGCATTAAAAGCGGATAATTGCTTTGTTTAATTTTAGTATAAATTTAAT